>CAMAWO010000099.1 GCA_945861925.1 Bifidobacterium breve | reverse complement strand
CGAATGCGAGCGAGGCGAGGCGACAGAACCTCATTCGCAAGGAGTTGGCCTGGCTGCGCCGCGGCGCCCCGGCCCGCACCTCCAAGCCCAAGTTCCGCATCGATGCCGCGAATGAGCTCATCAGCAACGAGCCCCCGCCCCGCGATGCCGTCGAACTACTCGCGTTCGCAGGCTCGCGCCTCGGCAAGACCGTCTACGAACTCCACGATGCGACACTGACGATCGGCGATGCCGAGGCCGGCACGGCACGCGACCTGCTCGATCACTGCGAGTGGAACATCGGCCCCGGTGACCGCATTGGCATCATCGGCTCGAACGGCTCAGGAAAGACCTCGCTCATCAGGATGATCCTCGGCGAGATTCCGGCGTCGCGGGGCTCGGTCACGACGGGTGTGACGGTGAAGCCCGCGTACCTTTCTCAGCACCTCGAGGAGCTCAACCCGCGGTGGCGGGTGCTCGAGGCGGTTGAGGCAGTGGCATCACGGGTCGAGCTCGGCAAGGGGCGGGAACTCACCGCATCGCAGCTGTGCGAGCGGCTCGGCTTCGGTGCTGATGCCCAGTGGACCCCGGTGAGCGATCTTTCCGGTGGGGAACGCCGCAGACTTCAGCTCACCCGCCTGCTCATGGGCGGCCCCAACGTCCTCGTCCTCGATGAGCCGACGAACGACTTCGACGTCGAAACTCTCACCGCACTCGAGGACCTCCTCGATGGGTTCGCCGGGACGCTTCTCGTGATCTCGCACGACCGCTACTTCCTTGAGCGGGTATGCGACGACTTCGTGGCGCTGTTCGGGGACGAGCGGATTTCGTCACTCATCGGGGGCATTGACGAGTACCTCAGTGTCCGCAGCGCGTTTGGGCAGGCGGGTGGTCAGTCTGCCTCGGAGAAACCGGTGACCTCGGCGGCCAAGCAGCGAGCGGCGGCGAAGGATCTCTCGCGGGTTGAGCGGTCAATCGTGAAGCTCGATGCCGAGGAGCGAAAAATCCACGTTCAGATGGCCGATAACCCGGAGGATCACAAGGCGCTGGCCCGCTTGGGGAGGGACCTGTTGGACCTGACAGTGAAGAAGGGGGCGCTTGAGGAGGAGTGGCTCGGGCTCTCCGAGGCGCTGTCGTGACCGGCGTTCGCTCGCAGGCCTCGATCGGGGAATGTCACTAAACTAAGGACGTGGCTGAGCATCGTGTGGTGATCATCGGGGCTGGCTTCGGGGGCCTCAGTTGCGCAAGGAAGCTGACCGGCGCGGATGGCGTCCACGTGACGGTCATCGACCGGAACCCTTACCACCTCTTTGCACCGCTCCTCTACCAGGTCGCTACGGGCGGACTCCCAGACGAGGACATCGCCTACTCGGTCCGCGGTGCTATCCCCGGCGTTGACTTTCGTCGGGGCGAGGTCGTCCGCATGGACATTGAAGGAAAGACCATTCGACTCGACGACGGGGCGATCGTGCCGTGGGACGAGTTGGTCATCGCGACGGGGAGTGTGAGCACGACCTTCGGCGTCCCGGGGGTTGCCGAGCACGCGTTCCAGATGAAGTCGATACGCGAGGCGAACGCGATCCGGATCCGACTGCTCACCACCTACGAGGAGGTTGATAACGGCCACCGGCCCCGAGAGCACCTGCGTGTCGTTGTGGTGGGAGGCGGTCCGACCGGTGTGGAAGTGACCGGCGCGGTCGCTGAACTCCAGCGGGCCATGCGTCGTGAGTTCCCCCGAATCAGCGACGCGGCGCATGTCACGCTCGTCGAGGCCGGACCGCGCATCCTGCCAATGTTTAGTGAGAAGTCGAGCAGGCATGCGAAGGAGGAGCTCGAGGAACTCGGGGCGAGTGTCATGGTCAATGCGTCGGTCGACCGAATGTATCCGGCCGATGTCCACCTCAAATCCGGGGAGGTCCTCCCTGCCGGCACGATCATGTGGGCCGCCGGTGTTTCTGCGCCCCCGCAGTGGACGGCGTTGGGGCTAACAGACCGGATGAACAGGCTCCGAGTGAACGACATGCTCCAACTCGCGGATGACGTCTGGGTCATCGGCGATACAGCCTGCTTGGAGGGGCCTGGTGGTCGGCCCCTCCCGATGATCGCGCCGGTCGCAATGCAGATGGGCCGGCACGTGGCGCGCCAGATCAGGGCCAAGGTGTCCGGCGGATCGATTACCGCTTTCGCCTACAAGGACAAGGGTCAAATGGCGACGATCGGACGACGTCGGGCGGTGGTCGAGGCTCCCGGTGGCATCCGCCTGCACGGCACGCCCGCTTGGCTGGCTTGGCTCGGCTTGCACGTGTTCTACCTCGCCGGCGGGCGAAACCGTGTGAGCGTCGTCGCGAACTGGATGTGGAACTACATCGCCTGGGGTATCGGGCCCCGACCGACGATCATCGACTGAGCGGCCGTCGAATCCGGTCGTCGAGGCGAGGTCGCCCGGGCAAATCGAAGTTGACCGCGAGGGTTTCGCGAATTCGAAGCAGGTTGACCGGCCCCACGTTGCCACGTGACCCGGCTATGCGCGCGGATGACACCGAACGCACCTATTGGCACTGTGCGGCGGTGGCGTGGGCGGGCAGGCTGACGACGACCTCGCACCTACCCCTGGGAGTTGAGGTATTGCTTGAGGGGGACCCAGCACGACACGGTGCGCACGCCCTCAGCCCAACCCTTCGCCATCGGATAGATGTACGACCAGCCGCGCTCGTAGGGGTCCTTGATCCCACCGCTATAGGTGTTCCTGAAGGACTTGCACTTCGCGGACGCTTTGCTGTCGAGTTTGCGTGATCCCGGGTATTTCTGCCCGATGGTGCCGACGATTGGTCGCGCAACGAGAACCCACTGCTTCGTCGGACTCGTGCAGTCCGCAGCCAACGTCTTGGTCGGGCTTGGCATCTTCGAGTAGCCGACCCCGGGGGTGCAATAGTTGAAGACGGAGAGGTTGGCGACGTTGTCTGCGACCCACGCGGCAGCCGGCTTGGGAACCTCGCCGAGACTGAGGCCGCTGCTATAGACGAGATCGCAGCGGATCCAGCGCTCGCCGGCGGCGTACTCGACGCTATTGGGAAAGAGCGCGACCGGCCGGAATCGCGAGGGGACGGGGGAATTCAGCCCAAGGTAGGCGTTCATTCGATCCACGGTGCAATCACGTGCCCTCACCGCGGCAATCTCCTTGGCGCTGGCCTTCGCAGGGTCGGGAAACCCTGAGGGAAGAGTCCCGACGAAGAACGTCTCCGACAGGTGCGGGGCTTCGCAGACGGTGGTCGATTGGAGGTTCGACCCCTCCTTGGGCCCGAGCGGTGCATTCACGTGGCAGTCGCCGGTCTTTGGCTCGGCTGCGTTGGCTGGCTGGATCCCGATCGTTGTCGTGATGGCGGCCGCGAGGGTCGCCCAGCAGGCGGCAGTGGCCACAGTTCTGGCAAATCCACGCATGGGTGCTCCTTTTCCGGGGTCTCAATGGTAACCCGACGTTGGCTCCGAATTGCCCCGAGATGGGCCCCATTCCGGCATCCATCGGGCATGATGCTTCCATGAGAACAATCGCGATCCTTGCGAACAAGGGTGGGACCGGCAAAACGAGTCTGTCGATCGGTTTGGCCTCGGCAGCCGCGCACCGGGGCCTGTCCGTCCTCGTCATCGACCTCGACCCCCAGGGCAATGCAACGAGCATCCTGAGATCACAGGTTGGCACGACGAGCGTGGCCGACGTCCTCGCGAATCCCACGAAAGCGATGATCGAGTCGGCGATCGCTCCGTGCGACTGGGACGCCTACATCGGTGAGCTCGATGTCCTGCCCTCGCACCCCAATGTCATCCGGTTCGACGCATGGAACGGTTCTGGCGCCGTTGGCAAACTCAAGAGGGCCCTCGCGTTCGTCAAGGGCTACGACGTCGCGTTCATCGACTGCCCACCCTCGCTCGGCGCCTTGACCCGTGAAGCGCTCGCTGCAGCTGACCGCGCAGTGATTGTCACGACCCCGACGTATTTCGGTGCCCAGGGAGTCCAGCGGGCTGTTGAGGAGATCACCGAGATTGCCTCGGGCACCAACCCTGATTTGGTTCTGGCCGGCGTCGTTATCAACAAGGTCCGTAGCGTCTCGGAGGAGCATGACTTCCGGGTCAAGGAGGTGATCGCCCTCGTCGGCACGAAGTCGGTACTCAAGCCGTCAATGCCCGAGCGGATCGCATTCCAGCAGGCGGAGGGAACTGGCACGCCGGTGCAGCTCCTCGGTACGACCGGCTCGCGCGAGGTGACCGTGATCCTCGATACCTACCTGACGAGCATCCTGCAGTAGTCAATCACTCGAGGGTTGCGCGTTCCTCACCGTCGTTCGGAAGTAGTCGATCGAGTAAGACTCCGATCGCGAGCGAGCCAAGGGTGAAGATGAGAAACCCGAGAACCCCGACAGGCGCCTTTAGTCCCCCGGTGCTCGCGGGGTCATCCGGGCACATTCCGAGCCCGCATTCGGGCAGCACCGTCACTCCGATGATGACGAGGTAGACGAGGGTCCACATGACGATGGCCAGAGTGGCGATCCGCATCGGACCCTTGTGGCGAAGCACCCCGTTGTCGCCGAGAGAGAACTGGCTGCTGAAGAGCAACAGTGCCGCGCATCCGGCCGCACCGACAGCGAAGGTGATGAAGGCCCACGTGTAGAGGTGAAATCCGGCCACAGCGGGGCCGTATCCGGGGTCGCCGGGGGTAGCGATGTGTAGGAGGATCTGGCGGGTGCTCGCCGCCCCGCCAGTCATTGCGGCCAGGATGCTGATTGCATAGTGGGCAGGTCGCATTCCCCACAGTAGGTTCATGATGGGCCCGATAGCGAGGCCGATCATGCCGGAGCGCTGGAGAAGGCACAGCGGGCACGGCTGCTCGCCGACGAGGATCTGCAGATCAAGGGAGCCGGTGAGGACACCGAGCAGGCCCACAAGGGCGACAAGGTTGATGAGTCGAAAGAGGAGCAACTCACGGGCGGCTGTCATCTTCACCGGGTGCCTGTCTTAGAAATTCAAGGGGATCGGGTCGGTCATGTGGAGTTTGAGGAGGACCAGGCTCCAGACCATCGTGACGACTGCCACCGGGATCGTCCATCGAGCTCGGCGGAAAATGCCAGCGAACACGACCACCCACAATACGAACATGGAGAACATCACGATCGAAGCGTAGCGGGAATGCCCAAGCGCAACAGGCCATGTCCCCCAACCATCTGGCCCGGAATCGGGGCGAGATGAACGAATGGACCGGATTTTGGATCGGATTCGTTCAGGCGACCCGGATTCTGGGCCAGATGAAGAGAGGGCGGAGCCGAGGTGGACTACTCGGCTACTCCGTAGAGACGATCGCCAGCGTCGCCTAGTCCGGGCACGATGTAGCCCTTTTCATTCAGGTGCGAGTCGACGGCGGCGGTCACGACAGTGACGTCGACTTCACGGTCGTCATAGGCAGCTTCAAGTCGCGCGATTCCCTCGGGCGCGGCGAGCAGGCAGATCGCGGTGACGTCGCGGGCCCCCCGCTCGAGCAGCAGGTCGATTGCGGCGACAAGGGTTCCGCCGGTGGCGAGCATCGGATCGAGGACGAATACCTGCCGGTGCGCGAGGTTGTGCGGCAGACGGTCGGCATAGGTCGTCGCGGTGAGCGACGTCTCGTCGCGGACCATGCCGAGGAATCCGACCTCCGCGGTCGGCATGAGCTTCACCATGCCGTTGAGCATGCCAAGCCCGGCACGGAGGATCGGGACGACCAAGGGCTTGGGCTCGGCCATCTCCAACGCCACACATGGTCCTACGGGAGTCCTGATATCGACCCGGTGGACGAGAAGGGTCCGCGTCGCCTCGTATGCGAGGAGCGTGACCAACTCCTCGGCCAGGAGCCGGAAGGTTGCGGACGAGGTGCCCTCGGCACGGAGGCGTCCGAGCTTGTGGGCGACGAGCGGGTGATCGATGACAAGGGTGCGCATACGCGCGAGAGTAGTCGTCGATGTGACGCGGCGTGCCCAGACGTGCCACGATCACCCCATGGCCAGCGAAGACGTGGACGCAGCACCGATCGATTTCGCTGTTGCTTGCTGGCGCGAGGAGGGCCAGTGGACCGTCCTCGCACTCCCCGAGCGAAGCACCTCTTCAGCCGAAGCGCTTATCGGGGCCCTCCGTCAGTTTCCGGGCGAGGGGGGGGTCTTCGGCTTTGTCGGCGTGTCCGACGAGTTCTTCGTCGCAGTGCGGCAGGCCGGCGATCACACGAGAGCACTGATCAGCGACGGAACCTGCATTCTTGATTTTGAGTTGGCCGAGGAGTTGGCCGAGCTCATCGGACTGGAAATGGACGAGGACGATCTTGAGGATTTTGAGCCGGTAGGCGACCTGGCACTGTTCGCAGACTTCGGCCTCGATGCGACCGAACTCTCCCTGCTATGCGGGGATGCAGACCTCTATCCCGACGAGCAGGTGCGGATGATCGCCAAGCGCGTGGGCTTCCTTCCGCAGTTGTCAGTCGCCATACCTCCTGAATGATTCACGGCACTGAGCCAGATGCCATCGCCATGGGCGTTGCACTCGCTGAGGCCGAGAAGGCCGGTGAGGCGGGGGACATCCCCATCGGGGCAATCGTGATGGACGCTCATGGCGATATTCTCGCGGTGGCGCGCAATGAGCGTGAGAAGTCAGGTGATCCGACGGCCCACGCAGAGATCCTTGCCCTTAGATCGGCGGCAGCCATTCTTGGCGATTGGCGCTTGGAAGGCTGCACCCTTGTCGTCACCCTTGAGCCGTGCCCGATGTGCGCGGGCGCGGTCGTCATGTCTCGGATTTCTCGACTCGTCTTCGGGGCATGGAACGAAAAATATGGCGCCGCGGGATCGGCGTGGGATCTGGTGAGGGATCGGCGGCTCAACCACCGCCCTGAGGTCGTCGGTGGGGTTCTCGAAGCGGAGTGTGGCAGGCTTGTGCATGACTACTTGTCACTGCGGCGATTGGGAGGCCGGCGTTGAACGCGTTGAGAGAAAGCGTGATCAGGCATCCGCGGAGGCGGCGCCGTCCGGTGTGGGCGATCCTGCTGACGGTCACCCTTGGAAGCGTCGGGCTCTTTGGACTCGGGTACGCATTCTCGGTGGTGTTGCGAGGTCAGGGGACCCTAGATGCTGACGAGACTGGAACGGCAACGATAAGCGCCTCCCCGCTGCCCTGCTCGACGACCATGGTGACCCCGGCTGAGGTACTGCCGCGTACGAGTCGAGTCACGATCAACGTCTATAACGGGACGAAGCGACAGGGGCTCGCCGGCACCACGGCCAAGGCCCTAGCCGCTCGTGGGTATGACGTGAAGGAAGTCGCGAACGATCCGGAGGGGCAAAAGGTCATCGGGGTGGCAGAAATCCGCTACGGGCCCAAGGGAGCCGAGGGGGCGAAGCTTCTTCTGTTCTACCTCCCGGGGGCTGAGATGCTGCCGGATGACCGCAGCAATAAGGCCGTCGATGTGGTTATCGGCAAGGAATTTACGGAGATTGTCGGCGAGGCCAAGGTCGCGGCTACGTTGGCGTCACCCTCACCGTCAACCTCGGGCCCTGGGTGCGCAGCCGCGGCTCTGATCGCACCGATTGAGTCACCCGGCACCGAAGAGTCGGGGGCCCCGGCACCTGCCCTGACCCCGAGCGCGTCGACGAGCCCTGCTGAAGGCTAATCAGTTCCTGACCCAGTCACGGGCGAGTTCGCCCTCGGTGTTGGTAGACCGAATTAGCTTGTCGGCAGTACGTCTGCATTGAGCGACCCGATGCGGGCCCCGGCTTGGAAGAAGTTGGTTTCCAGCAGGGTGTTGAGCGTTGCCGCACCTTGGTCCGTGAGCGACAGGAACGCGGTCATCGTCCATCCGGCCCCGGAAGCCTTTGTGTGCGCGGACGACATGGCGAATACGGGCATCGTCTCCGCGAACTGGCCGGTTTCCATTGAGTATGGGCCGATGAGTTTGCCGGTGATGAATCCGGTGGAACCGGTGCGGCGGACAACAAGCGCCGCAAGGCCAGCGGTCGTCCCCATTGGTCCATTGAAGAAATCCATGCCGCCCGTTTCCCTGTCGACCTTTATGACGGTCGTGGGCGAGGCTTTCGAGGTTCCATTGAGTGGGAAGTACACCTGCATGGATAGGTTGTCGCCAAGCCCCAATCGGACGTCACTGCTCCCGTAGATGAACACACCAGCCTTGAACATCTGCTGAACGAAGGAAGGGCCGAGCTCGATGTTAACTGCGCCTCGCGCATCGACAAGTGTTGCGGTTCGCTCGGTCGCATGAGCGGGAGCTGGCGCGAACAGAAACCCCATGAACGAAATTGCTATGAGCCCAACTGCCCATGTTCGGCCGCGACCCGTCACGTGATCCCCAAGCAATCGACTATTCCGAATGGTTGCAATGAATATAGTGCCGGGTGAAAATTCCTACACGCCGCCCATGACTGTGCAGTCCGGCCGCTCAACCGACCGCGGACCTCGGGTGGGAGCTGTCGCGCCGACCTCGGCAAGGCGTCGCTGGCGGGGGTGCAGGAGAAGGTCCTGCTTGCATGGGGAGACGAGGGTTGGGCGCAGTGCCTATATGGGTATCCGTCGACGCACATCGTCAAGCCCGTGTCGCGCCCGCATCCCGACATGATTTTCAACGAGGAATACGCCTCGCGCCTGGCTCGTGCGCTCGGTGTGGCTCCGTACGCCACCTGGATCGAGACCCTCGAGGCCACAGATGCCCTGGTGATCGAGCGGTATGACCGTGACGATGTGATGCCCGACCGCCGGCTCCACCAGGAGGACTTCAACCAGGAGCACGGAGGCAGGGCGAGCCTCCGACGAATCGCTGCAGTCGTCGCCGCGGTCCAGGGTCGTGAGGGGCTCGGGCAGTTGCTCGTCCTCCTCACCCTCGCGATCGGCAACCTCGACATGTACGCCAAGAACATCTCGCTGATCCATCCGCCGGACGGATCTGCGCGGCTGGCGTCGGCCTACTACATGGCGCCGTTGCTCCACTACCCGGGCATTGACGGACGCATGGCCATGGCGATCAATGATGTCTACGAGCACTCACGGCTTCGACGTGAAGACATCTTCGCCGAAGCCGCGCGCTGGGGCATGAGCGACGTGCGCGCCGAGGAGGTCGTTGAGCAGACGCTGACGATCATCCGGACGACGATCGTGCAGGAGGAACCCCACGCGCGTGCGGCCCCGGGACTACGGGACTTGATCGAATCGACGGTCGCGAGACTCCGCTCTCCGGATTAGTCGTCACCCGTGAATTGGTTCTTCTTCACTCGCACCGTCCCGCGCCACTGATGGCTAAATCATGTGGCCGGATCGGGGGTTTGCGGTCTCTTCCGAGCGAGGAAGAATGATGCTCATGAGCGCACCTGACGAGCACCGCCACGACCGCGCGGTCGGGGAATCGCACGCGGTCACCCCGCTCGAACTGTTCTTCGACCTCGTCTTCGTTTTCGCTCTCACCCAGGTGACGACCCTTCTCGCCGACGACCTCACCTGGCTCGGCATGCTGCGCGGCTTCGCAGTGCTCGCGGTCATCTGGTGGGCCTGGGTCGGCTACGCCTGGCTGACCAATTCGATCCGCATCGACGACGATGTGATGTCGCGGTTGGTGATCATGGTGGCCATGGTCGCCATGCTCGTAGTTGGACTGGCGGCGCCGGCGGCGTTCGGCGAGTACGCCCTATTGTTTGGCGCCGCCTACTTCGTGGTTCGCGTCCTGCACGTCCTGCTCTACATGATCACTACCCGCGCTGACAAAGACGTGTTCGGTGCCGTTCTGAGGCTGACCCCGGGAATGCTGGCGGGCGCGACCTTGATTCTGGCGGCGGGGTTCGTGTCGCCGGGTCCTGTGCGGGCCGTGCTTTGGGCACTGGCGATCATCATCGACTTCGGTACACCGCTGGTGGTGGGCACCTCCGGCTGGAAGGTCGACGCGGGCCACTTCGCCGAGCGGCACGCACTCATCATCATCATCGCGCTCGGCGAGTCGGTGGTGGCCCTTGGGGTCAGTGCGTCGGGGGAGGAGCTCTCCGGCGGGGTCGTGACGGCCGCTGTGCTCGGTGTCGCCGTGGTCTGCGCAATGTGGTGGCTCTACTTCGACGTGGTGGCCGTGGTGGCTGAGCGCGTGCTCGCGTCCCTGACCGGACGAAAGCAGGCGAGCATGGCGCGTGACTCGTACAGCTACATCCACCTGTTCATGGTGTTCGGCATCGTGCTCGTCGCGCTAGGGCTCAAGAAAACGCTGCTCGACATCGATGGACCGCTGAAAACGATCGTGTCCGCGGCGTTGTTCGGCGGGATGGCCCTCTACCTCCTCGCGCATGTTGCCTTCCGCCTGCGAAACATTCATACGGTCAACGTTCAAAGACTCGTCGTGGCGATAATCCTGATCGCGCTGATCCCGGTCGGCGTGCTGTTGCCGGCGCTCACCTCGCTGGGCATGTTGACCGGGGTCCTGATCGCGCTGGTGACCTACGAGGCGATTCGTTTCCGCGAGAACCGTCACCGCATCCGCTTCGACGAGCACTGAAAGCCCCACTACTCGGCCTTGCGCTCCCGTGGGGTCCATGGGACCTCGGCAGTGAGTGTCGTGCCGTCAGCGCTCACCACCGCGAGTCATCAAGCGCAAGATGCCCGGATGGAGCGCCAAGCGCGCTCAGGACGCCGGCTGACCCCAACCCCCACCCGACTACGACATACAGACATCTCACTGAAGGGTAATGGGGTTAGCGGGCCGGCAAAAACAGCTCAAGGAGGCTGCGGCGAGTCGGAGGGTTGACAGTCCTCACAGTTCACTTGAAGTTTGGTATGAGGCGTAGTATGTTCCACACAATCCGTTTCGAGCGGCTTGTGAAGCTGTGCATTTCAGGTCATCCGTCTTGCGACTGTCATGCGTCAGTTCCGGTTCACATAGGGGAGGAACCTACATGAAGCGTGTTGCTATAGGGCTATGCGCGGTTGCCGCGGCGACGTCACTGGTTGCCAGTCCATCTCTTGCTGCAAGTAGCAGTTCATCAGAATTCGCTGGTGTCGGAGAGCAACGCTCGGTTGATTCGGGCGTGCAAGTGCCCGCATCAAAAGCTGCTGCTGTCGACCCCAAGGCCGACAAGCGTGCCGGCCAACTGCGCGACAAGATGCCCTTCTTCAGCCAAGAGCCCACGGTGGTCGGCGACTCCCTCGTCTTCTCTGTTGATGTCTCCCCCATGCGTGAAAAGGGCAAGGAGGGCAGTGCCCTCCTCGACCGGATCGGTGGAAACTTGGAGATCAGCCGAGTTGGCGTCGACTTGCGAAAGACAGGATCAGTCACATCCACGAATGCAGCGGACACGTTGCTTGTCAATCGGGTGCTTCCAGTACGCACTGTCACCAAAGCTGGGGATCAGACCTACCGTGTTCGCCTGCCCAAGTCTGCTGTCTCGGAACTGCGCAGGCTGTCTCCGTCAAAACTGCTACGTAGGGTTAACGTTGAAGTTTGGAACGACAAGGACTCGAATGCGGGAGGGGTGCGATACGACCGTCGCCAGGGAACGAGTGCTTGGCTGCCCTCGTCTTATCGGACCTATCTAGAGGGCCGTCGACTGGCACTGTCGTGCAGCACCAATTGCTCGCCATCGAAGTCGGCGGCTATCGAACGCCGCGCAGTGCGGAGCATGGGATTGTTCCTTCCAGCGAAACCGCCACCGGAGTCGCAGCCGGGAACGGTTGTGATCTACAACGGTTCACCCTTTGACATAGACATCGCAATTAACCCTGTTCAGTGCATGATTCCCGCGATCTGGGATGGTGGACCTCCCACTAATCCGCC
>CAMAWO010000098.1 GCA_945861925.1 Bifidobacterium breve | reverse complement strand
CTGGGCGAGACCATCGAGGAGATCGCCACCGAGAAGTCAGGCATCATCAAGGCTGGCTCGCAGGTGATCCTGGCGCAGCAGGGCCTTGCCGCCGCGGAGATCCTGCTTGCCCGGTGCGCGCTCGCCGGTGCATCCATTTCGCGCGAGGGAATCGAGTTCTCAGTTGAGTCCCGAGATGTCGCCATCGGCGGTCAGATGCTGACGATTCAGGGACTGCACGGTAGATATGAGGACCTGTTCGTGCCGCTGTTCGGAGACCATCAGGCGCAGAATGCTTCGGTCGGTCTCGCCGCGGTCGAGGCCTTCCTCGCAACCGACGTACAACTCGACGTCGAGACGGTGCGCGAGGGGTTCTTGATGGTGAGCTCACCGGGCCGCCTCGAAATCGTCCGTCGCAGCCCCACCGTCATCGTCGATGCCGCCCATAACCCGCACGGTGCGATCGCACTCGCCGCCGCCGTCGCGGAGTCATTCGACTTTGAATCACTTGTCGGGGTCGTTGGCATTCTCGGGGAGAAGGACGCCCAGGGCGTCCTCATCGCACTTGAGTCGGTGCTCGACCACATTGTCGTGACGACCCCGACTTCCGTTCGCGCCCTGCCGGCCGAGGACCTCGCGGTTATCGCCTGTGACATCTTCGGTGAGGAGCGGGTGTGGATCGAGCCGAAGCTCGCTGATGCCCTCGACCGTGCCGTGACCTTGGCCGAGGAGGTCAATGACTATGGCGGTGCAGGAGTTCTCGTCACCGGCTCGGTGGTGCTCGCCGGCGAGGCGAAGCGACTCATGGCACGTGGGCCCCGTTCGTGATAGGTCTGTTCCCATGAAAGTTCTGTGCTCGTCCGTCCTCGCGATCGAGGCGATCGTCGTGTTCCTTGCCAGTCTCGTGGCGTCTACGAACGGCTCGGTGTCGAGCCGAGGCCTCGCGATCGGTGTGGGGTCCGCCATCGCCGTGCTGCTCATCTTGTCCGTGGGCGTGCTGCGCCGTCCGTGGGGCGTCGCCTGGGGCTGGGTGATGCAGGTGATCGTCCTGTCGATCGGCTTCCTCGTTCCCCTCATGTTCGTGGTGGGCGGCATCTTCGTCGTGCTGTGGTTCATCGCGGTGCGAACGGGCACGCGTGTCGATGCACTGCGAGAGGCAGCCAAGGCGGCCGCCGAGGATGGTGCCGCCCCGGAGGGCGCGGCGTAGCACCGCACCGTCGAAGGTAGGATTCCTGAGCATCGCTCATGCGTTGCATTCATGATTCTGAGGAGATCTTCGTGTCCGAGCGCACCCTTGTCCTGATCAAGCCCGACGGCGTCGCCCGCGGCCTCGTCGGTGAGGTCCTCGGCCGCATCGAGCGCAAGGGCTACCGCATCGTGGCCCTCGAGCAGCGCACCCTCACCGTCGAGATCGCCGAGAACCACTACGGCGAGCATCGCGAGCGTCCATTCTTCGCAGACCTCGTCGCATTCATCACCAGTGCTCCGCTCGTCGCAGCGGTCATCGAAGGTCCCGACGCGATCCTTTCTTGGCGGGCCATGATGGGAGCCACGAACCCGGCGAATGCCGCTCCCGGCACCATCCGCGGCGATCTCGCCACCGAGACCCAGAACAATGTGACCCACGGGTCTGATTCACCCGAATCGGCAGCACGGGAGATCGAGTTGTTCTTCCCAGGCCTTTCCTAGCGTTCACGGGCACACAATGAAGCCAGTCGCGATCGGAGTCGCCGCCGGCATTGCCGTGGGCGCTGGCGTCGCTGCCGCATCCCGCGGCGCCACCCTCGTGCCTTGGCCGTCGAAGGTCCGGCAGGCGTTTCCGCTTGTCCTCGGTGGCCTCGTGGGTGGCTCGGCTGGGCTGAAGGTGGGACTCACTGCGTCGATCATGAACGCAGCGCGTGGCCGCGGTCCGGGGCCGGTCAGATCGGTCACCCCAGTGTTCGTGGGGGCTGGGATCGCCGGCATGGCTGTTGCTGCCGCGACGTACGGGCGCAGCGTCCTTCTCACAAAAATGGCCGAGGAAAGCCGATCACTCGATCCCGGCTTCTCCACACCGCCGACAGGCGACTTCGTGTCTGGATGCGTCGGGAGTGCGGTTTCGATTGCAGAGCTTGGACGCGAGGGGGCTCGGTTCGTTGGAACAGCGGTCGCGCCGGACGATATCCGCTTCGTCACGCAGCGCGACCCGGTCGCGTCTCCGATCCGCGTGTTCATCGGTGTTGATGCCGCCGATACCGTCCAGCAGCGCGTGGGGCTGGCTATGGCCGAACTGCGTCGAACGGGCGCCTTCGACAGGGCCGCGCTGCTCATTTCGGCCCCGGCGGGCAGCGGGTACGCGAATGCGACCCCGGTCGATGTCTTGGAAATCCTCACGCTCGGTGATTGCGCCTCCGTGGCCATCGCATACGGCCTCCTGCCCTCCTTCCTGTCACTTGGAAAGGTCGAGATGGCGGCCCAGACGCAGCGGCTCCTCCTCGATGCGATTCGCGAGGAATGTTCCGTTCTGGCAGTCGCACCCCGGATCCTGTTGTACGGCGAGAGCCTTGGCGCGAAGGTGCAGGAGGCGGCCGTGCCAGCTGGGTCCCTTGACCTCGACCACTACGGGGTTTCGGGTGTGCTGTGGGTTGGCACGCCGGGTGGATCGACCGCCGATGTGTTCCATGCGCTGTGCGCTGCGGAGTCGATCACGGTCGATCGTCCTGAGCAGATCCCCACTCAATTCGAAGGACCGCGGCCGCGGGTGTGGTTCCTCGAGCACGACGGAGATCCGGTTGTTCGATTCCGGCCTGACCTGCTGCTCCACCGTCCGGCATGGCTGACGGCCGACGGTACACGTGGGCGAAATATTCCCGAGACAATGACGTGGAGGCCAGGCATCACCTGGGCCCAGGCCCTCATCGACATGCTCTTCGCCACGAACATCAAACCTGGTGATTTCCAGAGCCTCGGCCACGACTACCGGGCTGATCTCGGCGCGGTCGTGACTGCTGCCTACGGACTCCCGTGCGATCCGGCCACCGCGGAGCGGCTCGACGGCCGATTGCGGGCCCTCGAGGTCGCGCGGGCGGCCCGAATCGGTGCGGCCGGCTGACTGCGCTCACGCGGCGACGAGGGAGCGCAGGGTGTTACGGGCACCGCCCTTCAGTCCCGCGCCGCCCAGACCTCGCCGGCAAAGGCGGTGGCGAGATCCCACGATACCTGCCGGTACTCCCGCCAGTGCGAGGCGGTGAATCGGCGCAGTTCGTCGATGTCGACGCCCGCCTTGAGCATGGCGTCCTGGTAGACCGCAAGCCAGGAGTAAATCAGCGACGGGTTGGCCTCGATGTGGAACTCCCACGCACGATCACCGATCCGGTACGCCTCCGTCAGCTCGCCGATCCGCCCCAGCACCGTGGCTTCGGCCGGTAGATCCAAGGTGTCGTAGTGAGATTGGAAGACCTACAAGTTCGGAGCAAGTGAGCCCAGCACCGGGTCAGCTGCTGCCTCGGGCGCCATGTCGACCTCATGCCAGCCGAACTCCGTGACGGGTGAGCGGTAGACCCGTCCTCCGGCGGCGCGGGCGAGCAACTGTGCATCGAAGCCACACCCAGAATGGGCATGCGACGCGCCAGCGCCTCCTCGAGGACGGCGATCTCACCCTGGGCTCACTCCTGCGCCGAGTGCGTCGGCTCGAAGAGGACGGCGTCATCACTGGCTACGCGGCACAGGTGGATCCCCGCGCCGTGGGCGAGGGCTTCGAGGTGCTCGTGCACGCGGACCTCGTGGCCAAGGACCTGCCCACTGTTGAAGCCTTCGAGGCACGGGTGGCCGGCATGCCGGAAGTCGTGGAGCTGCGACGCATGTTCGGCATACCCGACTACTTCATCCGCGTACGCGTCACCGACATCGAGCACTACGAACGCTGGCTCACCTCAGACGTCATGGGTGACGTCGCTATCGCCAGAATGGACTCGCGGCTGACGATGAAACTGCTCACGATCTAGAGACCTCGCTCGACGGCGCGGCATCTCGCGGCGGCACTGTCGAAACGGCAGTTGGCTCTGCGCAGGCGACAGTTCGTCGCCGTACTCGCTGATCTCGTCGACCTCCGACCTGGCAAGGGCGATCAGTTTCGCTCGCTGGGCGACCGTCAGCACGTGGAGCATGTTGAGCGAGGCCTTCGTGAGGAAGTCGGTGTTGTGGCCCATCTCGCTTGGATCGCTGTCTCGCAGCGACTGAAAGCCCCAGAAGGTCCGCGACCTTGCCCGGCGGAAAGAACGAGTCGGAACCCAGGGTGCCGCCCTGAAAACCCGTCGAAGTCTCGCTTCCAGTAACGGCGCACGGCGGACGGGAATCCCGTTGAATCACCTTGCGATAGCCTGCTGAACCACCAGAGTTCGATCATGGGAGATTCGTCATGAACATTGCCTATGTCACAGGACGCACGACGCGGTCCGCCATTGCGGCTGCTCTGGCAGTGGGCATTGCCATGACTGGATTCGCAACGGCGCCTGCTCAGGCCGATTCCCTTGGCGACTTCTCGCAGGTCTATGTTCCGAAAGCCCGGACGAACGGCCCGGTGTACGGAGTGACCGCAGGCCCGGGCGGCAACATGTGGTACGCCCGTGACACCGCCAATCGGATCGGGCGGATCACGCCCAGCGGCGCCGTCCGGGAGTTCGAGTTCACCGGTTTTACGACCACTGGGACGACATATGCCGGCCTCATGGACATGGCAGCTGGACCCGACGGGAACATGTGGTTCACTGCGTTCTACGCCAATGTCATTGGCAGGATCACCCCTTCAGGGGTGATCACGACCTATCCGATCCCCACTGCCAACTCGAATCCGTTTGGCATCGCCGCCGGGCCTGACGGGAACCTCTGGTTCACCGAGTATTTCGCGAATGCGATCGGCCGGATCACGCCGGACGGCGTCATCACCGAGTTCGCGATCCCCGATCTAGGTGCAACTGGCCCCGCCACGATCGCGCAATCGTACGACTGCATCGTGTGCGGCTACGTCATCACTGCCGGGCCCGACGGGGCCATGTGGTTCACCATGCCCGCGGCGAGCAGGATCGGCCGAATCTCCGTTGATGGCGCCATCACGTCGTTCCCGGTGGCGACCACTCCCCGGCAGTCATCACTGTCAACTCGCTTAGCGTCGGAGGTATCACTGTGGGGGTCGACGGGAACCTATGGTTCACCCAGCTGGACGACAACCAGATCGGGCGCATGACGCCGACCGGCCTGGTCACCGAATTCGACATCCCGACTCCTGCGTCGACTCCTTCCTTCATCACCCCGGGCCCGGGCGGAAGCCTGTGGTTCAGTGAGTACTCAACGAGCAAGATGGGCAAGATCACCCTCGCTGGTGACATTACCGAGTACCCGACTCCGAATGCGAATGCTGTGCCGGGCCTAGGTGCGACGGGTGCCGACGGGAACATCTGGTTCAGCGAGCAGCCGGTCAAAACCACTGCGGCAGGATCGAGTCGGTTTCCGGGGCGCATTGCGCGCATTGGAACGGGCATGGGCCCGGTGCTCACCGCCAAGGTCTCGGGCACCGGCGCAGCAGGTTCGCCGCTGACCTGCTCGTACCGCAATACGACGGGCTGGAAGATCGCCTCGGTCAAGTACCAGTGGCTGCGCAATGGATTCGCGATCCGTGGGGCAACGAACAGGTCCTACACGCCCACCGCTCTAGCGACCGGAAGCAGCGTCAGGTGCACCGCCTCTGTTACCTACACGCCCGCCCTCACCCAGTTGGGCAGCCTTTCCGCAGGGGTGCGGATCACGAGGTAGGGTCTGCCCCGCACGAATGTCCCTCCCACGAGGATCTTGCCGTCGCCCTGAACCACGAGCGAGTTCACTCCGGGCAATGTGATACGCGGAGAAGCACCTGAGACCATTAGCCTTCAGCCTGGAATGGGCGTTGAAATTGGATCGCTGCCGGCATAGAGTCGGCGTCGTAGCGGGTCGGTCGTTTTCGCCCTCTTGACCAGGAGGATTTTCATGGCGCACAAGGTGCGCAAGGTCATTGTCGCGACCGGGGCGGTCGCCGTTTTAGGAGCGGGATCGGTGCTCATCACCGGTCCGGCTCAGGCGGCGGGTGCGCTCACTGCAGCGAAGCAGGCCCGAGTCAAAGTGCAATCGGCGGTGCCAGGCACGGTGCTCTCCGTGAAGAAGAGCACCCGCAACGGGTACGTGGCATGGGCCGTGTCGATCGCGCGGTCGGATGGCTCGGTTGTCGTTGGCTACGTTGACGTGAAGACCGGAATTGCCTTCGACTGGACCCTCGCGGCATCCACTGGTGCGCCGGTGATCGACCTAGACGGTGCTGACTCGGTCCTCAAGCCAGCGGAGCTGCCCAAGTCGCCTGCGACAACAGGGAGTGTGTCGCCGTTGACCGGGCTTGGGCCAGTGGTGCCGGAGCCGTCGACGAGATCGCCGCTCACTGGCCTCTGACCCCCCGAACGCCATGATTGGTGGCCCCCGGTAGCGGGTCCGTCGTAACTGGTGCAAATGGGCCATTTCGGACACAGGTCTGAGACGGCGTACGATGAAGGCCCAACTAGCCGACCGGAAGGTTTCTTCTCTATGGCTTCGTCATCGTTCGTCGGTCGCGACATGGCCCTTGACCTGGGCACCGCAAACACGCTCGTCTATGTGCGGGGCCGAGGCATTGTCCTCAACGAGCCCTCCGTCGTCGCGATCAACAGCAACACTGGCGGCATTCTCGCCGTCGGTGCAGAGGCTAAGCAGATGATCGGACGCACGCCCGGCAACATCGTCGCGATCCGCCCACTCAAGGACGGCGTCATCGCCGACTTCGACACCACCGAGCGCATGCTCCGCTACTTCATCCAAAAGGTCCATAAGCGTCGTCACCTGGCCAAGCCGCGCCTCATCATCTGTGTTCCCTCGGGCATCACCGGGGTTGAGCAGCGGGCGGTCAAGGACGCCGGCTACGCCGCTGGTGCACGCAAGGTCTTCATCATCGAAGAGCCGATGGCCGCGGCGATTGGCGCCGGGCTCCCCGTCCACGAGCCGATGGGCAACATGATCGTCGACATCGGCGGTGGTACCTCCGAGGTGGCCGTCATCTCGCTCGGCGGGATCGTCTGCAGCCTCTCTG
Source organism: Bifidobacterium breve (assembly GCA_945861925.1). Lineage (GTDB taxonomy): Bacteria > Actinomycetota > Actinomycetes > S36-B12 > S36-B12 > WLND01. The sequence goes on along the minus strand of CAMAWO010000098.1, from coordinate 4,836 downwards.
TCCGCGTTGGCGGGGATGAACTCGACAACGCAATCATTCAATACATGAAGAAGGAGTACTCCCTCATGCTTGGGGAGCGCACCGCCGAGGAGATCAAGGTCGCCATCGGCTCGGCATTCCCGGCGCCGGACGAACCGCACGCCGAGATACGCGGTCGTGACCTCGTCACCGGATTGCCGCGGACCATCGTCGTGACGGCAGAGGAAATCAGGCGAGCCATTGATGAGCCTGTCAACGCGATCGTCGATGCCGTCAAGGCGACCTTGGACCGTACTCCGCCGGAACTCTCAGGAGACATCATGGACCGCGGTATCGTCCTCACCGGTGGTGGCGCGCTGCTCAAGGGTCTGGATGAGCGACTCAGGCACGAGACCGGCATGCCGATTCTCATCGCTGATCGACCCTTGGACTGTGTTGTGCTCGGCTCCGGCAAGTGCGTCGAGGAGTTCGATGCCCTTCAGCAGGTGCTCGTGTCGGAGCCTCGCCGCTAATCCGTTTCAGCATGGGCCGAGGTTCCACCGCAGTGCACGAGTCGGGAGGTTGGGTAGATGTTTTCGCGTCGCACCCGTTTCGTGCTCGCGGCCCTGTTCATCACGACCCTGACTTTCGTGATCATGGACCTGCGAGGCGGCCAAGGGCCGTTCACGAGTTTTCGATCTGCCATGAGCGGAGCGGTGGGTGGCGGCGAGCAGGTCGGCTCCTTGATCTTCAGCCCGTTTCTGGGGGTGGCCGACTGGTGGGACACTTGGGGTGATCAGCGCGAGCGGATCGCAGGGCTCACGGCCGAGAACGACGAGCTGCGCCTCCTCGTCGAGCGCTCGGCAGCTGACCGCGCACGCGCCGAGCAACTCGATGGCCTGCTCCGGGTCGCTGGGGTTGGCCGTTACGAAATCGTCCCCGCGGAAGTCCTCGCGGTCGGTCCTGCTCAGGAATTCGCCTGGACCGTCACTATCGATGCCGGCAATGCCGACGGAATCCAGCGCGACATGAGCGTCATCAACGGCCAAGGCCTCGTGGGCCGCGTGCAATCGGTGACGAAGAACACCGCGACGGTCGTCCTGCTTGTCGACGCCTCGATATCGGTTGGAGCGAGGGTGGCTGGTTCCAGTGAGATCGGCATTCTGTCGGGTACTGGGCGGCAGGACTCCCTCGAGTTCCAGATGATCGATCCGGTTGCTGGGCTCGATCCCGGCCAGTCGCTCGTCACCTTCGGCTCCAAGCGTGGACGTCCCTACTCGCCCGGGATTCCGATTGGCGAGGTGGTGAGCGTGGCAGGGACGGCGGGGCAGCTCACCCGCATCGCCACGATCCGCCCATTCGCAGACGTCTCGACCCTCGGAGTCGTCGGCGTCGTCATTCGCCCGCCGCGCGAGGATCCGCGTGACTCCGTCCTGCCCGATGCCCCACGTGCTTCTCCTGCCGCGACAGTGCCGAGCATCATCCTGCCGAGCCCTACACCTCTCGCATCCGCCTCTGCCTCGCCAACCCCTTCGGCCTCGGCAACCGCTACCCCGTCGGGATCACCGGCGCCCAGCCAGGAGGTTGAGCGGGCCGCAACCCCGGAGCCTGCGACCGACAGGAGCAACTGACATGTGGGGCCGGCAGACCGTGCTGTGCACGATCCTTATCGTCGTGGCACTCGTCACTCAGCAGTCCTTCCTGAGCCGCCTTGGGCTCCCTGGCGCGACACCCGATCTGCTGCTCGTAACCGTCATCACACTCGCGTTCGCCTATGGTCCGCTGACCGGGGCCGTTGTCGGGTTCGGCGCTGGAATGGCGCTCGACTTCGCCCCCTCCACTGCCGGACCGATTGGCGTTGCGGCCCTCATCTTCATGGTCATGGGCGTTATCTCCGGTGCGGCGGTCGACCCGCGCGACCGAAATCCGCCGGTGCTCATTGGCATCATCGCTCTCAGCTGCGCGGCGTTCGTCATCGCCTTTGCAGCGATCGGCTCGATCCTGGGAGACGTTCGGATCGACTGGCAGCAGGCACCAACCCTGCTGCTCACCGCGACCCTGTACGGCGCCCTGCTCGGTCTCGCTGTCGTGCCCGTCGTGTTGATTCTGGTGGGGAAGATCACCCCGGAGGCAGTTCCTTAGGGAGCGGGAACCGGTGCGGCTTGATTTGCGTCGTACTGTGAGCAACGTACTGTGGCGGGGCATGGTTCGAACACTGGGGGCATGGTGCGAACATTGGAAGGGAGCAAAGGGTGAGCGAGCGGTCAACCCTCCGCCTCATGATCCTCGGGGTCCTCGTCCTATCGCTGCTCGGGACCCTCGTATCCCGACTCATGTACCTCCAACTTCTGTCGGGGGAGTCGTATCGTGCGGCCGCCCAGAGCAACACCGCACGCGAGGTGGTGAATCCGGCGGTCCGCGGTCTCATCCTCGACCAGGTCGGACGGCCGCTCGTCTCAAACCGCACGTCGATGGTCGTGACGATCAACCGCGTGACGCTCGAACGCGAGGCCGACGGCGGCAAGCGGGTGATCAACCGGCTGGCGAAGGCGCTGGAGATCCCAGCCGAGCAGATCAGTGACCGGCTCATGACCTGCGGCGAGGAGGGTGCGAAACCCCCGCCCGTGTGCTGGAACGGCTCGCCCTATCAGCCGATTCCAATCACGAACGACGTCAAGCCCCTCACCGCCCTAGAGATCATGGAGAACCGCACCGAGTTCGCCGGGGTCATTGCTCGACTCGAGGCCCTTCGAATCTACCCGACCCCATTTAATGTGAACGCGGCCCACATTCTCGGCTACCTCGGACCGGTCACCGAGCAGCAACTCGATGAGCAGGGAAACTCCACCGCGATTGATCGGCTGAGGCGCACCGATGTTGTCGGCAGATCTGGGCTCGAGGCCTACTACGACACCGTGCTTCGAGGCACCCCCGCGGTGACGACCCTCGAGGTCGACACCGGTGGCCGGGTGACCGGCACTGTCGATGAGCGACCAGCCGTGCCGGGCCGCTACCTCGTCTCGTCGATTGACGCGAGACTGCAGTCCGTTGTCGAGAAGCAGCTTGTTGATGCTGTTCAGCGGGCCCAAGAGCAGGGCTACCCGGGAGATTCGGGGGCGGCGGTTGTCATCGACGTCCGCAATGGCCATGTGCTCGCCATGGCGAGCTACCCAACCTACGACCCGACGATCTGGGTCGGCGGCGTAACGAAGAAGCAGTTTGAAGACCTGATGAGCAGTGACTCACTCTCATCCAATGCCATCCAGGGACTCTACGCACCGGGTTCGACGTTCAAGGTCGTGAGCACCGCCGCGGCGGGCAAGGAGGGACTGAACCTCTACGGGGAGTACAAATGCCCGAACCGAGTCAAGCTCGGCTCACAGATCTTCCGCAACTTCGAATCTGCCGCCTACGGCAAGATCACGTTGGCGCGTGCCCTTGAGGTCTCGTGCAACACCGTCTTCTACGGCATCGCCGACGAATTCTGGGTTCGCGGGGGTGGCCCGGACTCGACGAAGGCCTCGCCCGACCCGATCGCCGAGGTGGCCCGGATGTTTGGCCTCGGATCGAAGACCGGCATCGACCTTCCGGGGGAGTCAACCGGACAGGTGTCGAGCCGACTGTTCAAGGGCGCGAACTGGGAGGCGAAAAAGGACGTCTGGTGCCGTAATGCGGTCGAGGGCTACCCCGAGACCCGTAAGACGGACCCGAAACTCGCCGACTACTTCACGGCGCTGGACAAGGAGAACTGCGCTGACGGATTCCGCTGGCGCGAGGGTGACGCATTGAATGCGGCAATCGGCCAGGGTGACACGTCCGTGACGCCACTCCAACTGGCGATGGTCTACGCGGCGATTGCGAACGGCGGCACCGTCTATGAGCCGCAGGTCGTCAAGGGAATCATGAGTCCGGACGGCAAAGTCGTGGAGGAGGTCAAGCCGAAGGTAAAATCGAAGGTCGCTGTCCCGAAGGCGACGATCAAGTTCCTGCAGAACACCTTGCCGGGGGTCACGACCGACGGCTCAGGGGAGACCCCGTTCGAGGGCTTCCCCCTTGACCAGATTCCGGTCGCGTCGAAGACGGGGTCGGCCCAGGTGACGGGAAACAAGGTCTCGACCTCGTGGTTTGCGTCGTATGCGCCGGCAGACAAGCCGAGGTACGCGATCGTCATGATGGTGACCCAGGGTGGTACCGGTTCGAAGACCTCAGGACCGAGTGTGCGCGGGATTTATGAGGCGATCTTCGGTATAACAGGTGAGGTGGTAAACCCGGCCGACAGCGTCTTCATCGGGGGAGCGCCGCGCAAGGATCTCCCTGTCGTTCGGCCCGACGGCACTCCGGTCTCACCCCAGGGCAAGGATTCAGGCATGCAGGTCGTCAAGGCAGGAGCAACCGGATGAGTATGTTCTCGGTGACGGACGTCATGTCACGACCGAAGATTCCATCGCGGCAGCGGGGGTCTGCCTACTGGCGCGAACTCGACTGGGTCCTCGTCATCGCCTCCGTCCTCACGGCGATCTTCGGATCAATGCTCGTCTGGTCAGCCAGCCGGTCGGACATGGCCTCAGAGAATGACCCGCAGTCCTATCTCAAGCGCCACCTGTTGAATGTTGCAATCGGCATTGCCCTCGGAGTTCTCGTCTCAAAGGTCAACTACCGATCACTCCTCGCCTACACCCCGATCATCTACGGACTGTCGGTCTTCACGCTCATCCTGCCCTTCTTGCCGGGGATCGGAGCGAGCGTTGCCGGCGCCCGGGCCTGGGTGGACCTCCCCGGTGGCTTCACGCTCCAGCCATCGGAGTTCGCGAAGATCGCGGTTATCCTCATGATGGCAAGCGTTCTTTCCGAGAAGGAGGACTCCGAGAGCGAGCCACG
>CAMAWO010000097.1 GCA_945861925.1 Bifidobacterium breve | reverse complement strand
ACCCGAGCGATCGTCGAACGCCAATACCGATTGGCGGCCACCGAGTCACGCGCAGGATCGAGCATCGCCATCTCATGGAAGGCGCGCACCGACGGACCGAAGATCTTCAATTGATCGATCGCCTGATTCGCACCGATGTCGCGCAGGGCGGGCGGGCGATCGGCGGTGAGTGCGATGAGCGGCACATTCGAAAGGTCTGCCTCGATGATGGCCGGGTGAAGGTTGACTGCGGCCGTCCCCGATGTCGTGAGGACAACAGCGGGGATCCCGCTCACCTTGCCGAGTCCTAGGGCAAGGAAGCCAGCTGTACGCTCGTCGATCCGCACGTGCAGAACGATCTCGCCCCTCGCCTCAGCCTCTGCGAAGGCGATCGCTAGGGCCGCTGATCGGGATCCCGGAGCCACAACGACATCGGAAACCCCACATCGGATGAGCTCATCGACCATCACCTTGGCCTGCGCGGTCGATGTATTCACACCCTCACCCTTTCACACCCTCACCCTTTCACGCCGGTCACGCCGAAGCCCCGATGATCTCGGTCCATCGCTGCTCGGATCCCGCAAACCACGCCGCGGTCAGGCGCTGTCGCCACCACATGGCGCGCTCATCCGACACGTGGTCACGGGCTTTCAGAAGCGCCGTAAGGTCAGGAGCCACTCTGCGAACGGTCAGCATGCCGTCGACCGGTGGCTCAGGCGAGCTCACCAGGTCCTCCTCGAAGAGGGCGCCGGTCCCGAGACCGCAGGCGATCTCAAGACCTAGGATCCCGGCGAGGTTGACGGCCACCGCCAACCCGACCGATGTGTCGAGTGAACTACTCACGACCACGGGGACCGGGAGCGCCTCAATGACCCGCAGGCACGCCTCGATCCCACCGAGCGGGGCCGGTTTCACGATCGCGAAATCGGCCATTCGGCTGATGAGGTCGGCCTGCCTCGCCAGTGCCTGGGCATCGTCGCTCGTGCGCAGGGTCTCATCGACGGCGATCGGCACAGGACATGACTCGCGTACCTCGATGATCTGCTCAACGTCGCGGCATGGTTGCTCGACATATTCCAGCCCGTACTCAGCCAGACGACGCAGTGACGCCTTCGCTGTCGAGACGTCCCACGCACCATTTGCATCAATCCGGATTCGCCCGAGCCCACGGCCGAGCGTGGTGTCCAAGGCATCTCGGACGCTCGCGACCCGCGCCTCATCGTCAGCGAGTGCGCCGCCGACCTTCACCTTGATCGTGCTGCACCCATGATCGTTGATCGCCTGCCTCGTGAGGAGCGCGGCAACATCTGGAGACACCGAGGGCACGATGGCATTGACTCGCACGGCGGATCTGCGACTGACCGGCCAAGATCCAAACGCAGCCTCGAGCGCGCAGTCGAGCCATCGCGACGCGGCATTGTCGCCGTAATCGTCAAATGGAGAGAACTCCCCCCACCCGGATGGACCCTTGATGAGCAGCCCCTCGCGGACGTCGACACCTCGGAAGGTGCGCCGGAGTCGGACGGCGAACGGCACCGCGGCGTTGAGTACCCGCCTCAGTGCGGGATCACTCACGTCAGGTCGCTACGGTCGCTTGGGGAACTGGCCGAAGTCCGGCTGGCGCTTCTCCTTGTAGGCGTCGCGCCCCTCCTGCGCCTCCTCGGACATGTAGAACAAAAGCGTGGCGTCCCCAGCCAGTTGCTGAATCCCAGCGAGGCCATCGTCGGCGGCGTTATGCGATGCCTTGAGCATCCGCAAGGCCATCGGGGAAAGGGCGAGCATCTCGCGCGCCCAGGTCACTGTCTCGACCTCGAGATCCTCGATCGGCACAACAGCATTCACCAGGCCCCAGTCGAATGCTTGCTCTGCGCCGTACTGGCGGCACAGGTACCAGACCTCGCGCGACCGCTTCAGGCCGACGGTGCGAGCGAGCAGGCCCGAGCCGTAGCCGCCGTCGAATGAGCCAACCCTTGGGCCCGTCTGGCCAAATCGCGCATTATCGGCGGCAATCGACAGGTCACATACGACATGCAGAACGTGCCCACCGCCCATCGCATAGCCTGCGACCATCGCGATGATCGGCTTGGGTGTGCGTCGGATCTGAATCTGCAGGTCCAAGACGTTGAGTCGGCCGATGCCACGCTCGGCAATGGCATCATCACCGATGTACCCGTCATTCCCCCGGATCATCTGATCGCCGCCCGAGCAGAACGCCCAGTCGCCCTGCCCGGTGAGGATGATCACGCCGACGCTGTCGTCGTCGCGCGCCCGATTGAGGGCGTCCTGCAATTCGAAGAGGGTCTGCGGCCGGAAAGCATTGCGCTTCTCAGGACGGTCGATCGTGATCTTCGCAATGCCCGCATCAGCGCCGGTCGATCGCTCATAGCGGATATCGCGGAACTCACCCATACTTTCCCATTCGCACCCCGGGGTCATCGATGAATGCGCGGGGTTCTCGATCGCAGGCGAGCCCTCCGGAACGACGGGCAGTAGGGGGTAGCGGGTCCGAGTGTCCATGCGCTGAACGCTACCGCGAGTACGCTCAACGCGATGCGCCCACTTCGTCGTACGCCCGTGCCCCCCGGACCCCTTGGGGTCAGTGCACTCATCGACGCGGTCGCCTCGGCGCTTGATGGCAGCGGCCCCGCGGTCGCACCGGTGCCCACGACATCCGTCACGGTCTCAAGCGACTACGTCGCAGGCATTCTGCGAGCGTTGCGACCTGATGATCCCGACGCACCGCTTGAGTCTGACGAGGTCGCGGTCGTCCTCGCCACGTCAGGGTCGACGGGCGCCCCTCGCGGCGTCCTCCTCACCGCCAAGGCCCTTGAAGCGCTCACCGATTCAGTGAACGGAACGGGCCTTACACCACAGTGGATCGCCGCCCTCCCCCTCTCGTCAATGGGAGGCTTCAATGTCCTCCTCCGCGGCCTAGCAGCGGGCCGGGCGCCAATCCCTATCTCGAGCCTCGGTGGCGCCGCGCCTTTCACCCCGCTCGACTTCTGGCACGCGGTACACGCCGCCGCCGCGCTCTCCTCGGATATCCGGGTTTCTCTCGTGGCCGCGCAGGTACGTCGGCTGCTCTTGGACGAGGCCGGGATCGAGGCACTCAAGGGCTGCAGCCAGATTCTCGTCGGGGCAGGACCCCTCCCGGCCAGCCTCGAGGAAACCGCCAAGTCCCACGGCATTAACCTCACCCGCACCTACGGGGCGACCGAGACCTCCGGCGGATGCGTGTACGACGGCGAACCCCTGCCCGGGGTCGGCCTCGATACCCTTCCCACCGGCGAGGTAGTGATCAGCGGGCCAATGCTGGCCCTTGGCTATCGATTGGACAGTGTGCTCACCGGGGCGCGGTTCACCGGGTCGGGGTACCGCACCGGTGACCTCGGGAGCATCGACTCAGGAAGGCTCACCCTGCACGGACGCATCGATGACGTCGTTGTCGTGAACGGGGTGAACGTTGCCCTCGGCGCAGTGGAGAAGGTCATCGACGCCTGCCCCGATGTCGAGTCGGGCGTCGCGCTCGCCCTGCCCCTCGGCGAGGACGAGATAGAGATCGTGGCCATCGTTATCGCGGATGGTGCTGCTGCCGGGCTCCGGCAACGAATCAACGAGGCGGTGCAGGGGGCGCTCGGCCGGCCGGCCGTGCCACGTAGTGTCGCCATCGTGCCCGACTTCCCGCAACTGCCCAATCGCAAGATCGACCGGGCGTCACTGCGCGCGCTCGCCACCGAGCCGGGGCGGCTGACGTGGCTTCCCTGAGCCAATGGGTCGGCGGTGCCCGACCACGCACCCTCCCAACCGCAATCTCAGCAGTGGCCGTCGGCACAGGACTCGCGGTCAACGCCGGGGCGCTTATCCCCCTTCGGGCTCTCCTGGCCCTACTCGTGGCGGTCTCCCTGCAGATCGGCGTCAACTACGCGAACGACTACAGCGACGGAATCAAGGGCACGGACGAAGCCCGGGTCGGCCCGGTCCGACTCGTCGGACAGCGACTGGCTTCGCCAACCTCGGTGCGCCTCGCGGCATTTGCCTCATTCGCCGTGGCCGCCGTGCTCGGGACAATCCTCATCGCACTGGTCGGCCAATGGTGGCTGCTGCTCATTGGGGTGGCCTGCGTGGCTGCCGCCTGGCTCTACACCGGGGGCCCGAGGCCCTACGGCTATCACGGCCTTGGCGAGGTCTTCGTCCTCGTGTTTTTCGGTATCGTCCCCGTCGTCGGCACCCTCTACGTGCAATCGCTCACGGTGACGGTTGCCTCGATCGTGGCATCGGTTGGGGTCGGCTTGCTCGCCTGCGCCGTCCTCGTCACAAACAACCTTCGCGATATTCCGACAGACCTGGCCTCGGGCAAACGAACCCTTGCCGTGCGCCTCGGCGATGCTCGTACAAGGCGCCTCTACTTCGCGCTGATCGCCGGAGCCGCCGCCACGACGTTCGTGGTGTCCGGACTCATCTCTTGGTGGCTACTCATCACGCTCGTCGCCCTTGGTCTCGCCGTACAACCGGTGAGTCTGGTGCGCACGGGCGCCAGCGGCCCCGCACTAGTGCCCGTGCTGAAGGGCACCGGGCTCCTCGTCCTCGGGTACGGGCTAGCGCTCGCCGCCGGGCTGTGTCTCGTCTGACGCATCGCCGTCCTCAGCCCGCGTCGAGGCATCGATGCGATCGTTCATCCGCGTGAAGAATCCACTGACCCCGACGCTCACGGCGTCGCGTTGTCGATTGAGGGCGAAGATGCTGATCGCCCCGGATACGACGATCGCCAATGACAGGGACCACAGTCCCCGCAGCGGGGTGAGGAGTGAAAGCAGCATCCATACCCCCGCGAAGATGAGAATCCGCAGCGCCGTATACGCGAGGAACGGGATCCATCGAGGCTGGTCTGTTTTCATACCCCCACGGTACCGGCCGGGCGCTTGGACGCGCGGGCTGGTGCGGTCACGTTATTGTGGTTACCTTGGAGGTGGCTGATGCTACGCGTGCTCGGGATTCTGGTGCTCATCGCACTGTACGTCTCGTTCATTGTCGATGTCGTGCGCACGCCTCGCGCGAGTGCCCGGGCGCTGCCAAAACTGCTCTGGCTCGTCATCGTGATCGTGCTCCCCATCCTCGGGGGGATCCTGTGGTTCTTCTTCGGCCGAACCCGGCCTGCGCCCGGCTCGCGCTGGGGCCGGCGAAAAGGCCCGGTGGCCCCGGACGATGACCCCCGGTTCCTCAAGCAGTTGGACGAGGCTGCTTGGCGAAGGCGCATGCGCGAACGCCGAGGCGAATCCTAACCCCCCCTCCCCCCCGGTCATTTCATCCAGATTCCGGCTGAACTGACCACAAAATTGGTCAGTTGAGGGTGATAGTGGTCATTTCATCCACGCTGGACCTGTGGATAACTGTTTGGCATTCTTGGGTTTTTCAGGCAACCTGCCGATATGACAATCAACCTTTCCGACTCCTTGCACGCAGCACGTGAGGAACTTCATACGCGGGCGGCACCTCAAGGCGGCGCCTTCCGTCGCTCTGATCTGGCTGCCTGGGGTATAGACGATGCCACGCTGCGAGCCCTCATTCGTCGTCGCCTTGCTATCCGGCTCCGCCACGGGATTTACACCGATGTTTCGTTGCTGGACGCGGCCTATGCCGATGAGACCCGGATGCACCTTCTCGATCTATCGGCGGCTGTCCTCAGCCTGGACTACCCGGCGTATGCATTCGGCCAGTCGGCCGCCGTCCTCCTCGGTCTCCCCCTGCCCCACCGGGTGCCGGAGAACCTTTCACTCATCAGGCCGCTGCGAAGCGACCTGCGGGCCCTTCGGCGCACGAGCACCCATCGACTTACCCTCCCGAACCTCATCGTCACCACCCATTCACTCGACCCGGCCACCACCGGCACTACGGACGGGATTCCGGTGGTCGGGCGCCATCTGGCCGCGATCTCGACGGCCGCGCAGTTGCCGCTCGATTGGGCCGTGGGCGTCCTCGATTCAGTGCTCTGGGGTGAACCAGATGCCGCCGGGTCACTGCTTGAGACGCTCGATGACTGGCCGTTAATGCGCGGATCCGGAGTGGTTCGTCGAGCCCTCGACCTCGCCCGACCAGGTGCACAGACGATCCTTGAATCGTTATCGCGCGTACGACTGTGCCGAGCAGGGCTGCCCGAGCCACAATTGCAGGTGCCGATGTACGACGCGCAGGGTCTCATCGGCATCGTCGACATGTGGTGGGAACGCCTCGGCGTTGTTGGCGAGGCCGACGGTGCGGTGAAGTACGACGACCGACAGGTGCTCTACCAGGAGAAGGTCCGCGAAGATCGGATCAGGGCGAAAGGGCTGCACTGCGTCCGATGGGGCTGGGAGGATATGAAGTTGCGCATCGATTGGGTCGCCGAACAAATCTGGAGCGCGGCACGTCGTTCAGCCTGACGTCGCGCCAGCCAAGCGGGATGAAATGACCGAAATCATGGTCAAATGACGTGAATTCTTGTCATTTGAGCCGGATTCTGGATGAAATGACCGGAGGGGGTTAGGAGACGCCGGCGTAGGAGTGCAGGCTGTTCACGAAGAAATTCACCCCGAAGTAGTTGACGAGGAACGCGAGCCAGCCGATGATCGCGATCCAAGAGGCCTTACTCCCCCGCCAACCGGCGGTCGAGCGCGCATGCAGGTACGCCGCGAAGATGACCCACGTGATGAATGCCCAGGTCTCTTTCGGATCCCAGCCCCAGTAGCGTCCCCACGCATTCTCGGCCCAGATCGCGCCGGACACGACAGCGAAGGTCCACAGCGGAAAGCTGAACGCAACCACCCGATTCGTGAACGACTCAAGCCGCTCAACGCTCGGCACCCGTGCGAGCACTCCGCCGGCGCTCCCGGTGCGCACCAGCGCGCGCCTCTCGAGCCCCCCCTTGAGCAGGCCCAGCCCAGCAGTCGCGGCGGCGATCGTGAAGGCACCCGAGCAGATGACCGCCGCGGACACATGGATGACAAGCCAGTAGGACTTCAAGGCCGGCACGAGCTGTGCCGCCTCGGTGTAGAGGACAGTGACTGCCATGCCTAGGGTGAGGAGCACCGGAATGACGACGAAAAGTCCGAGCCAGCGCACATCACTGCGGAGCGACAAGAAAAGGAACACCGCGAGGGTGGCTAGAGCGGCGCTGATCGAGAATTCGTACATGTTGCCCCACGGCACCCGTCCGGCCCAGATGCCGCGCATGACGACACCCGCGAGGAGCAGTACGAACGAAAGCCAGGTCAGCGACATGGCGATATTCACCGATCGTTGGCCCGCCTCCGGCTGCTCAGGGGAGTCGGGAGAACGCGTGAGCACCGCGACAGAGCCCTCGCCCTCCCTCGCCCCAACAACCGCGGCAACCGCCGTCACGCGCCGACGGCCGGCAGCGAACGAGACCGCGAAGGCGACCATGGCGAACGTGAGGGTGATCATGGCTGCATAGATGGCCGCATTGCTCGCCTGCGCTAGCGCCGCTGTGGTCACGTGTGCTCCTTCGGTGTCGCCTCAGTGCGCGAGATCTCGCGAACGAGGGAGTCGATGTCGTCGGTCAGGGCTCCGAGATCGATGTCGTCAAGGCTAGAAGACCGAGTGAGCCCGGCCACCTGAACAACGGTAGCCGCTCCGGCCGGAGCGAGCACCTTCACCCAGATGCGCCGCCGCCGGACGAACAGCGACAGCATGAGCCCGGTGATCGCAAGGATCGACGCGATGAGCGCTGCCTCCTTGCCAGGATCATAGGCGATCTGGAATGAGGCCCAGCGATCGAAGCCGGTGAACATAACCGAACCGGTCCCGTCAGGCCAGTTCCAGATCTGGCCGGGGCGAAGGGAAGCCAGGCCGATTTGAGTCATCGATTCGGAGTCGAGCCGGTAGACGCTCTGCGGCATGCCGGTGTCTAGTCCGAGATCGCCGGTCCACGCGGAGAGGAACATCGCCGGATCGTCGGGGGCCGGGAACACCGACTCGCCGCCTCGGATCTTGTCAACGGAGACGGTAGGTAGGTAGAGCCCGCGCAAGCCCAGCTGTGGATCTGCGTCGGGCACCTTCACGACTCCCGTCGACGTAAAGTTTCCGTCCTGCGGGAGAAAGACGACGGCATCCTTGAATACGACCTTGCCGCTAGAGTCCTTGACGACGAAACTCGGCGCATAGCCGTGCCCGACGAGAAACACCTTCGCGCGGTCGACTTCGAGCGGGGAGTTTACCTCGATGACGGCCTGCTGCTGCGGCGCCGCAGGGTCATCGCGGTAGGTGACCCTTGCCTCGAAGTACTTCGGGGCCCCACGCTGCGAACCCTCGCGCTCGAAGTCGACATCGAAGGAGTCCAGGCTGAACGAGAAGGGGGTGAGACTGTCCGAATCGACGAGGCGCCCACCGCCCCACGCGTCGTACTGGGTCACCGTGTTCGCAAAACCCCCGCCCTCCTTCACGATGACGTTGCCCTTCCAGCCAAACAGTCCCCCGACAGCGACGGACGCGAGGATGAGCAGGAGCGCGACGTGGAAGACGAGGTTGCCAGTCTCGCGGAGGTAGCCCTTCTCCGCTGCGACCCAGTGCGCTCCATCGTCGGTGCCCAAGGGACCAGACACCACACGCCAGCGATGACGCCGCAGGTAATCGGCCGCGCCGGCGAGTACCTCGACGGGATCCGCGGTCACGTCCAGCGTGACGGTTCCCCCGAGGCGAAGTAGGTTACGGGGGGCTGGCGGCGGCGGCGCAAGCATAGCTCGCCAGTGCTGTCGTGCCCGGGGGATGACACATCCGATGAGGGAGATGAACAGCAGCAGGTAGACCGCAGCAAACCACGGCGCCGCGAAGACGTCGAAGAAGCCGAGTGACTGAAGGACTCTCCCGACTTCCGGGGAGCCTGCAATCCACTCTTTCACCTTGAGCGGGTCATTGCCCTGCTGGGGCAGGATCGATCCGGGGATGCTGGCGATCGCGAGGAGGAACAGTAAGATGAGGGCGGTCTTCATGCTTGTGAGCTGCCGCCAGACCCAGCGGGCGAAACCGAGCCCTCCGAGCGGCGGCAATAGTGCCAAGTCCTGATCTGGGGGTCGCATGAGTGTGCTCACAGGGCGGTCTCGAATCCCGGCAGGGTGACCCTCAGCCAGATGGTGAACGCGGTCCAGGCGCCGGTAAGGAGAAGGATCCCCACAATGACGAGCATGGCCCCTCCGATCCGCATCACCCACTCATAATTGCGCTTAATGAAGCCGAGCGCACCCGCAGTTCGGCTGAACGCCACCGCAAGTACCACGAATGGGAGCCCCAAACCGAGGCAGTAGGCCATAGAGAGCGCCGCACCGCGGGCAGCGCTCGCCTCCGTGAAGGCCAATGACTGCACCGCGGTGAGGGTGGGGCCGATGCAGGGTGACCAGCCGAGGCCGAACAGGATGCCGAGCAGCGGTGCGCCAGCGACCCCCCAGGTCGGCGCGCGGTGCAGGCGCCACTCGCGCTGCATACCCGGGATGACGCCCAGGAACACCAGGCCCATGATGATGACGACGACGCCGAGCACGCGATTGATCGGCTCCTGATACTGCAGAAGGAGTGATCCGACGCTGCCAAACGCAAGACCGTATGAAACGAAGACGAGGCTGAAACCCAGAACAAATAACAGGCTGCCGGCCAGCACTCGTCCCCGCCGGCCAGCGGGATCGGCGAGTTCAGCCCCCGTGAGCCCCGTTACATAGGAGACATAGCCGGGCGCGAGTGGAAGCACACAAGGCGAGAGAAAGGCAACGATGCCGGCCGCGAAGGCGATCGCGAGGGCCACGGCGAGCGAACCACTCGTCACCGTTTCAACGATCATCCGGCCGGCTCACCTGCAACTGCTTCGATAACCCCGCGCAACGAGGATTCAGAGGCCGCGCCAAGCACCCGGGCCGCCACCCTGCCGGATCGGTCAATGACGAGGGTCGAGGGGATCGCGCGCGGTGGCAGTGAATCGCGAAAACCGAGTTGCAGGACTCCATCACGATCGATGACGTTCGGGTACCCGATACCGAATCGCTCGACGAAACTGCGCGCCGAGGTTTCGGAGTCGCGGGTGTTAAGCCCGATGAACGCCACCCCCTGATCGGCAAACTCCTGCGATAGTCGCTCCAGAGTCGGGGCCTCCGACCTGCACGGCGCGCACCATGATGCCCAGACATTCACGACAACAACGTCGCCGGCGAACTCCTCGCTCGACAAGGCCTCTCCGGCAAGGGTCTGCCCAGTGAGAATTGGCGCGGCCAGCCGTTCCGCCGGATCAAGCAGCACAATGGAACCGTCGCCTGCGACGAACGAGGTGCCGGACTCCCCGCTCGGCGACCCGGCTCCGCAGCCGGTGGCGAGGAGGAGTGCGCACACTCCGAGGAGCGCCGGCAGGATGCGAGCTTGCATCAGAGGCCGCTCAGGCCCCCGCAACCTTGCTGGCCCTGCCCAGCAGGTCGCGGGACGGCTCGGTGTAGGTAATGGCAACGAGCGCATCGTCGTCGAAGGTGAGCGACGTCAGCGAGGCGAGCGAACACTGCCGGCTGCGCGGGTCATGCCAAAGCCGCCGCTTCTCTGCGGCGAGACGGGCAATCCAAATGGGCAGTTGGTGGCTCACGAGGACCGCTTCATGGCCGCGGGCGAGCCCACGGGCACTCTCGATGGCGGCGCCCATGCGGGCGGCCACCTCGTCGTACGGCTCGCCCCAGGACGGACGAAACGGATTCCAGAGGTGGCGCCAGGTGCGCGGCTGCTTCAGGACACCATCACCGACGCTCACCTTCTGGCCCTCGAAGATGTTGTCGGCCTCGATGATGAGGGGCTCCGTATGAATCGCAAGGCCGTGGACCCCGGCGATCGGGCTCGCCGTCTGCTGGGCACGCTCCATCGGTGACGCGATGACGTGCGTGACGTCACGATCTCGCAGGGCATCGGCTGCCCGCTGCGCCATTTCGTGGCCAATATCTGACAGCACATATCCGGGTAGGCGCCCGTAGAGAACACCCTCCGGGTTGTCCACCTCACCGTGCCGCAGGAGGTGAACGACCGTGCGCGACGGCTCACCCATAGAGATCAGGTTACCTTCCGGCGAGCTGCCGTGCGGCGCCGACTCGGGCGCCAGCCGCCCTCGCCAGCCTCGAGCGCTGCCATTCGCAGTGATTCACCGTGCAGCGCGAGCGCCTCGACGAGTGCGGGCAGAGTGCTGGTCTCGGCAAGGACGTCGACGCGAAGACCGTGCTCCTCCGCCGTCTTGGCGGTCTGCGGGCCGATGCACGCGACGATGGTCGAATGGTGCGGCTTGCCTGCAATACCGACGAGATTGCGGACGGTGCTGCTCGAGGTGAACATGACGGCGTCGAATCCACCGGTCTTGATGGCCTCCCTCGTCTCGGCGGCCGGTGGCGCCGCCCGAACGGTGCGGTAGGCGGTGACATCCTCGACCTCCCAGCCGAGTTCGGCGAGCCCGGCGGCCAGCGTGTCGGTGGCAATATCGGCACGGGGGAGGAACACCCGGTTGATCGGGTCGGTGAGGGAGTCGTAGACGGGCCAGTCCTCGAGTAGCGCGGACGTCGTCTGGTCGCCCTTTGGCATGAGGTCGGGACGCACGCCGAACTCGATGAGCGACGCGATCGTGCTCTCGCCGACAGCCGCGACCTTCAGCCCGGCGAATGAACGGGCGTCAAGGCCATACTCGCTCAACTTCTCGCGGATGGCACGCACCGCGTTCACCGAGGTGAAGCCGATCCACTCGTAGCGTCCTGAGACGAGGCCGTGAATGGCGCGGTCGATCTGCTGCGGGGTGCGCGGGGGCTCAACGGAGATTGTCGCGACCTCCATGGGAACGGCACCATGGCGGCGAAGGAGTGACAGGATCGGGCCGGCTTGGTCTTGGGTGCGCGGGATGAGGACACGCCAGCCGAAGAGGGACTTCACCTCGAACCAGTCGAGTTTCTCGCGCTGGCTTACGACGTCGCCGACGACGACGATGCCGTGGCCGGCCTGCTTGGAGTCCTTCGTTATGGCACCAATGTCACCAAGGGTCCCGGCCAGGGTGCGCTGGTCAACCGTCGTTCCGCGGCGGGTGATAGCGATGGGAGTCTT
>CAMAWO010000096.1 GCA_945861925.1 Bifidobacterium breve | reverse complement strand
CCCCCTCCCCCTCCCCCTCCCCAAAGCTGCTTTGGGCGGGTTGATGTCGCTCCGGACCCCGATTCGGGGCCGGGGAACGACATCAACCCGCCCAAACCCCATCTGGTAACGGGCTGGGGCTGGTGTGGGTCGGCCGCTGGTAGTGAGAGGGTTCGGATATGACCATTGGCGTAGATCTTCTCGGCGGTACCCCTCCCACTTTCCTCCCGGCCGATGACGTGGTCGTGTTAGCGCTCGCTAACGGCGCCGATGCTCATGACGTCGTCCGCGACCACCCGACGAGTTCGCTCGCCTGGGCCGTCCTCGCTGATGAGGCGTGGGGCGACGGGCAGGTCATTGAGTCCTACGCCTTCGCCCGGGTCGGCTACCACCGCGGGCTCGATGCCCTGCGCCGAAACGGCTGGAAGGGTCACGGCCCCGTCCCATGGAGCCATGAGCCGAATCAGGGCTTCCTTCGCTGCCTTCGCTCCCTCGGCCGTGCCTCCGGCGCGATCGGTGAGTCCGATGAGGCCCAGCGCATCACGGCATTCCTTGCCGACTGCGATCCGTCGATCCCCCGCGCCTAGACCATGCCGCGCACGATTGTCATCGGCGGCGGAATCAGTGGCGTTGCATGCGCCGCTACCCTAAATGACCGCGGCCACCTAGTGACCCTGCTCGACAAGGGTCGGGTGCTCGGAGGTCGGATGGCCTCCCGCCGCATTCGCGACTCCGGCACGTCATCCGATGGTCACATCGTCGACATCGGAGCGTCGTACTTCACCGCCCAGGATGAGCGTTTCCGTTCACTTATCCAGCGCCTCGTCGGTCACGGGGTCGTACGCGCCTGGACCGACACCTTTCATGTCGCCTCGTCAGACGGAATCCTCGGGGTCAAGACCGGGCCGATGCGTTACACGGCGGACAGCGGCCTCCGGTCAATCGTCGAACACCTCGCGAGTGAACTGCCTGACACCGCGGTAATGTCTGCGCACGATTCCGGGCCAATCGCGGTGGAGGAAAGCGCACTGACCGTCAACGGCGAAGGGGTCGACGCGGTCGCCGTGTGCATGCCGAGCCCGCAGGCGCGCCAACTCCTAGATTCGGAGTCACCAGCACTGGCAGCGGCGCTGCTCGCCACCCACGAAGTGACCTGGGAGCCCGTGATCGCTGTCACCGCGGTCTTCGACGCGGCAACCTGGCGCGCGTTCGACGGCATCTTCGTCAATGACGATCCCGTCATCACCTGGATCGCCAATGACGGCAGCCGCCGCGGCAATGGTGCCCCCGTGCTCGTTGCCCACGTGCAGCCGGTACTTGCGGCCAGGCACCTGACCGATCCTTCGCAGGTGCTTCCGGCCGCACTGGGCGCCCTGCAACGGGTGCTCGGCATCTCGGAGCACCCGAGTTGGGCGGATGCGAAGCGGTGGACCTACGCCAAACCGCTCACGGCCTCGCCGCAGCCCTTCTTCCTCGACCCCGGGATCAACCTCGGACTCGCAGGGGATGCGTGGTCCGATGGGCCGCGGGTCGAAACGGCCTGGCTCTCCGGTCACCTGCTGGGCGAGGCGCTGGCCGATCGTCTCGAAACAGGCGCTACTCGCTAGTCGCGTCCGACAGGGGCCTCACGCCTGTAACCTGTCCCCATGCCCGCAATCGTTCTCGTCGGGTCGCAGTGGGGCGATGAAGGCAAGGGCAAGGCGACCGATCTGCTCGGTGGCCGCGTCGACTATGTCGTTCGCTACCAAGGCGGCAACAACGCCGGCCACACTGTCGTCATCGGCGACCAGAAGTTCGCCCTTCACCTGCTGCCGAGTGGCATCCTCACACCCGAGGTCATCCCGGTCATCGGCAACGGTGTTGTGATCGATCCGGCGGTGCTGCTCCACGAGATGGCCGGGCTCAATGAGCGAGGCATTGACACCTCGAAGCTCGTCATCAGCGCGAACGCCCACCTCATCACCCCCTATCACGTCACCCTCGACAAGGTGACCGAGCGATTCCTCGGCAACGCCAAGATAGGCACGACCGGTCGGGGCATCGGGCCGACCTACAGCGACAAGATCGCCCGCCTCGGCATCAGGGTGCAGGACCTGTTCGATCCCTCAATCCTTCGCCAGAAGATCGAGGGTGCCCTCGCGAATAAGAATCAGGTCCTCGTCAAGGTCTACAACCGGCGGGCCCTCGAGATCGATGAGATCGTCGATTCACTCCTTGTATTCGCCGACACCCTGCGGCCGTATGTGGCCGATACCTCGCTCATGCTCAACGAGGCCCTCGACCACGGCAAGGTGGTGCTCCTCGAGGGCGGCCAGGGCACCCTGCTCGACGTTGACCACGGCACCTACCCGTTCGTGACATCGAGTAACCCGACCGCAGGCGGCGCCTGCACCGGCAGCGGCATCGGACCGACCCGCATCACGCGCGTCATCGGCATCCTCAAGGCCTACACGACCCGAGTCGGCTCGGGCCCATTCCCGACTGAGTTACTCGACGACGATGGCGAGCGGCTGCGGGTCATCGGCGGTGAGCGCGGCGTCACCACGGGTCGCCCGCGACGCTGCGGCTGGTTCGACGCACCAATCGCCCGGTTCGCAAGCCGCGTCAACGGGCTAACCGATACCTTCCTCACCAAACTTGATGTCCTCACCGGATTCGAGCAGATCCCGGTATGCGTCGCTTACGACGTCGACGGCCAGCGGTGCGATGAGATCCCGATGACCCAGACCGGGTTCCATCACGCAAAGCCGATCTACGAGAACCGGCCCGGCTGGACAGAGGACATCTCCGGTGCCCGCGAGGTGTCTGACCTGCCGAAGAACGCGCGCGACTACGTGCAGTTCCTCGAGGACATCTCGGGCACCCGGATCAGTGCGATCGGCGTCGGCCAGGATCGCGACGCCACTATCGCGATCAACGACCTCATCGCCTAACCCCCGTTTGTCCCACTTCGTGGGACAAACGGCAGAAAGTGGGCTGAAATGCCGTCAGATTCGCCATTTGTCCCACGTGCCGATGCCAGGCCGGACGATGCTCCGTGGCCGTCCGTCCTCTGGCCCGTTCCGCAGGGCTCCATCCTGGCCGTCAGAGGTGTTCAACTGACCCTCGCAACCGAGGCCGACGCCCCCGAACTCTTCGACGCCCTCGACCATGACGCCGTCTGGGTCCATGTGAAAGGCCGCCCCGCATCGCCCGCCGGTTGGGTCACTGCACTCAACGCGGCACCCGCGATCGGCCGCACCCCGTGGACCGTCCGGCTCGATGGAGCCGTCGTCGGGACGACCTCCTACCTAGAGGTCTCGCCGGGCGATGCTCGCCTTGAGATCGGTTTCACGACCTACACCCCGAGTGCCTGGGGCACGATCGTCAACCCCGCGTGCAAGCTCCTCCTCATGCAGTGGGCCTTCGAAGCCGCGGGCATGGGGCGCGTCCAACTGAAGACCGATATTCGCAACGCGCGTAGCCAGACGGCGATAGCCAAGCTTGGCGCTCAGTTCGAGGGCGTGCTCCGCCGGTACCAGCGGCGCGGCGACGACACCATGCGCGACACCGTGCTGTTCTCCGTCCTCGCGGACGAATGGCCGGCGGTAGAGCGGCGCCTCGAGGCAAGAGTGGTCGAGTGCCGCTCGCTCGGTGCACCCCATTTGGCGTGAACATTCACCTCGTTCTACGCTCCGGTTCAGGACGCATCACGAGACGCATTTCCACCGACTGAGGAGCATCATGGAATTCACCGCCGACCCAGCAGAGGGCAAGCGCGTCTACGACCTCGACCGCGCTCACGTCTTTCATTCATGGAGTGCTCAGGGCGCGCTGAACCCTATGGTCATCGCAGCCGCCGAGGGCAGCTACTTCTGGGATTACGACGGCAACAAGTTCCTCGACTTCTCCTCACAGCTCGTCAACGTGAACATTGGCCACCAGCACCCGAAGGTTGTCAAGGCGATCCAGGACCAGGCTGCGAAGCTCTCAACCATCGCTCCCCAGCATGCGAACGCGGCGCGGGGCGCGGCTGCCCAGCTCATCACCGGCCTTGTCGCTGACAACATGAACAAGGTGTTCTTCACTAACGGCGGCGCCGATGCAGTCGAGAATGCGATCCGGATGGCCCGCATCCATACCCACAAGCACAAGGTGCTCTCCTTCTACCGCTCGTACCACGGCAACACGGGTGCCGCGATTGCCGCCACTGGCGACCCGCGTCGCTGGCCGAATGAGTACGCGTCGCAGCATGTCCACTTCTTCGGCCCCTACCTCTACCGCTCGGCCTTTTGGGCCGCCTCGGAGGAGCAGGAGTCTGAGCGCGCCCTTCAGCACCTCGAGCAGGTCATTCAATTCGAGGGACCCAGCACCATCGGCGCCATCCTCATCGAGAGCGTTGTTGGCACGGCAGGAGTGCTCGTGCCCCCAGCGGGCTACCTCGCGGGACTGCGAGCAATCTGCGACAAGCACGGCATCGTGATGATCGCCGACGAGACGATGTCCGGCTTCGGTCGCACGGGCGCGTGGTTCGCGTTCCAGAACTGGGACGTCAAGCCCGACCTCATCGTCTTCGCGAAGGGTTCGAACTCCGGCTACGTCCCAGTCGGCGGCGTCATCATCAGCGACGAGATCGCCGCAACCTTCGACACGAGGGTCTTCCCCGGCGGACTCACCTACTCCGGCCATCCGCTGGCCGCGGCGTCCATCGTTGGCTCCATCACCGCGATGAAGGAGGAGGGCATCGTCGAGAACGCCGCCTCAATCGGCAAGAACATCCTCGGCCCGGGCCTTCGTGCGCTGCAGGAGAAGCACCCGGTCATCGGCGAGGCACGCGGCCTCGGAGTGTTCTGGGCGCTTGATCTCGTCACCAACCGCGAGACCCGCGAGCCGCTCGCGCCGTACGGTGGCACCTCCCCTGCCATGAACGAGCTCATTGCCGAGAGCAAGAAGCGCGGACTCATGCCGTTCGCAAACTTCAACCGAATGCATGTCGTGCCGCCGTGCACGGTCACCGAGGCGGAGGCCAAGGATGGCCTCGCAATCCTTGACGAGGTATTCACGGTCATCGACAAGCACTACGTGGGCTAGCCGTGTTACGAGGTTAGGCTCGCGATGTGGACATCCTCGTCGTCGGTTCCGGTGCTAGGGAGCATGCTCTCGTCACGGCTTTGCGGGCGGACGAAACTGTCGGGCGCCTGATTTGCGCTCCCGGTAATGCCGGCATCGCCCGCGACGTCGAAACACGCGATCTCGACGCTACTAACGCACAGGCCATCGCCGATCTCGCAGCTGAGTGCGTTGTTGACCTCGTCGTGATCGGCCCGGAGGTTCCCCTTGTCGCAGGAGCGGCTGACTCGGTGCGGGCCCTGGGCATCGCGTGCTTCGGGCCGTCCGCGGCTGCGGCACAACTCGAGGGGAGTAAGGCCTTCGCGAAGCAGGTGATGGACGAGGCAGGCGTTGATACCGCCCGAGCACGCGTATGCGGGGTCATGGTCGAGGTTGCGCTGGCACTCGACGAGTTCGGCGCCCCCTACGTGGTGAAGGACGACGGGCTTGCGGCGGGCAAGGGTGTCGTCGTCACGAATGATCGGGACGAAGCCCTCGCTCACGCGCAGACCTGCCTGAGTCGGGGAGGCGATGTGAGGGTCGTGATTGAGGAGTACCTCGATGGCCCTGAGGTCTCACTGTTTGGCATCACCGACGGAACAACGATCATCCCGCTCGAGCCGGCGCAGGACTTCAAGCGGGCGTACGCCGACGATGCTGGGCCGAACACCGGTGGCATGGGTGCCTACTCGCCGCTGCCATGGGCGCCGCCAACGCTCGTTGCGGATGTCACTGAGCGGGTCCTGCAGCCGATGATCGACACGATGCGCGAGCGGGGCACCCCGTTCGTCGGCCTGCTGTATGCAGGACTCGCCCTCACGACGCGTGGCACGCGGGTTATCGAGTTCAATGCCCGGTTCGGTGACCCCGAGACCCAGGTGGTGCTCGCCCGTCTGGAGTCGCCCCTCGGCCAAGTACTCCTTGCGGCCGCGACCGGCACCCTCGGCGCTCTCCCGCCCCTCGCTTGGCGCGAGGGGGCTGCCGTCACCGTCGTCATCGCCTCGCGGGGCTATCCAGAGAACCCGGTCACCGGCGATCTCATCGAGGGACTCGACGCGGCCGGGGGCGTCGAAGGCGTGACGGTGCTCCACGCTGGCACTCGGGCGACCGCCGCGGGCATCGTCACCGCGGGCGGTCGGGTGCTCTCTGTCACCGCTCAGGGCAAGTCCTTGGGCCAGGCGCGTAACCGCGCCTACGAAGCGATTGATCTCATCAGCATCGAAGGGGCGCACCACCGGTCAGACATCGCCCTACGGGCCACGCTTGACGAGCAGGAATTGGCCCAAAAGTAGTTGAAATCGCTGACCATGGTGCGGTAATTTCACTGAATCGCCCGAGGAGGAGCCATGAACGTAGCCCGCAACCTGAGCGCCGCAGTGGTGGGGATTGCGGCGATGAGTCTGATCGCAGCAGGATTCGCGTCGGGGGCCAATGCGGCCAATAAGCCGGGCGACAAGTGCACGAAGGCCGGCATCACCGTTCATGTTGGCAACGTCGATCTTCGGTGCACGAAAAAGGGGAGCACGCTCGTCTGGGTGACACTCGCGAGCGGGGCTGGATCCAACAGCGGGTCGGGCTCGAGCTCTGGTATCACGTCCAATGCCAGCATTCCGAAGGTCATCCAGAACTGGGGCCTGGCTGTCGACACCTACGATGCCGGCAGCGGTAAGGCCGGGGTCATGCAGATCAAGGGTGTAACGCCCCCGACCTTCTCTAACGCAGATGATGATGCGATGTACCGCCACATCCTGGGGATCTACGGCCTGGACGTGAAGGGCACGAAGGAGCCGCAGATGGCATTCATCGCACCACTCGGCACGCCGGTGATCTCGATGGTCGATGGCATCGTCTGCGATCTTCCACGGCTATACAGCAACGACTACAGCGTCCGAGTCGCTCCTACTGGTACCCCCTGCACTTCGGGCATGGCCCCAATCCTGTTCGAGCACGAGCACCTCAATAGCCCGCAGGTGAAGGTGGGCGACAAGGTGAAGGCGGGACAGCAGATTGGCACCGTCAGCGATTACAACCCCCATTGGAAGGCCAAGGGTCTGGGAATGATCGAGACTGGCGTCTTCTTCTCCAAGAACGACAACAGCGGCAAGCCGTGGCACGCCTGTCTCGCAAAATACCTCGCCTCGGCCAAGAAGGCCTCGATGCTCGCGGTGCTCACCTCCATCGAGAAGGCCTGGATCGCCGAACGTGGTGATCCAACGCTCTACGATCTCGCAGCACAGAATCCAGTTGGCTGCCTCACCACCGACGACATCACCGACAGCAACACGGGCGCGAGGTAGTTCGGCGCGAGCAGTCCCCGGCTTCACGCGGGGAGTTGGTGGCGCCCAAGGGGCGTGGAAGGATGAGACCGTGGCCTCAGCGATCCCGAACGTGCTCTCCGGACGTTACGCATCCGTTGCCATGAACGACATCTGGTCGCCGGCCGCGAAGATCGTCCTTGAGCGAAAACTCTGGATCGCGGTGATGACGGCGCAGTCTGAACTGGGCTTGTCGATCCCCGTAGCCGCAATTGCCGACTACGAGTCGGTCCTTGAGCAGGTTGATCTGCAGTCGATTTCCGATCGCGAACGTGTGACGAAGCACGATGTCAAGGCGCGCATCGAGGAGTTCAATGACCTCGCGGGCCATGAGCTCATTCACCTCGGGATGACCTCGCGGGACCTCACCGAGAACGTTGAGCAACTGCAGATTCGCGAGGCGCTCGACCTGGTCCGGGACAAGTCGGTCGCCGCACTTGCGCGCCTCGCCGGCCTGGCCGCCCAGTACTCCGACACCGCCATCACCGGCAGGTCGCACAACGTCCCGGCCCAGACCACGACTCTGGGCAAGCGGTTCGCGAGCGCCGCAGATGAACTTCTCGTCGCCTACGCGCGCATCGATGAACTGCTCGCGCGCTACCCGCTTCGCGGTATCAAGGGGCCGGTCGGCACGGCGCAGGACATGCTCGACCTCCTCGAGGGCGACGCCGCCAAGCTCCGGTCGCTCGAAGAGGGCGTGGCCCGTCATCTCGGATTCGCTGACGTGCTCACGAGCGTCGGCCAGGTCTACCCGCGCTCGCTCGACTTCGACGTGGTGTCTGCCCTAGTTCAAGTGGCCGCAGCGCCCTCAAGTTTGGCCACCACGATTCGCCTCATGGCAGGACTCGACCTCGTCACGGAGGGCTTCCGGCCCGGTCAGGTCGGGTCCTCCGCGATGCCCCACAAGATGAACAGCCGATCATGCGAGCGCGTCAATGGGTTCGCCATCCTCCTTCGCGGCTACCTCGCCATGACCGCGGAGCTGGCCGGCAACCAGTGGAACGAGGGCGATGTCTCGTGCTCGGTGGTGCGCCGAGTCGCCTTGCCCGACTCGTTCTTTGCCATCGACGGACTCTTCGAGACGTTTCTCACGGTGCTCGACGACTTCGGAGCCTTTTCTGCCGTCATCGATCGTGAACTCGACCGCTACCTGCCTTTCCTCGCGACGACAAAAATTCTCATGGCTGCCGTACGCGCCGGGATCGGTCGAGAGCGGGCCCACGAGGCCATCAAGGAGCACGCTGTCGCGGTGGCGCTCGCACTGCGCGAACAAGGCGCAGTCGAAAACGACCTCCTCGACCGACTTGCCGCGGACGCGCGGCTTGGCCTGTCGTTGAGTGACCTCCAAGCGCTCATCTCCGAGCCACTCGACTTCACCGGCGCCGCTGCCGCACAGGTGCAGACGGTCATCGAGCGCGTGGGCATCATCGCCGCGCAGCACCCGGGAGCGTCCACCTACCAACCTGGAGACATCCTGTGAGCACCGGTCCGAGCCCCTACAACCTTCCGGACGGCTACACCCATCTGTACTCCGGCAAGGTCCGAGACCTCTACGTGACGCCCGAGGATCGCCTCCTCTTCGTGGCGAGCGATCGCATCTCCGCCTTCGACTGGGTGCTGCCCACGGTCATCCCCGATAAGGGCCGGATCCTCACGCAGCTCTCGCTGTGGTGGTTCCACCACCTCGAAGGGGTCGTCCCCAATCACCTCCGCGGCACCAACGTTCCCGCGGCCGTGAAGGGGCGGGCAATGGTCTGTGACCGTCTCGAGATGCTGCCCATTGAGTGCGTCGTTCGCGGCTACCTCACCGGGAGCGGACTCGTGGACTACCGCGAGGCAGGTTCGATCTGCGGGGTCGGGCTGCCGCCGGGTCTCAAGGACGGCTCACTGCTCCCGAAGCCGATCTTCACCCCCGCCGAAAAGGCGCCACTCGGCGAGCACGACCGAAACGTCACCTTCGACGAGGTCATGATGCTCATCGGACAGGAGGAGGCCCAGGAGCTCAAACGCCTCTCGTTGGAAATCTATCGACGGGCCGACGACCTCGCGCGCGAGCGGGGGCTCATCCTCGCCGACACCAAGTTCGAGTTCGGGATCGGCCTTTCGGGGAAATACGTCGGGCAGGTCGTGCTCGCCGACGAGGTCCTCACCCCCGATTCCTCCCGTTTCTGGCCACTGCTCGAGTGGGAGCCTGGGCAGGCCCAGTCATCATTCGACAAGCAGTATGTGCGGGATTGGCTCACCTCCCCAGCCTCGGGCTGGGACAGAGCGAACAACACCCCGCCACCGCCCCTGCCCGACGAGGTCGTTGAGAAGACACGCGCCAAGTACATCGAGGCCTACGAGCGACTCACCGGGGAGACCTTCAAGTGACGACTTGGCTCGTCACGGGAGGTGCCGGCTACATCGGCGCGCATGTCGTGCGCGAGCTCGCTGCAAGCGGGCGCGGGGTGGTCGTCCTCGATGACTTCTCGAGTGGCCTCGAACGAAAGATCCCCACGGGGATCCCGATTGTCCGCGCATCTGTCGCCGATCGCGAGGCAGTTTCTGCTGCTCTCGTTGTGCATGAGGTTGACGGCGTCATCCACCTGGCTGCCAAGAAGGCCGCCGGCGAATCCGTCGACATTCCATTGCACTACTACCGCGAGAACGTCGTGGGCATGCTCAGCCTTCTCGAGGCGATGCACGAAAACGGCGTGAAGCGATTCGTCTATTCATCCTCCGCCGCCGTCTACGGCACGCCGCTCACCAATCCGATCAGTGAGGATTCGCCGTTGGTCCCTGAGTCGCCGTACGGTGAGACGAAGGTTGTCGGGGAGTGGATGACCCGCGATCAGGGCATCGCAAGCGGCTTGTCGTGGGTGGCCCTGCGGTACTTCAATGTGGCCGGGGCGGCCGGTGACGATCTCGGCGACAACAGCGTGAACAACCTCGTGCCGATGGTCTTTCGGGCGCTGGCCGACGGTGATCGTCCAAGGATCTTCGGCGATGACTACCCGACTCCCGACGGCACGTGCATTCGGGACTACATCCACGTGGCCGACCTCGCTGAGGCTCACGTTGCGGCCGCAGCCCACTGTGAGACCCACGACAGCGCCGTCGCCCTGAACGTCGGCCGCGGCGTGGGATCGTCTGTCCGCGAGGTCATGGACATGGTGTCAGAGGTCGTTGGAGCTGACGTTGATGCGCTCACGGTCGGCCGGCGTGCCGGCGACCCTCCCGCCTCGACAGCAGCGACTCTGCGCATCTTGGAAACCCTCGGATGGTCAGCACGGCGTGATCTTCACGACATGGTTGCCTCGGCGTGGTCAGCGTGGCAGGCGCACCCACCTCACTGAGGTTGGCATCGGTCCGATATCCGGACTTTCCCGAGAACATCCTGAAAACTTTTTTGCGAACACCGTATAAACACGGTGGTGCTCGTCGCCGTCGTACGAAAGGCTGAAGGCGAATGCGCTCGGTATTCTGTTGTTGGCTGGATTGCACACACCTTGAACGGAGCAGGAAATGAGAAACAGGCTCAACATTCAACGCTGGGTCGCGGCCCCCGCGCTCGCTGGCATCCTCATGCTGTCGGCCTGCGGTTCAGGTGGCGCCCCCGAGGCTGTCGTCCTGCCGAGCAGTAATGGGCAACCTGCCGCCGATGGCTCTGGCGGCTACATGTTGCCCGACTGCACCGGGGTAGACCCTGCCAATTGCGTGTATGACGGCTTCGATCCGGCCATCAACGGCTTCAGTTTCGCAAACTGGGCCGCTGTCGGCACCGTAGATGCCACCTCCCTCGTCGCTCTCTTCGGCGAAGAGGCCGTGTGCGCGGAGACAACTGCCGAGGGGTGCGTTCTCTTCCCGGCAGCCGAACAGTGGGCTGCCCAGGTCAATGAGGCAATGGTAGGCGGCCGCTGCGAGGGCATGGCCGTCATGGCACAGCGCCTCTTCTCGAATTCTGCGTCACTCATCGACCTCGATCCCGCCGCCACATCGACCTTCGCCCTCTCGAAGGACGACTCCGACGTCGTCGACGCAATCGACTTCTGGTGGACCACGCAGATGTTCGTCCCGGTCCAGGAGGCCTATATGGCCTTCCATGAGTACGAGCCATCCGAGGTCGCAAAGGAACTGGCAGCGGGCATCGCCTCAGGCAAGAACTACACCCTCGCGATCTACTCCGATAAGGGTTCGGGCCACTCGATCACGCCATTTGCTGTTGTCTTCAACGGCAAGACGTACGCCATTTCGGTATACGACAACAACTACCCCGGGACAGTGCAGCAGATCGTTGTCGATCCCGAAACCGAGCGCTGGAGTTATGCCGCAGGGGCGACGACACCCGGCGCCCCGACTGATGGGTGGGCGGGAGGCAAGTCAACGATCGACCTCACCCCGATGGCGGCACGGGCGGTGCCGACGACTGCTCCATTTAGTGACTCGGCAACGAAGGGTACGGTGAGCGCTAGCGGCGACACCAACCTCCTCGTCACCTCTGCTGACGCTGGCACGATCGTCGGCGTCACGCTCACCATTGACGGGAAGATCTACGACACGACGGATCGCAACACTGTTTTTCCTCGCGGAATCATCGCCCGGCCAGTGTTGGGCGCGGGCTTGTCGGGCAACGGAACATCGGTCATCATCGATCGGGATCGTGTCCCTGAGTTCGAGGTGGACGGTGTTGCCCGCTCGCGCGACACGAACGAAACGCTCGACGACGCCGAATACACGATGTCTATCGACTCCGATGGTGCTCCTCGCGTGACCGTGCGCACGAGCACCGGGCCTCGCGAGGACG
>CAMAWO010000095.1 GCA_945861925.1 Bifidobacterium breve | reverse complement strand
ATTCAAGGCGGCCATCATCCGTCACGCGTCAGCGGCTGGTCATGCCTTGGCCCCCAAGGGCATCAGGGTGAACACCGTCTCGCCCGGGCCCACCTACTCCGAGGATGGCGACTGGGGCAAGATCAAGGCTGGCCGCCCGGAGGTCTACGAGAAGGTCAAGGACTCGATCCCGATCGGCCGGATGGGCGAGCCTAAGGAGGTCGCGTCGGCGATCGTCTACCTGGCCAGCCCGGCCTCCGGCTTCTGTGTCGGCACGAACATCGTGTGCGATGGCGGCATGACCGTCCGCACCCAGTTCTGACCGACGCCAGACCTCGAGCGATCGCGCCACAGCCGATGGGCACCCCGGCTCGCTGCACAGCGGGCCGAGTGAACGTCGCCCTCGTCTGCGGCGGACGCTGGCATGACTTCGACTATGCACGGCTGCAGATCCTTCAGCTGCTCGGACGCCATGACAGTGTGCGCTGCAGCGTCCACCGGGACTTCACCGATGTTGCCGTACTGGCTGCGGCAGACGCCGTCATCGCTTACACGTGCGACGTGAGGCCGGGAAGGGAGCAGGCACTTGCCCTCCGTGACTGGGTTCGCGCGGGCGGCAGGCTGCTTGCCCTGCATGCGACGAACTCCGCGATTGATTCACCTGTCCCCGGCGCTGAGCGGGTTTATCGCACCCCGAACGCCATGCCGGAGTTCAGTGCACTCCTAGGCAACAGGTTTCTCGCGCACCCCAGGATCACACCGATGCGTATTGAGATGGTGAAGCCGGAGCACCCGCTGGTGTCCGGCATCCCAGCATTCGTCACAACCGATGAGATCTACGTGTCCGAACTCGCTGATGATCTCGAGGTGATCATGGACGCCCCCTACGACGGGCCCTGCCCGGGCTTTGAGACCCAGCAGGTGCCCGGGCGCACGCGACATCCGGTGCTGTTCAGCCGACCGGAGGGCAGCGGCTCGGTGGTGTCCTTCACCCTTGGGCACTGCCGCGGACGCTTTGATGTCGCAGATCAGGGCATAGAGGACCTCGGCGTCACCGATACTGCTGCGTGGGAGTCACCTGAGTTCAGGACAATCCTGCGCCGCTGCGTCGACTGGGCGGTCCACGGGGACGACGTCTCGCAGTGTGATCCAGCGGATGAATACTCGAAGGAGTTGAAGTGAGCGGACTCGGAACCGCGGTCGTTACCGGAGCGGCGCAGGGCATCGGACGCGCGGTCGCCGAACGACTGCTCGCTGACGGATACGAGGTGCTGGCCGTCGATGCCAATACCGACCAAATCGCGCAGGCAGCGGCTGAACTCGGCTGCCGGGGCGTGGCCCTTGACGTGACGGATGACGAGCAGGTGGCGCGACTTGCCGAGCTCGCGCCCGAATGCACTGCGCTGGTGAACAATGCGGCGATCCAGCGCTACCAGGATCTGCTCCACACCACCCACGAGGAGATGCGCCGCATTCTTGACGTGAACGTGATTGCCCCGGTTCTTGCCGCTCAGGCGCTCGTGCCGGTGATGAGCCGAAACGGCGGCGGCAGCATCGTCAACCTGTCATCGATCACCTCGAAGGCCCATCCGGCATCAACGTCGCTGTACCCGACCTCGAAAGCTGCGATCAATCAATTGACCCAGGCGATGGCCCTGGAGTTTGGGGCCCTCGGGGTCCGCTGCAATGCGGTGGGCCCGGGTACAGTGCTCACCGAGGGCACGACCGAGCATTACGGCGCTGTGGCAGCCCAGGCGCTCATCGCCGGCTGTCTGCCTATTGCTCGCATGGGTATGCCCCATGACATCGCCAGTGCGATCAGCTGGTTCTGCTCGCCAGAGGCCTCGTGGGTCACCGGCCAGGTGCTCTTCGTCGATGGTGGCTACTTGGCATCGCACGGTCAGTTCTTCCGATGGGCCAGAAAGGCGCCGAAATGAGCATGCTCCCAAGCGACGTCAAGCCCTTCCGCTTCGCCATCCAAGCTTACCGAAGCGAGTCGCGCCGCGAGTGGTGCGATCTCGCCCGCAAGGTTGAGGCGCTTGGCTACTCGACCCTGTTCCTCGCCGATCACTACCTCGGTCCCGGCGAGCTCATCGCACCGACCGGCCACCGGGTCCAGACCCTCGCCTCGATCCCGGCGATGGCTGCGGCCGCGGTCGTGACTGACACGCTGCGAATCGGGTCGCGGATGACCTGCGTGAGCTACCACCTGCCGACCATCCTCGTGAAGGAGATGGCCTCGATCGACGTGCTCTCCGAGGGTCGACTGGAGATCGGTCTCGGGGCCGGCTGGCTCGCGAACGAGTACGAGGCGCTCGGCATCCCATTCGATGGTGCCGCCAAGCGTATCGAACTGCTTCGAGAGACGACCGAACTGATGATCGCCGCCTATGGAGGGGATCCGGTCGACTACCGCGGTCAGCAGGTCACCTCGCATGGCTACACGGCGGTCCCGGCAACGATTCAGCGCCCGCACCCGCCGATCATGATCGGCGGAGGCGCACCGAAGGTGCTCGGTCTCGCCGGAGAGCTTGCCGACATCGTCAGCATCAACTTCAACAACAGTGCCGGGGTCGTTGGTAGCAACAGCATCGCGAGCTCAACGGCTGACGAGACCGACAAGAAGATCGCCTGGGTGCGCGAGGGAGCCGGTGATCGGTTCGATTCGATCGAGCTTGAGACGGCGTGCTACTTCGTGTCGGTTGACGGTGTCTCGGAGATAACCACCGAGGCTCTCATGGCTCGCACAAACCTGACCCGAGATGAGCTCGTCGATTTCCCGCACGCGGCTGTCGGCAGCGTCGCTGAGATCTGCGAGGCGCTCATCCGCAGGCGCGAGCGCTACGGTTTTTCATACATCACCGTCGGTGATGCCAATATCGATGCATTCGCACCCGTCGTTGCGGAACTCACCGGAAAGTGAACATGACCAAGAAGTACTCCCTCGCCCACCTGTCCATGATCGAGGTGCCGCCGATCGGCCTCGTACGCGCTGCCCAGCACGCGGGCTTCGACTACACCGGCTTTCGGCTGACACCGACCTCGTCCGGCATCGATCACGACATTCTCGGCAATGGCGTGGCGATTAGGGAACTGAAGTCTGCCATCGACGATTCAGGGGTTGGAGTCCTCGATCTTGAAGTTATTCGAATCAAGGAGGACGGCCCGACGGCCGACCCGATGCCGCTGTTCGAGGCGGCCGAGTACCTCGGTGCCCGATACATCATCACGACCCTCGAGGATCCAGACCCGGTGCGCCGGGTGGAGTCGCTGGCCCTCCTCGCCGAGCAGGCGGCCGAGTACCAGGTAGCGCTCTCGGTCGAGTTCATGCTCTTCTCGTCCGCGCCGACCCTGCAGGCGGTCTGCGAGTCGGTGCTGGCGACTGGCGCGTCAAATGTCGTCGTCCTCGCCGACGTCCTGCATCTCGTGCGTTCCGGCGGGGCCCCGGATGACATGCTCGACTACCCGGCGCGACTATTCCCCTACGTGCAGATCTGCGGAGCCGAGGGATCGTCGCCGGCGCCCGATGCGGCAGCGGCACGGGCCGAAGCGGTGACGGCTCGGCTCATGCCGGATCAGGGTGATCTACCTGTCCGTGAGTTCACGGAGTGCATCCCGACGGGGGCTATTTTGGCGGTTGAATGCCCGCTCGTCGGACTCGGCAATCCCAGTGATCCGGGAGCACTCGCTGTCGATCTCCTCGCCTCGGCTCGACGGGGCTGCGAATGACGACGTCGAAGGCAACCCCGCTAGACATTGATGGACTGGCGAATGCCCGTGACCTCGGGGGACTACGAACCGCCGATGGGCAGGTCGTGCGGCAGGGGATTGCTGTTCGATGCGACAGTCTCCTCAGCCTCACCGCGAAAGGACACGAGGACTTCATTGAGATCGTGGGCCCGCGGACCGTCATCGACCTGCGGATTGAGATCGAGGTGGAGCGCGGCGGCTACGCCCTCATCGATGAAACCATCACCGTGCTGAACTACCCAATGCTCCCCCTGTCCGGGGTGAATCAGGAGCAGATCGATGCCGGGGCATGCGACAACCTCATTGACGACTACTTGGGGCAGATCGAGGTTAACGGCGACGCCGTCATCGCAGTGCTGCGGCACATCTCCGACCCCGAACAGCACCCGGTGGTGTACCACTGCACGGCGGGCAAGGACCGCACCGGCGTTGTCACGGCCATGCTCCTAGGAATCCTCGGGATCGACGACGCGACGATTGCTGTCGACTATCACGTGACAACGGCGAACATGGTGTCGATCATTGCGCGAATGCGCGGCGCACAGGTGTACAAGGATAACGGCCTTGCCTATGCGCCGGACTGGATCTTCGAGTCGGATACGGAGACAATGCTCGCCTTCCTTGCCCAGATGACCGAGCGCTACGGAAGCGCCGAGGCGTGGGCGCTGGGCCGAGGCCTGACGCCGGCCGAGATCGACAGTCTTCGCGCGGCCCTGCTCGTTGATGAGCCCGGGGACTGACGCGCCCGTAAGTAGCTACTGAATCGTCTCGCCCCCGTCGACGACGAGGGTTGCTCCGGTCATGAAGCTCGCATCGTCGCTCAGCAGGAAGCACACGGCGGCCGCGAGTTCCTCGGCCTGGGCCACCCGCTTGAGCGGGATGTTGGCGCCGAACATCTCAGCGCCCTTCTCGAGGGTGCCACCACGTGCGAGCATGAGCGGCTCGGTCATGCCGGTGAGCGTGCGCCCGGGTGCGACGCAGTTCACGCGAACGGCGGGCGCTGCCTCGAGTGCGAACTGCCGGGTAAATCCGGTGATCGCTGCCTTGGCCGCACCGTAGGGAACATTGAGCCTCTGGGCGACGATGGAGGCTGTTGAGGCAATGGTGACGATCGACCCGGCCCCGCGCGACTGCATGATCGGATTCGTGTACTTCGCGGTGAGGACGGTGCCGCCGGCATGCACCTCCATCATTCGATTGAAGCGAGCCGAATCCCATTCGGAGATGAGGTCGAACTCCGCGTGACCGGCGCAGGCGAGAACGAGGTCGACCCCGCCGAGCTGAGTGACGGTCGCATCGACAGCCGCCTTGACCTGCGCCTCATCGGCGACGTTCGCGGACAGGCCGATGCAGCCGGGGAGTTCGGCAGCGACGGACTGAGCCTTTGCGAGGTCGAGATCGACGATGGCCGCGACCCCGCCCTCAGCTACGACGCGCGCGGCTGTCGCCCGGCCGATGCCGCTGGCGCCACCCGTTACGAAGAGGATCTTGTTCTCGAAGCGCATGGCAGTCTCCATTGTCAATCAGCGAGGATTGCGGTCAGGGCGAGAAGCGATCAGTGTGAACCCGAGGGTGAGTCGCTCGGCCTTGCGCCCTCTGACGCCTTCCACATCTTCGCGCTGTCGAAGCCGATGCGGGTCGCCGGGATGAGTTCGAGAACGACGCGCTCGGGGGAGTCGAGCATCGCGCGGAATGCCTCTGCCTTTTCAGGCTCACCGGGGCGCATCGCATTCGCGAACTCCGGCAGGATCCGGTCGAGGACCTCGCGGTCCTTGTGGACGATCGCATTGCACTTGTAGGTGATGGAGCGTCGCTCCTTCACCGAGGACCCCTTCGAGGTGACGGCGATGCTTACTCGCGGATCCTTGCGGATAGACGCGATGCGCGGTCGCTCCTCGCTGGCGGTGAGCCAGAAGGTGCCATCACGATAGATGAAGTTCACGATGACGCCCATGGGCCAGCCCTCCTTGCCCGACCAGATGAGCGTGCACTCGATCTGCGCGTTGAGTAACTCCAGTTCGTCATCAGTATCGAGGCTGTAGGACTTGACGTCCTCCCAGTTCTTTGCCTGTGCTGATGTCACGGTTTTCCTCTCAGAATGCTGCGAATCGATTCGTCTCTAGGGTGTCACAAACTTGGAGCAATTCCTAGAGAGTCCTTGCATAAACTAGCAAGGGTGTCTAGTTTCAGGTCGGGTGGCATCTGCGACCCGCTCGCTCGACCCGCTTATTCGACCCAGCCTTGGAGCCCGCGTGCCGCTCGACCTGCAGACGATCTCCGACCGGATGGAGATCGACGACCTCCTCGTCCGCTACTCGCGGGCAATCGACACCAAGGACTTCGCCGAGTTGGAGAACCTCTTCACCCCCGATGGCGAGTACGACGCCGGGAGTCTTGGCCACCCCAAGAGCGCGAAAGCAGTCCGGGAGATGATCGAGGGTGCGATCGGCGGACTTGACGCGACGATGCATCTGGTGGCCAAGAGCCTGATTGACGTTGACGGCGACGTGGCCGAGGTGCGCACCTACCTGATCTCGCAGCACATCCGTGAGTCAAACCCTGGCCCGGTGAAGCACTACTTCATCGGGGCCGAGTACGTCGACCGGGTCGTCCGCACTGCCGAGGGATGGAAATTCGCCTATCGTCGCCTCGACCGAATGTGGAAAGAGGGCGATCGCGGCGTCATCGTCCGCAACTAGCCTTCGTCCACGCGCACAGCAGGAACATAAACCGAGTACCGCCTCCGCAATCGACCACAGCAAGGGAGTCACCATGGACCGTTGGATCGCCGATACAGAGCCGACCGAGCGCTTTCCCATCTATACACGCGGCAACGCCGACGAGGTGGGCCCTGATCCGTTCACCCCGCTCAACTGGTCGTTGGCGTGGGAGCAGGGCGTCGTGCCCGGCACCGCGTGGGGCTGGATCCACATGGGAACCTTCCAGGAGGAGGAGTGCTTGTGGACTCAGCCGGAGACCTACGGTTCGTGGGGCGGCTATTTTTACAATCAGGTGTCGGTCGGACGCGTCTTCGGTCATCGCATGCCGGGCCTGACAGCTGATGCGATCGATGTGAGCTTCTTTGGCCAGAACCCGGCGGTGCCGAAGTACGTCGAGGACCCACGCGACAACGACGAGGAGTGCTCAGCGGCACTCGGAGCGACGTTCGCTGGAATCCTCGGCAACAGTCAGGTGCCCTTGCTCGACGAGTTCCTCGCCGAGGTCAAAGTCTGGGTGGCGTCAAGGCCAGACCTCGCATCGGTGAGCGACGCTGAACTTGTTGAATACGGCCGCGCCATGGCCAAGCGCCAGAACCGCACGTGGGATGTGTATGCGCAGATTGTCGTTGGCGCGACGGTCGGACCGGCCATCGTGCAGGGCGTTGCTGACGCCGTGGGCAAGCCGGAGCTTGGTCTGATGATTTTCGCCGCACTGGGCGAGGTCGCCTCCGCGGGCGTTCCGGAGCGCATCTGGGAGCTTTCGCGAGCGGTAAATGGCGCACCGGAGATCAGCGCTGCATTCGACGAAGGGGTCGACGGACTCCACGAGCGCCTCGCAGCGTTGCCTGCGGCTGCGTCATTCAATGTGGCCTTCGCCGGGCTGCTCAATGAATTCGGCCACCGCGGGGTTAATGAGTGGGAGCTGAGCGCCGAAACCTGGCGGATCAACCCGAGCCTCGCCTACGACATGATCGACCGAGTGCGAAAGCAGGACGACAGCAGCTCGCCCGCAATCCGGTCCGCGCAGTCGATGTTGAACCGCATTGCGGCCGAGGCCGAGCTCAGCGCGCTCGTCGCCGGTGACGAGGCGACGGCCGGCATGCTTGCCGCCGGTATCAACTCAGGGCAGACCTCATATCGAATGCGCGAGGCGGGCAAGAACGCGGCGGTGCGGCTCTTCCATGAGCCCAAGCTGGCATTCCGTGAGCTCGGCCGACGTATGCATGAGCGCGGGTCCATTGCCGACCCGATGGACATCTTCATGCTCCTCGACCCCGAGCTAGATGGCTTCCTCGCGGATCAGTCCGGCTGGAGCACGACCCTCGCTCAGCGCTCGGTGGAGTTCGCGACCCTCAGGGACCTCGATCCGCCGTACGTCGTGATGCACGGCCAGCCGATCCCCCCGATCAGCGAATGGCCGAGGAAGGGTGCGGGCGGTGGGGCAGCAGAGGCCCCCGGCACGGTGATCAAGGCAGTGGCGGGATCGCCGGGTGCGGTGACAGCACGCACGCGAGTCATCACTGACCTCTCGCACGCGGGTGAGCTCGAGCCGGGTGAGATCCTCGTCTGCACGACGACCGACCCCTCTTGGGTGCCGCTGTTCATGATCGCCAGCGCGGTCATCTGCGAGATTGGTGCACCCGGCAGCCACGCGGTGATCGTGAGCCGCGAGATCGGCGTTCCCTGCGTCGTCTCGCTCCTCGGCGCCAGCCATAAGTTGCCGACCGGCACCCTCGTCGAACTGAACGGATCGACCGGCACAGTCACGGTGGTTGAATCCGCCGGATGACCGTCACCAGCCCCCCGGCCTCGCCGGAGCCGCCGTTCTCCGTGCGCGACCCCTTCCGCATCGGGTCGCGCACGGCGACGCGCATCACGCTTATCCGCCATGGCCAGCAGCAGTATCCGGTGAGCGACGTCTTCACTCATGGAGACTGGGTTGACCCCCATCTGTCGGAAATCGGCAGGAGGCAGGCCGCTGCGGTCGCGAGGGCCCTTGCGGACGAACCGATCGACGTCCTCATCTCAAGCACCCTGTCGCGGGCGATCGATACGGCGGCAGCCATCGGCGAGCCCCATGGCCTGACGCCGGTCCGGATGCACGAGTTGCGCGAGATCGAGTCATACCGCGATATCGGCGCCGACGAGAACCCCGCCGACCTCATCCCGGAATCCGAGTGGATCGAGCGGCAGCGCAGGTTCCGGCTTGAACGCCGTTGGGACCTTATGCCGTTCGGTGAGCCCGCCGCCGAATTCCGGGCGCGAAGCCTTACTTCCATCAATGGCCTCGCCGATGAGCATCGGGGCAAGCACATCGTCATCGTGGCGCACGGCGGAGTCATCAATGCCTACCTCAGCGAGGTGCTCGGTACCGACGAGGACCTGTTCTTCCTTCCGGCCCACACCGCTATCAGCCGAGTTGCGCTGGATGACGAGATCAGGGTCATCAGGAGCATCAACGAGCACCAGCACCTCGGCGAGAGCCTACGCACGTTTTGATACATGCTGACGCCCCAAGTCAGATGAGCGATTCGAGGCGAGAGCCTCACTCTCGAAAGGAACCTCAAATGATCGAGGGAGTCCCGCAGTATCAGGCGGCCGCAGTCTTCGAGGCGGTGGAACGCGAAAGCGCACTCGACCTCATGGCTCGGCTCGTCGAGCATCGGCGCAATGGCACGACCGACATGGTGGCCGAGCAGCGTCGCGAGCCGATCGCCAAGTACCTCGACCAAGGGCTCTGGGAGCGGGAGATCGCTGAGATCTTTCATTTGATCCCGCTGCCGGTCGCGACATCGGCCGAGCTCCCGAGCGTCGGAGACTTCAAGGCGATGACGGTCGTCGGTCGCGAGATCGTGCTCGTCCGGGCTGCGGATGGAACCGTGAACGCGATGCTCAACGTCTGCCGCCACCGCTCGATGAAGGTCGTACCTCAGGGCTGTGGCAGCGCCAGGCGCTTCACCTGTCCGTATCACTCCTGGACGTACGACACCGACGGACGGCTGACCGGGGTGCCGGGGGAGGAGACGTTTGGTCCGGTTGATCGCGAGGACAACAGCCTCGTCCGACTGGCCTGTGACGAGCGCGCCGGCATCATTTTCGCCTGCATTACCCCGGGACTCTTGATGGACCTCGACGCCTGGCTCGGCGACGCACTGCCCCTTCTCGAGCAGTTGGGCCTTGAGAAGTCCCACCATTTCTCGACCCGCGAACTGGCCGGCCCGAACTGGAAGGTGACCGTCGATGGGTTCCTTGAGGGGTATCACTTCTCCTCCTTGCACCCAAACACCGTCGCGCTCACCAACTACAGCAACATGGCTGCCTTCGATTCGTACGGCCCCCACATGCGTCATGTCTTCGCGCTCAAGTCGATCGATCGATTCCTTGACGCCCCCCGCGAGGAGTGGGAACCGGCCGAGGCGCTTGGGCTCGTCTACTGGATCTTCCCCGGGATGGCGATTGCGGGCGGGTGGCGTGAGCGGACCGTCGTGTCGATCATGCTCCCAGGGGACTCGTGGGGTGAGTCCATGACGCGGCAGACGGTACTGCTCAGACACGCGCCACAGACCCCGGAGGAACTCCTCGAGGCCGGGCGCACCGCGGACTGGTTCTACGCTGCGTTCCGCGACGAGGACTACACCGCCCAGACGGAGGTCATGAACGGCCTGTCTTCCCTAGCCGACAAGCAGATGCTCATCGGGCGCAATGAGCCGGGCGTACAGCACGTGCACGAGACGATCGACCGGATCCTTGGCGGCGAGTCGGCTCATGGCGAGCGACTGGGCTCCGCCTGACTTACTGCACATCCTGCCTACTAACCGGTGAGATCCCCTGACAGTCACCCCACGGTGATGGCAGACTGATGGTGCGCATCGGGCGGTCCTGCCCACGCGCCCTGCGCCATGTCGCAGCCGATGAGAGGAAGAGTGATGACCGAGAAGGCCTGGATCATTGACACCGAGCCGAGCAAGCGGTTCCCCGTCTTCACCCGACTGAATGCCGCCGACGTCATGCCCGAGCCGATCACCCCGCTCGGAGCCTCGATGTGCTGGAAGCCGATGGTCCTCCCGGGCTGGGCATCGGGCTATGTCCAGGATGCCTGCTTCACCGCCGACGAGATGGTCGAGGAGTCGGCAGTTGCCGGCTTCCTCTACGGCTACCTCTACATCAACCAGAGCTCGGTTCGCGTCCTCGGAATCCGCAAGGGCATGACCTGGGAGCTCATCGATCAGATGTTCTTCAATTCCCCGGGTGCACCGGTGCATGCTGCATCCGAGGCGGATGCGAACGAGGCGCTATCAGCTGCGGCGCCGGCACGTTCGGGCTGGGTCCTCACGACCACGAATTTCCCCGAGGTCGAGGAGGACGAGATCCTCGCTGATCGGATCCGTAATGAGCGCCCGAACCTCAAGGGCCTGAGCAACCGAGCGCTCATCGCCCGCGCCCGTTCGGTCATGCCCTACGAGCGACTCGCCTGGCGGTCTGAGCAGATGGGCTCGTCGAACGCGGCACTCGGCCCGGCAGTTGCGGGCATGATGCTCGGCGAGAAGGCTCATCTGCTCGTCTCGATCCTCGGTCAGGCCGGCGAGGTCGAGTCTGCAGCCCCGACCTATGCCCTGTGGGCGCTGTCGCGGACACTTCGTGCGGATGCCAAGACCACGGCCCTGTTTGATCAGGGTCTCGCGGCCGTTGAGGCTGCCCACCCGAGTGCATATGGCCAGTTCTGGTCTGAGTTCGGTGCGTTCATCTCCGAGTTCGGCTTCCGGGGACCGAGCGAGTGGGATCTGGGGACTGACTCTTGGGAGTCGAAGCCCTCGCTCGCCCTCGCGCTCGTCGACCGGATGCGTCAGCTTGGCGACGAGGATTCCCCGCACGCCAAGCAGGCCGCGCATGCAGGGGCGACCGACCGAGCGATGGCCGAGGCAACAGCCGGCATGGATGCAGCGACCGAGGGTGCCTTCCGCGGGGCAATCGCTTCGGCCCGCCGGTTCGCCGGCTGGCGCGAGAGCGGCAAGTCCTCGTGCACGAAGATCATGAACGAGGCGCGCATTGCTCTCCTCGAACTCGGCTTCCGGCTCGAGGCTGATGGAGTCCTCGATCACGCCAGGCAGATCTTCATCGCACTCGATGAGGAACTCGATGCCCTAGCGCTCGGTGGTACCCCCACGCTCAAGGCCGCGATCCGCGAACGAGAGGCTGCCTGGAAGGAGCTGTGGAACCTTGAGGTTCCGATGTTCATCGATACCTCGAATGGCATTCCGCCGATCTCGTCGCTGCCTCGCAAGGGCGACGCCTTGGTCGAGCGCGCGTCGGTTGGAACGATCCTCACCGGAGCCGCTGCTTCGCAGGGCATCGTTGAAGGCAGGGTGCGAGTGGTGCTCGGGACCGACAGCATCTCGGACTTCCAGCCCGGTGAGATCCTCGTCGCGCCGCAAACCGACCCGTCATGGACCCCGTTGTTCATGGTTGCGAGCGGTGTCA
Organism: Bifidobacterium breve; assembly: GCA_945861925.1. Lineage (GTDB taxonomy): Bacteria > Actinomycetota > Actinomycetes > S36-B12 > S36-B12 > WLND01. The sequence continues at coordinate 417 of CAMAWO010000095.1, read as the reverse complement.
TCGTGAACACGGGCTCAATGGGCTCGCACGCGATGATTGTTGCCCGCGAACTCGGTATCCCCTGCGTGGGAGGTATTCCCGGGGCCACGAACATCCTCAAGACCGGCGACACTGTGCGCGTGAATGGCGCGACGGGCGTTGTTGAGGTACTCGCGGTCTAGGCAGATGGGCGAGGCGGGGCGGGCGCACAATGCCCGCCCCGCCACTCTCGCTGTGGTCCTTGCCGCGCAGTCGCATTCGAGGTAGGCGCCCGGCCTGTTTTACGCATTGCTCGGCGTCGGACTGCGTTACTGACGGTGCCGAGTACTGCGACTTGGTTTTCTTGGTGAGCAGCCCCTTGAGCGTTGGCGCTGCATGTGCCCCAGCCGGGCCAGATTTGCTGAGGTCTTCGACCGCCTTGTCGTGGCTGTCACTCTT
>CAMAWO010000094.1 GCA_945861925.1 Bifidobacterium breve | reverse complement strand
TGGCGGGGTGAGAGCCGTGGGGTCGACGGATCCGTCGTCCGTTCCGAGGCGGGGGCGGCGGCCCTGGTTCAGGTCCTCGGCGAGGCGGCACTGGATGCACGTTGGAGTTGGTGGCGAAAATGCCCCAGCGAGATGGGCACCTTTACCGGGCGGTGCGAGATAGTGTGCCGATCGGCTACGTGGCGGTAAATACTCAAGGCCCTATCGCACAGTTGCACCTCCAATCGAGGGATACTATCCAGTGGCCACCCACTTTCGGATAGTTTCACTATGTGCAGAATGAACAGCGAGTGGCCCCAAGTGTGAAAAGCGCCCGCGGCCAGCTGTGGGGCAATCCACTCAATGCCGCCGACATCGAGTTGCTCCACGAGAGTCTTCGCGACTCGGAGAGGCGGGTGGCCCTGCTCACAGATGTCATCGAAGCACTGAGCCAATCGCGGGACGCCTTGTCGCTGTTGCAGCGAAGTGTTGAGTCCGTGGTGCGTGCCATTGATGCCAGCGGGGCGTACGTCTATTTGTGGGACGAAGAGGCCGGTTTGCTCGTCCTAACCGTTGCGACGGAGGGTCACCAAAAAGCCTTTGTAGGCCGGATCTCCTTGCGCCTAGGTGAGGGCCTGACTGGTTGGTCGGCCCTCATGCGTCGTCCCGTCCTGATCGGGCGCGGTCTTGACGGCGATCCTCGGGTTGTCATGTTTCCCGAACTACTCGAAGAGGAGTTTCGCTCCTGCATGATCGTCCCCATCCTTGTCCCGGGAGGTGATCCGGTGGGGGTCTTCTCCATCTATTCCGTCGCGGAGAACGCCTTTGATGAAAACGACCTTCGCTTAGTTGACGAGGTCGCGCGCCTCCTGGCCAGCGGCATCGATCGAGCCCACGTCGTAGACCTCTGGGAGCGTCAATCGGCGGCACTGGAGTCTTTGATCGGATGGGCGGAGGGGGCTTCCAAAGATGTCTCCGGCTGCCTCGCTGAACTCATCCAGCGGGCCGCGGCCATAGTGCCGTCTGAGATCGCGATCGTCGAAACCGTCGACTTCGAGGGCGCCCTGGTCGAGTCCGCAGCAGTCGTCCTGCGTCGGCCACACTCCGAGTCGCCTGCGGGGGATGTGCGACACCACTTTGTCATGACCCCCGCTTCCGCGAGGCAAATGGCGAAGTCAACTTCCCCTGTCCTGAATTCGGTGAGTATTCCCATGAGGCTGGGTGACCGGACGGTCGGCGTTGTGACCGCATATAGATCGGCCGTGTACTCGGCTGGTGATCGATCAATCTTGGAGACCATCGCAGGCTTCAGTGCCCTGGCGCTGCAGGGGCTCTCGAAACGGACATCAGTTGACTCCACTCTGGGGCAACTGATGTCCGCGACATCCGATGGAGAAGCCGCTGCCGTTCTCGCTAAACAAGGGTGGACGTCCGGTACGTGGGTCACACCCGTCATCGCGCGATGCGACCCCGAGTTTGCCCTAGCCAGCGGGCGTTCCCTGGACAGTGTTGTCCACACGGTCGAAACCGTTTTCTCGGGCAAGTGGCGTCGCGTCGTCTCCGCCACGCCCGGTGTCGTCGCCGCCCTTGTCATGTCCCCGCATGAGCCGACTGGCGATGATGCGGTGACTTCGTGGGCAGTCAGGGAGGTAGCCAGCGCTCTCGCGGACAAGGGCCAGACTGCCGGTGTCGCGATCGGCGTTGGCCACGCCGCTTGCTCCGCTGCGCGAATCGCCACGGAGTTCCGACTCGCAGTAAAGGCCCTAAGTTGGGCAGTGCTGAACTCGGACAGCGTACGGCTGGAGGAAGTGGATGAGACCAGTCTGGACCAACAGATCTTGGCGCTGAGTCGCTCACTCACCCCGATCGTACGTAGCAGCTTAGAGAGCGTGAGCCGCGTTAGGCAGTACGACATACGGCACGGCACTGATCTGCTGGAGACTCTTGAAGTCTTCGTCCGGCAGCAGGGCTCCGTCCAACAAACCGCTGATCTGCTTTACATCCATAGAAACACTTTGCGGCAGCGATTGAACAAGGTCTCCCGCCTCATGGAGCAGCCACTCGAAGCAGTCGATGACTGGCTACCGGTGCGCCTCTCAATCATGATTCTGAGGGACACGTGAGGGACTGGTCATTGTCTCAGGAGCCCCCACCCCACAGTTGGGAACATAGCCAGGGGAGCTGCTTGCGCATTCGCCCGGCGCAGCACCATGGGTCCAAGTCGAACTGATAGCAAGTCATTGGTGTGACGCCACCGACTGCCGGTGCCACACCGCCCCCCCAACCGCGACGAAAAACACCGCCCACCTAGGTCACATATCGCTGGCAAGCGACACTTGTTTCGTGGCCCCTGCCCTTGCTGAGTCCCCTTCATGACCGGGGCGCTGGCCCCTGCTTGATGAATCTGCCTAGTTCAGGGAGCGGGCCAGTGAGCGCGGAACCGCCGCAATCACTTGATTCCCGGCTGTCGGCGGCAAGATCGGTAACGTTCTTGTTGGTAGGTCGTCGGTTCGAGTCCGACGCGACCCACCCGCGATACCCCTTCAGGGCAGCGCTAGGAAGTCCTTCGCACTCATGGCGCCCAGTGACTGGCTGAGGAGGTAGAGGAGCAGATCGACTTCCTCAGCCGTGATCGTGAGCGGTGGGCACAGCACGACCGCGTTGTTCAGCGGAGCGATGCCTGCGGGGTAGACGATCAGCCCCCACTTGAAGCACTCGTCGACGAACACCGAGGCCGCGTTGTGCCTTGGGGCGGGTGCCTCGCGGGTCCTCGGGTCTACGACGAACTCGAAGCCCCACAGCAGACCGCGACCCCGGACGTCGGCCATGAATGGGTGCTTCGAGGCCAGCTCGCGCAGTCCGGCCTCGAGTTGCGCGCCTCGGGCTCGCGCGTTGTCCAGGACGTCCTGGGCCTCCATGAAGTCGAGGACGGCGAGGCAGGCGGCCGTGCCCACCGGATTGCCGGAGAACGTGTGCCCGAAGGGGGCGACGCCGCTGCCCATGCTTATGGCCTCGACGATCCGGTCGCGCATAAGCACCGCCGCAACCGGGGAGTATCCGGCGCTCAGGCCCTTCCCGATGCACAGGAGGTCCGGGACGACACCCTCGCCCGTGCTGGCGAACCACTCACCCGTGCGGCCCATGCCGGTGATGACCTCGTCGAAGATGAGCAGGATGTCCAGGCGGTCGCAGGCCTCGCGCATCCGGGCGAGGTAGCCGGCCGGTGGGACGAGCACGCCGCCAGCGGCTCCCACGATGGGCTCGAGGATGATCGCCGCGACCGTGGACGGATCCTGGGCGACGACGGCCGCCTCGAACTCCGCGGCGGCCCGCTCGGCGTAAGCGTCTTCGCTCTCCGCGGGCCGGGCGTATCGATACGCATATGCGGGCGGGCCCACCGGGAAGGGGTGCAGGAGCGAGCCGTAGTCCGGGCGCCGGGCCGCGTGGCCGGACATGGACAGGGCGCCCAAGGTCATCCCGTGGTAACTGAGCTGTCGGCCGAGGATCTTGGACTTCTCCGGGTGGCCGATTTCGCGCCAGTAAGCGATTGCCGCCCGCATCGCGAACTCGGTGGCCTCCGAGCCACTGCTCACGAAGAAGGCCCAGTTGAGGTCGCCCGGTGCCAGCGCGGTGAGGCGCCTGGCAAGGTCCTCGGCGGGCTGGTTGGTAAACTGCGTCCGGTAGGTGAAGGCCACAGTAGACAACTGCACGTACATTGCGCCGGCGATCTCCTCGACGCCATGGCCGATGCTCGCCGTCATCGCCCCGCCTGAGCCGTCCAGGTATCTACGCCCCTCCGTGTCGAACAGGAAGACGCCCATGCCGCGCATCACCGTGGGGTAGGTGCGGTGGACATGCTGTTTGAGTAGTGCGCTGTCGGGCATGGGCGGTCCTTTGCAGAGGGGACGTGAACTACTAGATGGGCAGTTTCGGGTCGTCGACGCCGATCGTCTGCCGTCCCTGGAAGAAGCGCACCATGTCCGTCGGGCCGTGCCCGCCGATCCCGGCGTTGTTCCAGAAGCTCTGCTCCGAGCCATCGGCGAGATCGGCGAGCTTGCAGCCGTTGATGCGCACCTCGCCAGCCGGGATGCGCGCGGCCGTCCGCATTGCCTCCGCCTCGTCCGACCCGAACACGAACCCGGCCAGCCCGGTCTCCGGGCCGTGTGCGGCCTGGATTGCCTCGTCCACCGATCCGACGGCGTGCACGGTCACCACCGGACCGAATAACTCGTGCAGGGATTGGTGCGCGGCGAGTCCGGTGATGATCGTCGGAGCGAAGAACCAGCCGCCGAGACCCGGCAGGGTCGAGCCCGTGCGTGCGGTGCCTCCGGCCGCGATCATCTCGTCGACGCCGGCCTGCAGGCGTTCGCGGTGCAGCCGGTAGGCCATCGGACCCATGTCGGTGTCCTCGGCTAGGCAGTGCCCGATCCGCAACGTCGCGAGCTCGGCCAGCAGGGCGTCGACGAGGTCGTCGTGCAAATCCTCGGGGACGAGGATCTTGCCCGGGGCCTCGCACCACTGGCCGTTGAGTTTGGTCATCCCGTCGACCAGTGCGGCAGCGGTGGCCGCGATGTTGGCGCTCGGTAGCACGATCGCCGGGTTGTGTCCGCCGAGCTCAAGCTGCAGCGCGGTTAGGTGGGGGGCCGCGGCCGCAGCGACCGCCCGTCCGCCGGGGCCCCCGCCGGTGAACGAGATGGCCCGGATCCTCAGGTCGGAAGCTAGTTGCGAGCCGACCTCGGCGGCACCGTGCACGAGCTGGAAGGCGTTCGTCGGGCAGCGGTGCCGGGCGAGGCTCTCGTGGATGACCTCGGCCACGATTTGGCAACCGGCCGGCGCCCATTCCGACGGCTTCAGGATGACAGGGCAGCCGGCTGCCAGAGCGCTGGCCACCTTGGCCACGCCAACGAAGGTGGGCGCGTTCCACGGCGCGAGCACCGCGGCCGGGCCGATGGGGTGCCGCAACAGCCTGACCTGCCTGCCGTCCGCGCTCAGGTCGGACGACAGGCCCACCGTTTCGAGTTGCCGACGTGCACTGCTCACCCGCGGTCCGATGTAGGAGGCCATCGCTCGGCTCACCCGGATCGCATTGCCGGTCGCCATCGCGTCCTCGTAGGCGAGCTCGTCTGCCTGGGCCGACAGGCCCGCCGCGATGTCCTCGAGCAGCGCCGACCGCACCTCGATCGGCACGTCCGCCCACTCGCCGGATCGGTGTAGTGAGTCAGCCGCCACCAGCGCCGCCTCCACCGCATCGGCCCCGGTGGCGAGCTGAGACTGCAGGATCTGCCCGGTGTTGGGATTGTCCAGCGTCGCGGCGAGGGTCACGACCGGCGCTAGCCACGCACCGGCAATGAGGTCGACCTGCGGTCGCGGGCTGCGGTCGGCGACGTTCGTGGTCACGTGAACTCCTTGGAGTAGTGGGACGCTCATGCCGGACGCGCGGGCTGCCCAGCACCCATGTCGAGCACGATCCTCACCGTGTTCGGGTTTGCCATTGCCTTCATTCCCTCATTTAGCTGGGCAAACGGGATGACTGCGGTGACCATCCGGTCGAGGTCCAGGCGCTGGGATCGGTAGTGGTCGACGAACATGTCGACGTCGTTGAGGAATCGGTTGGCGCCCATGTAGGCGCCCTGGATCCGACGGTCGCCATAGACCAGCGCGTCCGCGGATATCTCCAGGGTCTGGCCCTCGGGCATGAGGCCGAGGATGGTCGCCGTGCCGCCGGGTGCGAGCAGGTCGAAGGCCAATGACGCGGTCTGCGGTCGGCCCACGGCCTCGATCGCGTGCGAGACCCCACCGGGCACGAGGGCCATGAGCTGGGCCACGGTCAGGCTGCTGTCCGCCGTGGCGAGGATCGCGTCGGTGGCTCCGAACGTGCGGGCGACCTCGAGCTTGGTCGGGTGGACGTCGATCGCGATGATCCTGCGCGCCCCGGCCAGCCGGGCACCCTGGATCGCCGAGATGCCCACACCTCCGCACCCGATGACCGCGACCGTGTCCTGCGAGGTCACCCGGGCCCCGTGCACGATCGCCCCGACACCGGTGGTCACGCAGCAGCCGAGCAGGCAGGAGACCTGGGCCGGCACGTCCGGCGGCACCAAGGCGAGGGCGCCCTCGCGGGCCAGGAACGCCTCGGCGAACGCACCGATGCCCCCGAGGATCGCCACCGGGGTGCCGCCTGGCAGCGTGACCCGCGGTCGCGGGCGGGCCCGCACCTCGGCGACCCGAGTGCACTGCGCCGGGCGCCCGGCGACGCAGTAGCGGCAGATGCCGCACGACGGGGTGATCGTGGCGACCACATGGTCCCCCGGTGCCAGTCTGGTCACCGCGGAACCGACCAGCTCTACGACGCCGGACACCTCGTGTCCGAGCAGGGCAGGCATGTCGATGCTCAGCGAGCCGTCTGCGTAGTGCAGGTCGCTGTGGCACAGGCCGACGCACTCAGTGCGGACCACGACCTCGTCAGGCAGCGGGCCATCCAGATTGACGGTCGTGAGGACCAGGGACTCACCGGGTGCGACGAGCAGTGCCGCGTTCATCGCCATCATGGGATCCCCACCCTCGTCCAGCGATCCGGAACCAGCAATGTGTATTTTGCACACTCCGGGCGCCAACCCGCGGCGCTGCGCCCACTAACCGGGTTGGAGACGGCGGATGGCGGGGTACTTCCAAGCACGCTGGCTCGCTTCTCGTTGACGCCTGACTTGATGACCAGGACTTTCGCACCCTGCCGCGACTGTCTTTCATCTGCGCAATGGGGATGACCGACTTCGACGCTCCGTCCTGCTGCACGGTCTCCACCGTGGACCCCGGGGCCCAATACCCTCAACTTAGCCTTATTGGGGCGTGATGGGTAGGAGGACCAGGGTGAGGGGTCCGCGTGGCGGTGGTCGTAAGGTCCGGTCGGCTCGCTTGCGTGGGTATGTGTGACTACGTTTGGCTCGGCGAGGGTCGCGGACCTCGGCTTTCTTGTGGGTTGCGTAGTTGTCCATGACAAAGTGGAGTTCCTGGCCGGGGTAGGCCGTGGCGGACGTAGTCGTGGGTGGCGCGCTCGGGCAGGCCGGGTCGCATGGGCAGGATCGGGGCGGTCCGGTCCAGGGCTTGTTCTCATGATTTCTCGTCGACGCAGAGCACGATCGCGTTGTCCGGTGGCGCGAGGTACAGCCCGATGACGTCGGTGACCTTGGCGACGAGCTCGGGGTCGGTGGAGAACTTGAAGGTCTCCGAGCGCCATGGCTGGACCCCGTACTCGCGCCAGCACCGGGCGACGGTCGCGTTGCCGACGCCGAGCCTCGCGGCGAGCAGCCGGCTCGACCAGTGGGTCACGCCCAGCGACTTGGGCGGGGGCTTGAGAGTCGCGGCGATGATCCGCTCATGGCTGACATGCCGGGGACGGCCCGGCCGGGCCTCGTCGTGCAGCCCGTCGATGCCGTGCTTGGCAAACCGGTCGCGCCACAGGAGCACCGTCGGGCGGGACACGCCCACGAGCTCCGCGATCCGCGTGTTCGCCGTGCCGTCGCCGGCGAGGAGGACGATCCTGGCGCGCTTCGCCAGCCCCGCCCTCACGCTCGATGCCCGGGTCAGCCGCATCAGGGCCTCCCGGTCCGCGTCGGTCAGGGCAAGGGCGGCAGCAGGCGCAGCGGGCATGGAACATTGTCCCGCAACACGCAGCGTAAACTAATTAACGACACGCACCACTAGCACTTCCGCAGTCATAGCGGGAGTGGCCGGCTCATGAAGCCGATGGTGCGAATCGGTCGCAGATGAGCCCGGACATGTCATGGTGCTAGCTCCTGAGTAATGACGGATAGGTGTGGGCGACGGTGCGGTGGCGCGCACCGGGACTTCAGCTTGAGGGCGCAGCTCCGCGACTGCTCGACGAGTGGTAACGCGCCCGACGTCTGGGACGCTGTGCGCCGAGAGGTCGACGAGCGGAGTGGTCCAAGTCAGTTCATTTTGCCCGGGAGCACGGTTCCTGCCGACCATGTTGCTCGTCATACCGGGATCGACTTCCACGCTGTCGCGTACCGGCCTGTCGATATCCGAACCGGTCCGAACTAGTTGCCCACTGCAGTACGGTTTACGGCTTCCCACAGCCCTTAGGGCCTTCGAATAGCACCTCCCCAGCCGTCCTGAGCGCCTCATGGGGTTCCCCGTCGACAACTCTGAGTAGCTGGGACATACGCCTCGTCTGAGGTCCACTGGACGGCGAGGCCTGGGCCCTCCGGTTGCGGGTCCTGATTCGGCTGGCGTGCCGCTTAACAGAACTGTCCGGAGGATTCAGGGCGGTTCATCCATTCATGTCCGGGCATTTGCAGACGGGTTGGAAGGCCATGGCAAACGTCCGATCCGAGGACGACGCAAGCCGCCCGTACGGGCGACCGAGCCCTTGAGAGAACCCTGTGAGAACCCTGTGAGCGTGACGTTCTTCTCCCCGACGACCAATGTCACCGGGTCAATTGCCCAGATCGCGCTGTCGGTGCTGTCGCAATCCGCAATGACGTTCAGCCTGCCGCCATCCGGGCTGATCGTCATTCCTGAGAGGCAGGCGAATGGCATCTCAACCCAGCGAATCAGGGTGCCGACAGCGGTGTCGACGACGAAGAGGCCTTGCCCTGCCAGGACGTACGCAAGCGCCTCGTCCGAGGTGAGGACGACCTCGGGCGATGCCTCGGAGTAGGGATTCAGAGCCTGCGGCAGCGTCACCGTCGATCGCACCAGCAACGAGTTCGCGTCGATGATGCTCATGCTGCTCGCGCTGGTCGCGGCCACGATGCTCCCCTGCACGGCCACCGCACTAGCCCCACCCGGGAGCGCGACCGACGCCACGAGCCCCGGATGCCCTGGGCTCGACATGGCCGCCGGGGCAAGCCCGCCATAAGCGCAGGCCAGTCCGACGGACATTGCCGCCGCAACGACGATGCGCCGAACGGAACCCCTTGCGATGTTCATGCTCATGAATGAGGACTGTACGGGCGGATCGATTCATCACCGTTCGGCGGGGAAATCCCTCAGGGGCCGGTGGCAAGAATTGGGGGGCTACCACCCCATCCCGCTCAGATGGCGAACTCACTGGACGCCGAGGCATCGCGGCTCGGCATCACCCGGCAGGCGTGTTCCACCACGATTCGTTCCACCACGATTCGTTCCACCACGTAGTCGGCCACCGCGCGCGAGTTCGTCCACGTACTACGCACGGGGAATGGAGTTCGTGCTCCACCCGCTGAACGCTTGTGACGTTGCTACTGTCGGCTGTCACGGCAGCCTTGGACAAGCGTTGGCGCGTCGCCGACCCGGCTCTGCGGTTCCGGCTCGACTTCGTTGAGCCTCCTTGTGGCGACGTCGAGCGCGGCAGAGGCGACCTGGCGCTGGCGCGCAACAACAGTCCGGTGGTCGACTTGGTCGGGGCCGATCACTCACCGGCCTCCGCCGTGGCCTTCGCCGGAGTGATCAAGTGGCGAAGCAAGGGGTCTGTCACGAAGGCCGAGGTTGACGCCTTAACTGCTTATGCCAAGGCCGTACCGGGGGCCACCGCGTCGATCCCGCTTGTGGCAGTGTGCGCGTCCGCGAGGGTCCGCGACCGCAGGATCGAGCAGTCCTGGACCGCCTGAAGTGACTGAAAACGCAGTCGTGTTCGGTCGCTCATGCACGAGTTCCTGCGTGTCGCATGCGAAAGGGGGCACGTCTTGGTGCGACCTGCCGTGAAATGACGGTTGGTGCGCGCGATGTCCAATGTCTCGCCGAGGGAGAACTGGACGGCGGCGCGGCGCGCAACACCGCTCTACGGGCAACGATTTGCACAGTTGGAGGTTATCTTTTTGCATAGTAGATGGCCGTCTATTTGCACAATAGACTCCGAAACTCTGGTAGTTTTCGCCTGTGGAGTATCGGCGCAGAGTCCTCGACGACACCTTGGACGAACTCTTCCCGCATATTGCCGCCCTTGCGCTGGAGGGGGCAAAGGGAGTCGGCAAGACAGCCACCGCCAGCCAGCGTGCCAAGACAACGCTCTCGCTCAGCGACCCCGGACAACGCGAGGCGCTGACCGCCAACCTCGCGCGCGTCGTTCAGGTGCCTGCTCCAGTGCTCATCGACGAATGGCAGCTCGAGCCCGCGGTGTGGGACCGGGTTCGTCGCGCAGTCGACGATGATCCGACGGGGGGCCGGTTCCTGCTGACTGGCTCCGCCGGCGCGCCTCACGGGGCGCGCATTCACTCGGGGGCCGGACGCATCGGGCGCCTTCACATGAGACCCCTAGCGATCAGAGAACGCGGACTCACCCAGCCAACGGTTTCCTTGGCAGCCCTGATGAGCGGCGAACAAGCAAGCATCGAAGGGAATTCGCCCGTCGATTTGCCGACGTACGTCGATGAGATTCTCCGCTCGGGATTCCCCGGCATCCGCACGCTGCCGGAGCGGGCTCGGAACTTCCAACTCGACAGCTATATCGCCAGGATCATCGAGCGGGAGTTGCCAGAGAACGGAGTGACGGTACGAAGGCCCAGCGCACTTCGCGCCTGGCTTGCCGCGTACGGCGCTGCGACGGCGACCGACGCCTCGTACACGACCATCCTTGATGCGGCCACATCCGGGCACCATGACAAGCCCGCCCGGGGAACGGTCGACAACTATCGGGAGCAATTGACGCGGCTATTCATCCTCGAGCCGCTGCCGGCATGGATCCCAGTGTTCAACCCAATCGCGAGACTCGCTCATGCACCCAGGCATCACCTCGTCGATCCTGCGCTTGCTGCTCGGTTGGTGGGGGTCGGCAAAGAAGGCCTCATTCGGGGTGACCGAGCCCATTCGTCCACTGGGACCTGGATGGGTGCCCTGTTTGAATCCCTCGTGACGCAGACGGTTCGTGTCTACGCAGACGCACTTCATGCCACGACCGCTCACCTGAGAACGAAGGATGGAGCCCGCGAGATCGACCTGATCATCGAAGGGCCAGACCGTCGAGTCATCGCGATCGAGGTCAAGCTCGCTCCCACTGTCAGCAATCTTGACGTGCGCCATCTGAACTGGCTGGAGACCAAGCTCGGCGAGCAACTTGCCGATCGGCTCGTCATCACGACGGGGCCGGTCGCCTACCGCCGGCCCGACGGCGTCGCCGTCGTCCCACTGGCACTCCTCGGTCCCTGAAGCTTGAAAGGTGGGCATGTCCTGCATCCACCAACATTCGACGGTCCCGGCAAGCCCACTACACGACGATTCGTTCCACGACGTACTCCGCCACGGCGAGTGAACTCGTCCACGCCGGCGAGACGGCATTGAGCACGTGTGTTGATCGCTGGCCCGGGCGCACGACGAAGTCCATCTCCAGCTTTCCCTCGCGAACGTTGAGCAGTTGGGCGCGGACGCCCGGACGCCCCTTCGTCGTGAAATCAGCGGGCCGAACCGACGGCGCGATATCCCAGGTCTCACTGAGCGAGAAGCCGCCGTAGTCCTCCCCCGCATCAGACGTTCCGCACTTCTCGCGGTCGATATGGCACCCCACTTCAAGGGGTCAGTTGCAGACCTTTGCTGGGATGTGCAGGCGACCCAGGATGCGGGGAGCACTGGGGGCAGGGCAGTTTCGCAGTTCGGGGTAGAGCCGGATGCCGGTCAGGCCCTGCGCCTTCATCGAGGTCCGGATCTCGCGTTCAATGAGGGCGAATTCCAGCGAACGTCGCAACGCCGAGAGCCTTGGAAGACGTCATCGGATCCAAGAAGAGCGGTTTCGCGACGCCGAGGCTCACCCAGACTCACCCGGGCCCCGGCGGAAAGGCCCCACGTTGGCCTCCTCGTGAGGCCCACATTCACGCGGAGAGGTATTCGTGGAGGGCCTCTCGAACGATCTCGCTGGAGGTCTTGTGATCTGCTTTTGCGCGCTGCTCGAGAGCCGCGTGCAACTGCGGATCCAGCCGTGCCTGGATGGCCCTGGCCGGGCCGTCACCCAAGGAGGGCCGTCCCCGACCGGCACGGCGAAGCTGCGCGTCGCCGTAGCCACGCTCGGCCTCGTCCGCCATTCGCTCGATGTCGGACTGGGTGATCGGCTGACCGCCGGAGACGCCCAGGACCTTCTTCTTAGTCATTGCGGTGCCCTTCTAGGATTCGCCAGTACTTCTTCGTCATCTTCATCGCGTGGATCGCGAGCACGCCCCCGTCGTCGAAGTGCAGCGTGACGACCTCGAGCATGTTGCCCGAGCGGTCCGGCCCCAAGTGGAGGCGACGAACCGGGGGTTCGGGATCGATGTCGTCGCTGTGCACTGTGTGGGTGATCGCGTGCCTGATGTCGTCATCGACGACCCCGTGCCGGCGGGCGCTGACGTTAATCCCGACACCACCCACACAAATATCGTAGAACATACATAGCTCATGGGGAAGGCACGTACG
>CAMAWO010000093.1 GCA_945861925.1 Bifidobacterium breve | reverse complement strand
CTTACCGATCGCGAGTTCCAGCACATGCGCGACGTCGGGATCCAGATCATCCGGGCGGTTGGAGTCGACACCGGCGGTTGCAATATCCAGTTCGCGATCGACCCGAGCGATGGCCGAATGATCGTCATTGAGATGAACCCACGGGTGTCGCGCTCGTCGGCCCTGGCCTCAAAGGCGACCGGATTCCCGATCGCCAAGATCGCGGCGCGACTCGCGATCGGCTACACGCTCGATGAAATTCCGAACGACATCACGCGGAAGACGCCGGCATCATTCGAGCCCACCTTGGACTACGTGGTCGTGAAGGTGCCGCGGTTCGCCTTCGAGAAGTTCCCACAGGCCGACCCGATCCTCACCACGACGATGAAGAGCGTCGGCGAGGCCATGGCGATCGGCCGGAACTTCACCGAGGCGCTTCAGAAAGCCCTTCGCTCACTTGAGCGACCAGAAGCTGTGTTCTTCTGGCCTGAGCACCGGTCCGATGTTGATCTCGCAACGCTCCTTGCGGAGATGTCCAAGCCGCACGACTGCCGACTCTCCTTGGTGCAGCGGGCGCTTTGGGCGGGAGCGACCATCGAGCAGGTGCATGCATCGACCTCTATCGACCCTTGGTTTCTCGACCAGATCTGCCTCATCAACGAAATGGCCGATGGCCTGCGCTCGGCTGATGGGCTTAACGCCGGCATCATCCGGGATGCCAAGCGCCAAGGCTTCTCCGACCGGCAGATCGGGCAGTTGCGCGGCCTTGCCGAGCACGAGGTCCGCGAGCTCAGGCATGGCCTCCAGATCCGTCCGGTATTCAAGACGGTCGACACGTGCGCGGCTGAATTCGAGGCGACCACCCCGTACCACTACTCGTCGTACGACGATGAGAACGAGGCCGTCCCATCCGATCGGCGCAAGGTGGTGATCCTTGGCTCGGGGCCGAACCGGATCGGGCAGGGTATCGAGTTCGACTACTCGTGCGTTCATGCAGCGCTGACCCTTCGCGATGCCGGATACGAGACCATCATGATCAACTGCAATCCGGAGACCGTGTCGACCGACTACGACACGGCCGATCGGCTCTACTTTGAGCCGCTCACCCTGGAGGATGTGCTCGAGGTCGTCCATCTGGAGCGTCAGGCGGGCACCCTCGTCGGGGTCATCGTCCAGCTCGGTGGCCAGACCCCGCTAGGGCTGGCACAGGCACTCAAGGACGCAGGAGTACCAATCCTCGGGACGAGCCCGGAGGCGATTCACCTCGCGGAGGAGCGGGGTGCCTTCGGCAAGGTCCTCGCTGCGGCCGGCCTGCCCGCGCCAGAGCATGGGACGGCGTCCTCCTTTTCAGAGGCGCAGGCGATCGCGAAGGATGTCGGGTATCCGGTGCTCGTGCGACCGAGTTACGTCCTCGGCGGTCGTGGCATGGAGATCGTGTACGACGACGCGATGCTCGCCGATTACCTCGTCCGCTCCACGGAGATCAACGCGAATCACCCGGTGCTCGTCGACCGCTTTCTCGACAACGCGATCGAGATCGACGTCGATGCCATCTACGACGGGGAGGAACTCTTCCTCGCCGGGGTCATGGAGCACATCGAGGAGGCCGGTATTCACTCGGGTGACTCAGCCTGCGTGCTGCCGCCGATGACCCTCATCGCGGATGAGATCGACCGAATCAGGGAGTCGACCCTCGCCATCGCAAAGGGCGTTGGTGTGCTCGGGCTGCTGAACGTCCAATATGCCCTGCTCGACGGTGTCCTCTACGTGCTCGAGGCGAACCCGCGCGCGTCGCGTACCGTTCCGTTCGTGTCGAAGGCGACAGCGGTACCGGTCGCGAAGGCTGCCGCGCGGGTCATGGTCGGCCAGACCATCGCGGGCTTGCGGGTCGATGGAATCCTGCCCGCCCACGGCGACGGAGGCACCCTCCCGGTTGGGGCAGCCGTCGCGGTGAAGGAGGCGGTTCTGCCCTTCGGTCGATTCCACGGGGTCGACACCCTCCTGGGACCGGAGATGCGATCGACCGGTGAGGTTATGGGGATTGACGACTCATTCGGTGTTGCATTCGCCAAGTCACAGGAGGCGGCATTCTCGGGCGGGCTACCGACCACAGGTACTGCATTTGTCTCGCTCGCTGATCGCGACAAGGCGGCTGCGATTGAACCGCTCAGACGCTTGGCCGAATTCGGTTTTCGGCTCCTCGCGACCGCGGGCACAGCGCAGGCTCTCGAGCGCAACGGCGTTCGGGCCGAGATTCTGCGCAAGCAGCATGAGGGGCGCGGACCAGCAGGAGAACCCACGACGGTCGACATGATTATGGCGGGCCAGATTGACCTAATTGTGAACACGCCCTACGGCGTCGGACCACGCGTCGATGGTTACGAGATCCGCACGGCCGCGGTCATGAAGGGGGTGCCGAGCATCACCACGGTCCAGGGCCTCGCGGCGGCGGTGCAGGGGATCGAGTCGCTGCGAAGCGTCGAGCCGACCGTGCTGTCACTCCAGGAGCATGGGAGTACGCTCAACCAATTGAGGTCGGCGCAGGCCGCTTTAATACGATCAGGGCACGAGTCGAGGGCAGCAAACCACCCCCTGAGTGCAGAGGAGCGCTGAACCGTGCCAATCCAGTTCCGCGCCGAGGTCCTCGACGTCCGCAAGTCGGGCGCGTACTCGGTGCTCTCGGTGACGGCGGCCGGGATGCCGGAGTTGGCCCGCCCCGGGCACTTCGTCACGGTGTCCATAGGCGGCGAGGAGAGCAGCATGCTGCTCCGGCGCGCCTTCGCGATTTATCAGGTGAAGTCCCGCGGCGTGTACGGCGGCACCCTTGAGATCGTCGTCGGGGTTGAGGGCAAGGGCTCGAAGTGGCTGAGTGAGCGGCGCCGGCACGACATCCTCGATATTGTCGGCCCGCTTGGCCGGCCGTTTATCCTGCCCAAGGAGCGGGTCCCGTGTGTGCTCGTCGCAGGAGGCTACGGTTCCGCGGGGATGTTCATGCTCGCTGAGCAATTGCGCGATCGGGGATGCCGGGTCGATGTCGTTATGGGAGCCTCCGTTGAGTCGAAGCTCTTCGGCGTTCTGGAGATGAAGCGAGCCTCATCGAAGCTCATCATCACGACCGAGGACGGCTCAGCGGGCGAGCAGGGCCGCGTCACCGATGTCCTCGGCTCAGTCATCGACAAGTCAGAGGCAGCGGTCGTGTACGCCTGTGGTCCGATGGGAATGCTGTCGGCGGTCGCTGGGATCGCCGCCGAGCACCGGGCGTACAGCCAGTGCTCGGTCGAGGAGGCGATGGCTTGCGGCATCGGGGTGTGCATGACGTGCGTGCTCCCGGTCATCGGCCCCGACGGCGTGACCCGCATGGTGCGGTCATGCGTGGAGGGTCCGGTGTTCCGCGGAGATCGGGTCCGCTGGAGCGATGTCGGCACGATCCCCGCTGATGTCTTCGGCGCTCCGGTCGTGGAGGAGTCATGAGCCCGGCCGTTATCGGACGCGGGCCGGTGGGCTCCACCTCGGAGACCCCGCGCATGGACATGTCGACATCACTGGGTGCCATGCACCTCGATGCTCCTGTCCTCACCGCATCCGGCTGTGCGGCGTCCGGCCGGGAGCTCGATGATTACTTCGACATCACCCACCTTGGTGCGATCGTCACGAAAAGCATCATGCTCCGGCCCCGCGCCGGTCGGCCCACCCCGCGAATGGCGGAGACGCCGAGCGGCATGCTCAATTCCATAGGCCTCCAAGGTCCGGGTCTCGATGCCTTCATCGAGACCGACCTCGCTTGGCTTGAGCAGCGCGGCGCCAGGGTCATCGTGTCGATCGCCGGTGACTCGGTCGAGGAGTATGTGAAGATCGCCCAGAAGCTTAGGTATGTATCGGGGATTGACGCCATTGAGGTGAACATCTCCTGCCCAAACGTCGAGGACCGCGGGCAGGTCTTCGCCTGCAACCCCGAGGCGGCGTCGCAGGTCATTCAGGCCGTCCGCCGCCATGTCGATCCACACACCCCTGTCCTCGCGAAACTCTCGCCTGACGTCACCGACATCACGGATATCGCGCACGCCGTCGTACGCGCTGGTGCCAGCGGGCTATCGGTCATCAATACCGCCTTGGGAATGGTCATCGACGTCGATCGCATGCGCCCAGCCCTCGCGGGTGTCACCGGCGGGCTCAGCGGTCCGGCAATCCGGCCGATCGCCGTGCGCTGTGTCTGGCAGATCCGCCAGGCCATGCCAAAGATCCCCATCCTCGGTATGGGCGGCATCCGCACCGGGCTCGATGCACTGCAGTTCATCCTTGCTGGCGCGAATGCCGTCTCGGTCGGTACAGCCACATTCAATGACCCGTCCGCCCCGATCCGGGTGCAGCGCGAGTTGGCCCAGGCGCTGCACGAGCGAGGCTTCACCTCCTTGGGGCAGGCAATCTCCTACGCCCATCGTGAGCATGACGCTCCAGAACGCCTCCTGGCCGAAATTGCGGAGGCCGAGACGTTCGAAGCCTCTGAGTCGAGTGACGAGCAGGTCGTTGATGTTCCAAAGAGCATTCAGGTCTCGGACGTCGACGGCCTCGATGACAGCAGGCCAGTTGCCGAGGTGGTGCAGATTCGACGCGACACTGCGAGTGAACCGTTCGACCAGTACAAGGACTTCGCCGAGGCGCAGGCAGTTGACGACCAACGCGCCGATCTCTCACCTGAGCCGCAGTCATGAGGCGCCTACCGGCGTCGCGGGCAACGACTTTCCTCACATGACCGGGATTACCGCCGGCCCGATAGCAGTCGCGCTCGATGCGCCGAACCTCACCGTGTTGGCCGCTTGGACGCGGGCCGTGACTCCGTACGTCTCGACGCTCAAGGTGGGCTTGGAGGTGTTCTGCCGCGACGGCGCGGCATCCGTCGAGGTGGCGCGCGCAGCGGCAGCTGCCGTCACCGGCCAATCGCCAGCCATTTTCCTCGACCTCAAGCTCCATGACATCCCGGCGACTGTCGCGGGTGCAGCCAGAGCCGTTGCTCACCTTGCTCCAGCGTTCCTCACCGTTCATGCGGCCGGGGGTTCGCAGATGATCACTGCGGCGGCGGGGGCGCTCCCGGATACCCGCATCACGGCGGTCACCGTGTTGACCTCCCTCGACGACGAGTCGCTGGAATCGATCGGCATGGCTGGCCCAGCGCTCGATGCGGCCGTTCGGCTCGCGGTTCTTGCTACGCGCGCCGGCGCTGGTGCCATCGTCTGCTCCCCGCGCGAGGTGGCGGCGATCCGGGCCGCGGTTACCTCCGACATCGTGCTCATCACGCCCGGTGTGCGGCCGGCTGGCGCCTCGGCCGATGACCAGCGTCGGACCGCGACCCCAGAGCAGGCGCTCGCAGATGGGGCAGACCTGCTTGTTATCGGCCGGCCGATCACGGGAGCCCCTGATGTCGGGGCGGCTGCGGCAGCACTGGCCGCCACCTGCCGCGTTGCTCTCGATGCCCGCGTTGCTCTCGGAGCCCCAACTACTCAGCCCGGTCATGGGGCCCGGGTCGATCCGTGACCGTTCCCGTCCGCACTGAGGACCAGCGGGCATCGGCACTGCTACGGGCCATGGAGGTGCGCCATGAGCGGGTAGTGCTTCGTCGGGCGCTGAAAGCCGGTCAGATCTCGGGCGCTGAGATCATCAGAAACGCTGGAATGTCGGGGGAGTGGCAGGGCGTTCGGGTTCGGTGGCTGCTGGAGTCACTCCCCAGAATCGGCCCGGCTCGTGCCGATTCGATCATGGAGAGGTTGGACGTCGCACAGACGCGTCGACTTGGGGGCCTCACGGATCGACAGCGTCATGAGCTGATCGGGGCCATCGAAGCATGAGCGGTAGCAGGGGGCGGCTCATGGTGGTGTCCGGACCATCTGGTGTTGGCAAGAGCACGGTAGTACGGGCGCTCCTTGAGCGGATGCCGCATGCATGGCTCTCCATCTCGGCCACGACCCGTCCGCCTCGGCCGGGCGAGGTCGATGGGGTCGACTACTTCTTCGTCGATTCGAGGGGGTTCGACGCCATGATCGCTGCCGGAGATCTCCTGGAGTGGGCGGAGTTCGCCGGCAACCGGTACGGGACTCCGCGCGGGCCTGTCGGCGAGCATCGTGCTGCGGGTCGACCCGTCATCTTGGAGATTGAGGTCGCTGGGGCCCGGCAGGTTCGGCAGGCGGCTGATGACGCTCTGCTCGTGTTTCTCGCCCCGCCCTCCTGGGAGATCCTGCGTGCGAGGCTCCTCGGCCGCGGTACGGAATCGGAGGAGGCAGTTGCTCGTCGACTGGCTGTCGCGGAGCAGGAGTTGGCCGCGCGGGAGGAATTCGACGAGGTCGTCGTGAACACCGAGGTGCCAGACACCGTCGAAACGCTGGTAGGCTTGCTCACATGAGTTCCGCACGCCCTGAGGGCATCACCCATCCGTCCATCGATGCGCTCCTCGAAAAGACGGACTCGAAGTACTCGCTCGTCATCTATGCCTCCAAGCGTGCGCGACAGATCAACGCCTACTACTCCCAGCTCGGCGAAGGCTTGTTGGAGTATGTCGGTCCCCTTGTCGAGACCCACGTTCAGGAGAAGTCGCTCTCCATCGCCCTGCGTGAGATTGATGCGGGACTCCTCATCTCCGAGGCGGTCGAGGAGCCGGTCTGACCACGACCCCTGCCGAGACCGGTGTCCCGATTCCGGGGCGCCGGTCTCGCGTCGTTGTGGGGGTAGCAGGGGGCATAGCGGCCTACAAGGCTGTCGAGGTTGTCCGCGGCCTCACCGAGTCAGGGCACGACGTCACCGTCGTCCCGACGGCAGCTGCGTTGAGATTCGTCGGCTCTGCGACCTGGGAGGCGCTGTCCGGCAAGGCGGTGCACCACACGGTCTGGGATCAGACGCACCTCGTTGCGCACGTGCGACTCGGACAGCAGGCCGACCTCGTTGTCGTGGTCCCCGCGACAGCCGACCTGCTGGCCCGCGCAACGCACGGAGTAGCGGGCGACCTCCTCATGAACATCCTCCTCACCGCACGGTGCCCGATCCTCCTCGCGCCAGCGATGCACACCGAAATGTGGGTCCACGCGGCTACACAGCGAAATGTTTCGGATCTACGCGGCAGGGGAGTCGTCGTGCTGGAGCCCGCTGCCGGCCGGCTCACCGGCACCGACTCCGGGGCAGGGCGACTGCCTGAGCCGCGCCAGATTCTCGAAGCCATTGGCGATCTGCTGCGGCGAAGTCCGTCCAATGACCTTGCCGGACGATCGATCGTCGTGAGTGCGGGCGGTACTCGGGAGCCGCTGGATCCGGTGCGGTTCATCGGGAACAACAGCAGTGGGCGTCAAGGGGTCGAACTTGCCCGGACAGCTGTGTCGCGCGGCGCCTCGGTCACCCTTGTCGCGGCCAACCTCGACGTCGATCCCCCGGCGGGGGTCACGCTCGTGCGGGTGAGCACGGCCGCCGAACTGCACGCGGCGATGGTTGCGCGGTCGAACGCCGCCGATGTCCTCGTCATGGCTGCAGCAGTCGCAGATTTCCGCCCCGATACCCGGGCCGGATCCAAGATCAAGAAGGAGTCTGGCGAGGCGACCCTGCGTATTGATCTGGTCCAGACCGTCGATGTCCTCGCTGATCTTGTTCGAACGCGAGTGGGCGCGCGACCCATCATCGTCGGCTTCGCTGCTGAGACAGCGACCAATGGTGACGAGTTGCTCTCAGTTGCGAGAGGAAAGCTTGCCCGCAAGGGCTGCGACCTGCTCATCGTCAATGATGTGGGGCGGGCCGAGGTCTTCGGCGCTGTTGACAATGAGGTGCTGGTGTTGGGGTCCGACGGTTCGATGACGGAGTTGTCACGTCGCTCGAAGGCCGCCGTGGCGGACGGAGTCTGGGATGCCGTTGCTCGCCTGTTCGCTGGTCGATTGGCAGTCGACGAGTAGGGCTCAACGCTAGACTGTGATGGTTCATTGGCAAGGACCGTCATGGTTGCCGTCACTATCGGGAGAAGAGTTCGTGTCGAAGCGCTTGTTCACGTCCGAGTCCGTCACCGAGGGTCACCCCGACAAGATGGCTGATCAGATCAGCGATGCCATCTTGGATGACCTCCTGCGTCAGGATCCGCGCAGTCGTGTTGCCGTCGAAACGATGCTCACGACCGGCCAGGTGCACGTTGCCGGCGAGGTCACCACCGATGGCTTTGCAGATGTGATGAAGCTCGTGCGCGACACCGTCCTGCATATCGGCTATGACTCCTCGGAGAAGGGTTTCGACGGCTCGTCCTGTGGCATCCAGGTGTCAATCGGCAAGCAGTCACCGGATATTGCGCAGGGTGTCGACGACGCAATCGAGGAGCGAGAGGGCAAGAGCGGCGATCCACTCGACCGACAAGGCGCCGGTGATCAGGGTCTGATGTTCGGCTACGCCTGCACCGACACCGTCGAGCTCATGCCACTGCCGATCTCTCTGGCGCACCGCCTCGCCGAGCGACTCACCCTCGTTCGCAAGGACGGTACGCTCGGCTACCTGCGCGCTGATGGGAAGACTCAGGTCACCATCGAGTACGACGATAATGATCGCCCAGTCCGAATCGACACCATCGTGGTGTCCAGCCAGCATGCAGAACATATCGACCTCGACAAGGATCTTGGCCCAGACATTCGTCGAATGGTCGTTGAGCCAATTCTCGAGACGATCGATCTCGACTCGAAGGACTACCGCCTGCTCGTCAATCCCACCGGAAAGTTCGTGGTCGGCGGGCCGATGGGCGATGCCGGCCTCACCGGGCGCAAGATCATTGTTGATACCTATGGCGGGATGGCCCGCCACGGTGGCGGTGCTTTCTCTGGGAAGGACCCGTCAAAGGTTGACCGGTCTGCCGCGTATGCGATGCGCTGGGTCGCCAAGAATGTTGTCGCTGCTGGTCTGGCGACGCGGTGTGAGGTTCAGGTCGCCTACGCGATCGGCAAGGCTCACCCGGTTGGTGTGTTCGTCGAGACCTTCGGTACTGGCATCATCAGCGATGAGACGATTCAGGAGGCCGTGCTTCGAGTCTTTGACCTACGTCCAGCCGCGATTATTCGCGATCTTGACCTGCTTCGCCCGATTTACCGAACGACGAGCGCGTATGGACACTTTGGTCGTCCGCAGGGAATGAACGAGTTGCTCGATGCGGATGACGTGATGAGTCGCACTCAGGTCGGGCCGACGTTCACCTGGGAGGGCGTCGACCGGGCAGAGGCGCTGCGCGACGTCGCTGGCGTCTAGTAGCGCCCCCGGGGGGCAGTGATCGACGACCAGCTGGCACTGGATACAGGTACACCGGTTGGCCGCCGCCCGCGGGTGGGTTCGAGGGCGCCGTTGGCGAAGGAGTCGCCGGTCGCTCAGGTGCGCGTGGAATCACCGTTGCCCCACCTCGACCGGGTATTCGACTACGGGGTGCCCGAATCCCTCGACATAGCTGCTCAACCCGGGGTTCGCGTGCGTGTTCGTTTCGCTGGACGGCTCCTCAATGGCCTCATCGTCGGGCGGAGCCAGGAGAGCTCGGTCGAATCGAGCCTACGGCCCATCGAACGTGTGCTGTCGCCCGAGCAGGTGCTTACCGACGAGGTCTCGGCTCTCGTTTCAGCGGTGGCGGATCGATATGCGGGTTCCTTCTGGGACGTCTTGAGGGCCGCCGTGCCCCCGCGCCACGCTCGCGCTGAGGCAGCAATCGCAATGATTGACACGACCTCTTTGGTCCACCCTCGCGAGGGTGACGAGGAAGCATGGGCGCGCTACCAGCGTGGCAGGGTGCTGTACGGACGTGCGCTCGCCGGTGGCATCGCCGGAGTGCGCGGCGTGTGGTCTGCTGCGCCAGCCCATCCGTGGACGGCAGACATTGCGGCGATCGTCCGTGCGGTGCTCTCGCGTCCGACGGGCGGTGTCCTCGTCGTTGTCCCAGACGCCTGGGATGTCGCGCAGATGACCGCAGCCCTCGAGGATTGCACTGAGACGATGTCCGTGCTCACGGCAGATCTCGGGCCCGAGCGCCGGTACCGGGAATTCCTCAGGGTGCTGCGTGGAACAGTCCGCCTCGTTGTCGGGACGAGGGCAGCGGTCTTCGCGCCCGTTCGTGATTTGGCACTCACGATCGTCTGGAATGACGGTGATGAGGCGCTGTGGGAGCCGCACGCGCCCTACTGGAATGCCCGCGACGTCGCAGCCCTGCGCTCCCATCTCACCGGATGCGGCCTCCTTGTCGGATCACCGGCCCGAAGCGTCGAGACCGAACAGTGGTGCGCGCGTGGCTGGGCACAGTCGATTTCCCCGAATCGGCAGACGCTACGTGCCGACGCGCCAGTGGTTCGCGCGCTGGAGATCCAAGACGAGGCTCGTGACGAGGCTGCTGCGTCAGCGAGGATTCCACACACCGCCTGGCTGGTCGCTAAGGAGGGCCTGCGCAGCGGGCCGGTACTCATTCAGGTGGCCAGGCGCGGCTACCTGCCGGCGCTCGCATGCCTGGGCTGCAGAGAGGCAGCCCGGTGCTCATGCACCGGGCCGTTGTCACTGGCAGTTGGGCGGCAGGTGGCCATGTGTGGCTGGTGTGGCAAGTGGTCAGGCTCGTGGTCATGCGGGGCGTGTGGCTCCGGCCAGTTCCGGGCGGTGGCGATTGGAATCGAACGCACCGCCGAGGAGTTCGGACGGGCCTTTTATGGTGAACGGATCGTGTGGTCGTCTGGCGACCAGGTGAAGCGTGCGGTGGGGGAGACCCCGGCCCTGGTTATCGCGACGGCTGGCGCCGAGCCGGTGGCCTCAGGCGGATACACCGCCGTCGTTATTCTCGACGCGCGAACCTCGATGATGCGCCAGTCGCTGCGGGCGATGGAGGAGTCTGCGCATCGATGGTTCTCGGCCGCGCTGCTCGCGAGACCTCGCGCGCATGTCATCGTCACCGCTGACATCGGCGCGCCGGCAGTGCAGGCACTTGTTCGATGGGACGCATCATGGCTGGCTGCGCGCGAGTTGGGCGAGCGGGCCTCCGCCGGTATGCCTCCCGCGAACCGCGTCGCGGTGCTGCGAGGGGCTCCGCAGGACATCGATGAGGTCGGACGTGCCCTGCGGGTGACTCACCGGCTCCTCGGCCCGGTGGGCGGCAGGGCGATCGTGACCGTGCGACGGGAGGATGGGCCAATACTTGGCAGGGAGCTGCGCGCCATCAGCGTCGTCCGGTCGGCGAAGTCAGGGCCCGGCAAGCCCGTCACAGTAATCATGGATCCAAGGGATATCGACACCTAAGGAGCCAAACCACGAGCGCCCCCCTCCATTCATCTCACCCCGAATCCGGGCGAGATGAATGAATCGCGGGTGATTCTTCTCCGTTTCGTTTATCTCGCCCGGATTCTGGGCCAGATGGGATTGTGGGCGAGATGAGAATGGAGGGGCGTGACGATACTCTTGGGTTGTGGCAATTCAACCGATTCGACTTATGGGCGATCCCGTCCTTCGTACGCCGGCGGCCACCGTCGAGACCTTCGACAAGGAGCTGCGCAAGCTCGTGAAGGACCTGACCGAGACGATGCAGGATGCGCCCGGCGCGGGTCTCGCGGCTCCCCAGATTGGCGTTTCCCTACGGGTCTTCACCTACTGGGTCGATGATGAGATCGGCCACCTCGTCAACCCCGACCTTGACCTATCCTCCGATATTCAAGATGGCGAGGAGGGGTGCCTCTCGCTTCCCGGGCTCGCCTTCGACACGAAGCGCGCGATGAGCGTTGTGGCCAAGGGCATGAATATGCATGGAGAACCGGTCGTCATCGCGGGCAGTGATCTACTGGCCCGTTGCGTCCAGCATGAGACCGATCACCTCGACGGAGTCCTCTTCATCGACAGGCTCGATTCGGAGACCCGGCGCGAGGCGATGCGACTCATCCGCGAGTCTGAGTGGTTCGGTGAGCCAGCCCCAGCCTTCCATGCCAGCCCGCACACCATCTCCTCCCGCTGGCTGTAGGGCCACAGGTGCGCTGTGTTTTCGCTGGAACGCCTGGAGTGGCTCTGCCAGCTCTCGAGGCTTTGCTGGATTCCCGACATGAAGTCATCGCTGTCGTCACAAGGCCGGATTCCGCACGTGGACGTGGCCGAACTGTGGAGCGCAGCGCGGTAGCCGAGTTCGCAGAAGGTCGGGGCATACCCGTGTTGACCCCGATGAGCCCCGGCGAGCTGAGTTTCGCCGATGAGCTACGTGGCCTTGAACCCGACTGCTGCCCGGTGGTTGCCTACGGAGCGCTCCTGCCCGCCAGCCTCCTGTCGATCCCGCGGCTCGGCTGGGTGAACCTGCACTTCTCGCTCCTTCCGGCGTGGCGAGGCGCGGCCCCTGTGCAGCATGCTGTCCTCCATGGCGACGACATCACGGGTGCAACGACCTTCGTCATTGGTCCGGGTCTTGACGATGGCCCCGTGCTCGGCACCGTCACCGAAGTGATCCGCCGTGCGGACACGTCCGGTGATCTTCTCGACCGACTCGCGGATTCGGGCGCTGGACTCCTCATCGCGACCCTCGATGCGCTCGAGGACAGCCTGATCGAGGCGAAGCCCCAACCTACCGACGGCGTGAGTCTGGCGCCAAAAATCGGCGTCGATGACGCACGAATTCG
>CAMAWO010000092.1 GCA_945861925.1 Bifidobacterium breve | reverse complement strand
ATGACGTCTCACCGCCGGGAACAGAGCTGAGGAGCACCTTCACCCTCGTGAGAGAGCGAGACGAATGGCGAATCAGCCGTGCGCCGGCCGGTCTCATCCTCTCCCTAGCTGACGTCGATCGCTCATTTCGCTCGCTCTCCGTCTACTTCTTCGATCCGACCTTCAGCACGCTGGTTCCGGATCCTCGAATGGTCCCCGTCCTCGGGCCAGGCCAAGCAACGACCCTCGTGAAGTACCTCGTCGAGGGCCCGAGTGAATGGCTGCTCCCGGCAGTCCGTACCGGATTTCCCGACGGTGTCGGACTAGCGATCGAGTCGGTGCCGATCGAGTCGGGCGTCGCGGCCGTTGATCTGACCCCGAATGCGCAGCTCATCAGCGATAGCGCGCGCCAGGCCCTTTCGCAACAACTCGTCTGGACACTTCGTCAGGTGCCGGAGGTGGCGGCGGTGAGCATTACCTCCCTCGGCCAACCACTGAGTGTTCCAGGAGTCGCTTCCCCGCAGCCCCGTGATTCCTGGCCCGAGGTTGACCCGGGCGGTGTGCCGCCAGGTTCGAGCGGCTATGTCGCGAGATCGTCCTCGGTGGCGCGATTGTTCGCAGGAACGACGCGGCCAGTGCCCGGTGGTGCCGGTGACGGACAGGTGTCCTTCGTTGACATTGCGGTGTCGAGAGCCTCTGACTTCATTGCGGGTATTGATGGCCAGGGCAGCCTATGGCGCGGGCCACTCGGAGCTGGGCGGCCGCTGACCGAACTGGTCGCCGGTGCGAACCTGTCCAACCCGGTCTTCGATCGGTCAGGGGTGCTGTGGGTTATCGATGCGGACGAGGGGCTCGGCGTCGTTCGACCTGATGGCACCCGGTCGAGCATCAGGGTGACCGGGCTCGCCAGCAAGACCGTCATTCGTTCTGCGACGCCGTCGCGCGACGGGACGAGGGCTGCGCTCGTTGTTCAGAGTGGAGCGCGTACCTCACTCCTCATCGGGCGAATCGTGCGATCCGGTCCCGGGGGCGAGATCAGCATTGATGACCCGATCAGGGTTGAGTCGAAGCTAACCGAGGTGGTCGATGTCGCGTGGTCGGGCGCAGACTCCGTCGCGGTGCTCGGCAGTGTTGAGGCGGGAGCGCTGGAGGTCTTCGAAATCGATCTCGCGAGAGGTTTAGTGTCGGCCCTTGGCTCCCCAGAGGCCCCGGTGTCGATTGCCGCGGCGCCAGGACTCCCGATGCTCGTCGCGGGAGCAGACGGACAGGTCTATGAGTTGAACGCAGGGTCGTGGCGTGGCCGCGCGAACGGCACTTCTCCGGCCTATCCGAATTAAAGTCCCACGTATCCACAGGCGATGCTGCGCCGCTGGCGGCAAATGTGGTGATCCCGGCATGCTCAGGCGATGGCGAGGTGGGGGGCAGCGGGAGCCAGTGGACTTCGCCGATGGATGGAGGACCTGGCAGCTGATGTGGCAGATCTCACGCTGTCGCGGGCCTGCGTTGCGTGCGGCGAGATTGGATCAGTGCTCTGCTCGGCCTGCGAGGTGTCGCTCATTCAGGTGCACAGGCACGAGATCCGACACTGGGGGACGCTGCCGTCTCATCAGCAGGCGGGCGCCGGGCTGGTCGTCGTGGCGTCGACGTACGACGGGGCAGCCAAGCGAGTGATCATCGCGCACAAGGAGCACGGCGTGCTCGGCCTCACGCCGGTTCTTGGCTCGATGCTTGCGGTCTCGATCGCGGCGCTGGGCGAGGGGCCGTTCGCGGTCGTCCCCATTCCTCCGCATCGCGATGCAGTCAGGCGCAGGGGGATCGACACCCTCGGTGCCATCGCTCATCGAGCGGCAGGGGAACTCAGAGCGGCCGGGTGGTGCGCGCACGTCGTGCCGGCCCTCTGCAGGCGTGCTGATGGTGGTCGACACGTTGGGAGATCGGCGCAGGCGCGCAGGGCCGCGGTTCAGGAGACGATGGCCGTCGACGCCCGGGTGATGTCACGCCTGGCGCCAGGAGAGGGACTCATCGTTGTTGATGACGTTGTGACAACTGGCGCGACCGTGTGGGAGGCGGTGCGGACCCTTCGGGCGTCAGGGCTGGCGGTCGAGGGGATTGCGGCGGTCGCCGGAACCGAGCGCCCTGCGGCGTCGGGCCGGGTCAATTGATCGAGGTGAGACCCCCGTTCACCCCCTTGATCACGGCATCGACCCGAGAGGTCGCCTGCAACTTCTCGAGGATCTTGCGCACATGGTTCTTCACGGTGTTCTCGCTGATCCCAAGGGACTGGGAGATTGCTCGATTCGATTGGCCCGCCGCAAGCCGGTCGAGGACCTCGCGCTCCCTAGGGGTGAGGCTCGGTCCGGTGAACGGTGAGCGGCGAGCGGTCACCTCGACGAGGTCTGACGGGAGCAGGTCGCCTACCCAGGCATCGAATCGCTCACCGCGCTGGACAAGACCGAGCCGCATTACATCGCGGTGGACCCGAAACCCGACCTTCGTGGCGACGGTGCGTGAGGTGTCATTGCCAACGCTCGCGTACCACCTGATCACCTCGAGCCGCAGGGCCATGAATGCCCAACCGCAGGCCAGACGCAGTGCGCGGGTCGCCACCTGATTTCCGCGCCGCCAGGGTGCCACGAGGTAGCCGACCTCAGCACCGCCGACCCCGTCGAGTCGGAGGTCCACGGTGCCACCCCATCTGGCGTCACTGCCTGTGACGGCCCAGGTCGGAGCCGCCCACCAGTGCTCGCCTGCCTCGTGGGCGGCGATCCAGGCGTGGGCGTCGTCGAGCGAATATGGCGCGGGGATCGTGGTCCAGCGGACGATGTCCGGGTCTTGGCATGCTTCGGCAATGTCTGGGGCGTCGGCCGGTGTGGGGGGCCGGAGGATGACGATGCCGTCGCTGAGGACGGGCGGAGTTTTGCCCCGCCACGCATCGGGCGAGGGGGTGGCCATGGGTGCAGTCTCCCAGCCCGTCCGTCAACGCCCCATGACCCCTCTACGATGGAGTGCTACGTTGCGTGGCCGTCCCAGACAGCCGCCGAATGCCCCAAACCGAATGCCCAAACCGAAAGGTCGCCCGCTGTGGGACTCCTCGACAAGATCCTCCGCGCCGGAGAAGGCAAGATCCTGCGTCGGTTGCATGCGATCGCCCAAGCGGTCAATGCCATCGAAGAGGACTTCGCTTCGCTGACAGATGCCGAGCTGCGAGCGCTCACGCAGGAGTACAAGGACCGCTATCAGGGTGGCGAAACCCTTGACGATCTCCTGCCTGAGGCGTTCGCGACGGTGCGTGAGGCGTCGCGGAGAACGCTGGGCCAGCGTCACTACGACGTCCAGATCATGGGCGGGGCAGCCCTGCACATGGGGAACATTGCCGAGATGCGCACGGGCGAGGGCAAGACCCTGGTTGCGACCCTGCCGTCCTATCTCAATGCCCTGTCCGGCAAGGGGGTCCATGTCGTCACGGTCAACGACTACCTCGCCGAGCGTGACTCCGAGTGGATGGGACGCATCCATCGGTTCCTCGGCCTCGAGGTGGGAGTGATCCTCTCAAACATGACACCTCCGGAGCGTCGTATCGCATATGCCGCCGACATCACCTACGGCACGAATAACGAGTTCGGTTTCGATTATCTGCGTGACAACATGGCGTGGTCGCGTGATGAGCTGGTTCAGCGGGGCCACCACTTCGCGGTGGTGGACGAGGTCGACTCGATTCTCATCGACGAGGCACGCACGCCGCTAATCATCAGTGGTCCAGCCGATCAGGCGACCAACTGGTACGCCGAGTTCGCCCGGATCGTGAACCTGCTCAAGCGCGATGACGACTATGAGGTAGACGAGAAGAAGAAGACGATCGGCGTCCTGGAGTCGACGATTGACAAGGTCGAGGATCAACTCGGGATCGACAACCTCTACGACACCGTCAACACCCCGCTCGTCGGCTTTCTTAATAACGCGATTCGGGCGAAGGAGCTGTTCAAGAAGGATCGCGACTACGTGGTGATGAACGGCGAGGTGCTCATTGTTGACGAGCACACCGGAAGAATTCTTTCTGGCCGCCGTTACAACGAGGGTCTGCACCAGTCGATCGAGGCGAAGGAGGGCGTCGAGATCAAGGCGGAGAACCAGACCCTCGCAACCGTCACCCTCCAGAACTTCTTTCGCCTCTACTCACGTCTCGGCGGCATGACTGGTACTGCCATGACCGAGGCATCGGAGTTTTCGCAGATCTACAACCTCGGCGTTGTTCCGATTCCAACCAACCGACCGATGATTCGTATCGATCATGCCGATCTTGTCTATCGCACCGAGAACGCGAAGTACGACGCAGTGCTCGCCGACATCGTCGAGCGCCACGAACTGGGGCAGCCGATCCTCGTCGGCACGACGAGTGTGGAGAAGTCCGAGCACCTGAGCAAACTGCTGAAGCAGAACGGCGTGCCGCACGAGGTACTCAATGCGAAGCACAACGATCGTGAGGCCGCGATCGTTGCGCAGGCCGGACGCCGCGGGGCCGTGACCGTGGCCACGAACATGGCGGGTCGAGGCACCGACATCATGCTCGGGGGGAACCCCGAGTTCATGGCCGCGGCAGCCCTCGCTCAGCAAGGACTTTCGCCGATCGATGAGCCAGAGGACTATGAGGCGGCGTGGCTACCGGCGCTCGATCAGTCGAAGCGGGCGGTTCAGGCGGAGCATGATGAGGTCGTAGGCTTGGGGGGTCTGTACGTGCTCGCTACTGAGCGACATGAATCACGCCGGATCGACAACCAGTTGCGTGGGCGATCCGGTCGCCAAGGTGATCCCGGCGCGACCCAGTTCTACCTGTCCCTCGAGGACGACCTCATGCGATTGTTCAAGGCCGACATGGTCGATGCCTTCCTGCGTCGCTTCAATGTTCCGGACGATGTCCCGATCGAGGCCAAGATGGTGTCGAACGCGATCCGATCAGCGCAGTCGCAGGTTGAGGCGCAGAACTTCGAGATCCGCAAGGACGTCCTGAAGTACGACGATGTGCTGAACCGTCAGCGCTTGGTCATATACGACGAGCGCCGGCGGGTTCTTGAGGGCGAGGACATTGAGGAGCAGGTGCGCGAATTCATCGACTCGACGGTCGAGGGCTACGTCACTGCTGCAACGAAGGACGGCTACCCGGAGGACTGGGACCTCGACCGACTCTGGACCGCGCTGAAGCAGCTGTACCCCGTTGGTGTCACGGTCGATGAACTCGAGGATTTCTCGGGTGGCGATCGTAGTGGGCTCACCGGTGAGTATCTCGTTGCCGAACTCAAGGAGGACGTGCAGCGGGCCTACGACGTCCGGGAGGAGACTCTTGGCGAGCAGGTGACGAGGGAACTAGAGCGCCGTGTCATCCTGTCCGTTCTGGACCGCAAGTGGCGCGAGCACCTCTATGAGATGGACTACCTGCGCGACGGCATCGGACTGCGTGCGATGGCCCAGCGCGACCCACTCATCGAATACCAGCGTGAGGGGTTTGACCTCTTCACGGCGATGATGGACTCCATCAAGGAGGAGACCGTCGGGTATCTGTTCAATGTCGATGTTGAGGTGGCTCCGCAGGTCTCGCCGGAAGCGCAGGAGTCGGTCGAGGGTCTCATTGATGCCACCGAGGAGCCCCCATTGGCTGGGCTGACCGAGACACCCAAAGGTGTCGCGCCTGCGCTGCTCGCCAAGGGCCTTGCCCCGTCGCGACCGGCTCATCTGGAGTATTCGGCGCCTGATGAGGCTGGCGGCGTTGTCCGTGGAGAGATGGAACTTGAGGCTAGCGGCATCGTGGAGATCGATCCGAATGCCAGTCGTGCTGAGCGCCGCCGGCTTGAGCGCGAGAATCGGCGGCGGGGCAACTAATCGCATGTTTCCTCGTGCGCCGCTGTCCCCCGCGCAGCGGCGCACGAAGCGCTAGCCGAGGCTGAATGCGGTGAGCAGCCAGCGCTCGGAGGTGAACTCGAATCGCATCGCCACGGCTCGGGCTCGCTCGGCCCCGACGAGGACTGCCGAGGTCTCCACGATGCCGGTCGAGATCGGGCAGAGGCGAATCGAACGAACCTGCTGCAGAGCCCGAGCCGTGTTCCCTGCGGCAACGCGCCCCCTCGAGCTCGGATGACGTGCCACCGCTGCCCCGCGTGCGGCAAGCAGCCGCAGTTGATCGCGCTCAACCCAGCGAGTGAGCTGGCCGGGAGGCCGTTCACCCGACCCCACCTCGGCCACGGCGCGAGCCATGCGGGCAACCCACTCGACGGCTGGCAGGTGGGCTCCCGTCGCCTCGGTGGTGCGCGATTCCGGTGTTCCGACGAGGTGAAGATGCCGCGGCGCCGGTGGGACTGCGGGCACGCCGGGTGCGACCTCCCAGGAGAGCGGGAGGGGAAGCTGGCGGGTCGATGCCGCAGCATCGACGTGACGGGAGGTGTAGCGAGCAGGTGCGAGCGTGGAAATTGACACGGCGTTCTCCTTGGAGGACGACCGCGGTCGGGGGGGCGCGGCGACTGTGGAATAAATGGACAGATGAATCAATGTGTTTGCTTGTGTTTGCGTGTGGATGCATCGTACGTCCATCGATGACTGCTTTGTCAAGGATGGGTGTGGACAACTGATTCCCCGAGCCGATATGGCCTGATCAATGTTCACAACGTCGGTATGGCCGGGGCTTTGCCGGGCCATACCTCCAGCCAACGTGATCTGGACCACCCTCCCGAAAGGCGAATCCCATGAACAGCTATGACGAGGCACCGAATACTGAGAACGGCCCAGAGGACCTCCTGGCGGAGGCGGCGGCCGGACTCCAATCAGATACCGATGCCGAGGTGCTCGCAGAGGCGGCGGAGATTCTCACCGCGGAACGCGTGGCCCTTGGGATCGTGGACCGATTGTCGGCGGCGCAGAGGCCGGTCACGATGACCCTGCGAAGTGGCTGCCGAGTGGAGGGGATCGCTTCGGATGTTGGCGACCGCGTCGTGGTCCTTGCCGGTGTGGATGGCGCTGAGCAGTGCATTGCGATCGCGAGCATCGTCACCATCCGGGGGTTGCCTTCATCCCTTTCGAACGAGCCCCTTTCGAACGAGACCCAGCGTGGTCAAGGGGTCAGGCGACCAGCGGTGGGAGCCCTCACTTGGGGCTCGTACCTGCGAGCCGAACCAGCGTCCGAGACCCACGTCTTCCTCATTGACGGGACCTTGATCACGGGACGGTTGGCACTCGTGGGTGCTGATCACGTCGACCTTCTCGTGGCTGACGGGGCGGTGACGACCTGCGCGCTCTCGTCGATCAGTCGAGTGATTCGACAGCCGTCTCGGAGCCAAAGGGATGGGATGCGACGAACTCCCGAGTCTGGACGTACAGCCGGCTGATGTAGTTCTCGAGCTCCGCGCCCTCGACCCGCCACTGGCCCCGGCCACCAACCTTGATGGCCGGCAGGTCGCCGCTGCGAACGAGGGCATACGCCTGGGCGGCGGAGATCTGGAGAGTCTCCGCAACGTCGGCCAAGGTGAGGAAGCGTGATGTCACGCATTGATCGTCCCAGCAGGGTGCCCGAAAGGAGACTCCGACCCCCGGCCTGTGGATAACCATTTGGCTGCTGGGCGGACGTGGGTGATCCTTGGGCGGTGGCCCGAGAGGGGCACACGTCATCCATCCACAGATCGAACGGAAAACCGGGGAGAGCCCATGAATGTCCTGACCAGACCACGTTCCAAGCAGGCGAGCCAGTCGCCGGTCGTCAGCCCGCCACGGGCCGAGCGGGTGCGCAGGATCAGGTGGCGTGACACCCGGCTGTGGCTCGGACTCGGGTTCATGATCGTGGCGATGGTGTGGGGCGCAAGTCTCATGTCCGGCTCCGAATCGACGGTGACCGTCTGGCGTGCGAGCCGTGACCTGCTGCCCGGCGCCGTGCCGGTGGTGGAACCGGTCGCAGTCTCCCTCGGGGTGGCGGCTGGAAGTTACCTGACGGCTGATCGGCCCCTTGAGGGGCTCATGCTGCTCCCGGTCACGGCCGGCTCGCTCGTTCCCGCTGCGGCGGTCGGCGGCGCGCCATCCTCGGGTGTCCGTCGAGTGACGTTCCCGGTTGATCCACTCCACGCGCCGGTTGACCTCGCGGCTGGCGACCGGGTGGATGTTTGGGCGACCGTGACTGACGGCGGCAGTACATCCGTGATCCCGCCGGTGCTCGTTCTACCCCGTGTGCTCGTCGTGTCGGCCGATCGTGAATCGCTGGGCGTGGGCGGTGAGATTGCCGTGGTGGTTGAGGTGCCGAAGTCCCAAGTGAGCGCTGCGGTATCGGCGATCCGTTCCGGCGTAGTCGATCTCGCAGCGGTCCCGATCACTGAAGCAGTGACCGACTCGGCTGACGCCGGAGCTGCTGGCAGCGCTGGCCCTGCCGCAGACACGCGGGTTGAGGTAGGCCCATGATCAGCGTGATTCTCGCAGCCCCTGATCTGAGTGACGAGACCGGACTTGTCGCCGCCGCGACCCTGCATGACCTCGTCATCTCGCGCCGCTCGCTCGATGCGGCGGATCTGCTTGCCGCCGCTGCGGCTGACACCACGATGGCCGTGGCGGTGAGCGCCGGCGTACCGAGGCTGAGCGGGGATCTCATCGGCCGGATCATCGCCGATGAGCGAATCGTTGTGGGGATCGCATCGAGCGATGAAGATGAAAAACGGCTGCGTGCATGGAAGGTACCGAACATCATCCGGCATCGAGGAGACCCGGTTGCGACCATCGCAGCGATTGCAAGGATCGTGAGCGGGCGGTCGCAGCCCTCGGCGTTGTCATCGGCTGCGCGGGTCAGTCGTGACCCGGCAGGTCGTGATCCGGGCCCGCCCGCTGCGGCACCGAGAGAGGCAGTCAAATCCTCAACCCTTGTCGCGGTCTGGGGCCCGACAGGGGCGCCGGGACGCACGACGACAGCCCTGTCGATCGCCGGAGCCCTCGCAGATCAGGGGCATTCGGTATGCATCGTCGACGCGGACACCTACTCACCATCGCTCGTGGCTCAGGTTGGCGTCTCTGCCGACGCTAGCGGCCTTGTCGTCGCGTGCCGACAAGCCGACAATGGCACGCTCAATCCCCGCACGCTGGTGGCGGCCACGCGCCTTCTTTCGGACGGCCTCTCCATCCTCGGTGGTCTGGTGAGGTCGGAGAGGTGGCCCGACCTTCGGGAGGCGGCCCTGCGCACGGTATGGGCCGTTGCGAGGGAGGCCTTTGATGTCGTGGTGGTGGACATCGGCTCCTGCATCGAACAGGAGGGAGCGATTGCCCACCTCGCGGGGAGTCCGCTCCTTGCATCGAGGCGCAATGCCGCTGCCGTCACGGCGCTCGAGGCAGCTGATCATGTGCTCGTCACGGCAAGGTCTTCAACCCTCGGACTCACCCGGCTGCTCAATGAGCTTCCTGCCGTCAATTCGGTGAATGACGTCGCCGATCTCACTTTGGTCCTGACGGGCGCCGGCGGATTGATGGCACCAACGCCGATCAGCAACCGAATGATTCACCAACTCGGATTGACGCCGGAGATCGTCCGGTTGCCGCGCGATCCCGAGCGACTCGAGCGGGCAATCCGCGACGGTGTCACACCCTACGAGGCGGCGTCACGGCGCGAACGCCGCATGCTCCGGGCGCTCGCCAAGGGATTCGCCCCAGCCCGTGCCGGTTTTCCAGGGTAGCCGAGCGTGGCCGACCATTCGTCTAGGGTGTCAGGCGTGAGCCGAGGAACTGCGTTCGAAGTCGTGATGTCGTGTCGGTCTGCAACGGTGAGGGAGCCATCGAAATGAACGAGAGGGTGAGTGCCCTTGATGCGTCCTTGCTCTACCTCGACCATCCCACGACGCCGATGCACGTGGGGAGTGTTGCGATCTTCCAGACTCCCGATGATGGCTTCGACCACGCTCATCTTGTCGAGCTAGTGTCGCAGCGGATCGCATTCGTGCCGCGCTATCGACAACGCATTCGGCAGGTCCCGTTCGGTATCGCCCGACCAGTCTGGGTTGATGACTCGAACTTTGACATCACCTACCACGTGCGGCGATCGGCCCTGCCAAGGCCAGGCTCCCGGGAGCAGCTCAATGAGCTCGTGGGCAGGCTCATGGGCCGGGTGCTCGACAAGAACCGGCCATTGTGGGAGATGTACCTCATCGAGGGGGTGGAGCATAAGCGCTTTGCGCTCGTGACGAAGACCCATCAGGCACTCGTCGACGGTCTCGCAGCAATCGACCTCATGCAGGTCATCATGGATAGCGATCCGGGTCGTTGCCCACCAACAGGTGGGAAGTGGTCGGCGCAGCCTGAGCCCTCGGCAATCGAGTTGGTATCGTCGGCGCTCACCGAGTCAATCGTCCATCCTGCCGTGGCTCTTGAGGCCGTCAAAGCCGGCGCCTCGCAAGTGCTTTCGCTGGCCGGGGGTATCGGTGGTCGCGTGCTCAGCATCGCAACCTCGGCGCTTTCCCTGGCAACGCCAGCGACGACGACACCGTTGAACGTCGAGATCGGTGCGAGCCGGCGGCTTGCCACGGTCGAGTACGGTCTAGAGGAGTTTCGCAAACTGCATCAGACACTCGACTGTTCCGTCAACGATGTGTTGCTCTGCACGCTCACTGGAGCCTTGAGAATCTGGCTCCTCGGGCGCGGCTCGTCAGTGTCGAGCCGGTCGCATCTGCGTGCTGTCGTACCGTTCAGCACGACCGATGCCGGTTCACCTGTGTCGGCGTTCCTGATCGACCTGCCGACGGGGGAGCCCGATCCGATCATTCGGCTGCGCCGCATCAATTACGAGATCTCGCAACTGAAGGACGTCGCCCAGTTGCTTGGAGCGGACGCCATCATCAGTGCGGCGGGTTTTGGACCACCGACCCTGCATGCCCTCGGTGCGAGGCTGGCATCCCGGCTCTCGAGCAGGGTCTACAACCTGGCCATCACCAACGTGCCAGGCCCGCAGGAGCCGCTGTTCCTCTCGGGCTCGCGACTTCTCGCGACATACCCGGTCATGCCGCTCACGAAGAATCAGGCGATCAGCATTGGCGTGACCTCGTACGACGGCCGTGTCTTCGTTGCGGTGAATGCCGACTTTGACTCCGTACCTGACCTTGCCGATCTCGTCGGAGGACTTGATGAGGCACTTGAGGAATTGAAGCAGGCGGTGAAGGTGGCCGGGGGCCGGCGTGGGCGAACCACCAAGTCGGCAACGTAGTGCAAGGGGCGCCCCTCGTGGCCGATCACTCAGTGCCCGGAGCCAGACGTGGCATCGTCCTTGGCGGCGGAGGAGTCCTCGGCGGCACCTGGGCGGTTGGTGCACTTCTCGCACTCGAGGAGGAGTTCGGCTTCGCCGCATGCTCGGCGGATATCCTTGTCGGCACCTCGGCCGGTGCGGTTCTCGCGGCCATGCTCGGAGCGGGGGTCACGCCGGAGGAGTTGCGCCAGCGATACAACGATGAAGTGGTGCAGGGTGGCCCCCTCGCTGGACTCTCGTGGAACCCGGATGCAGCGATCGGCGGGCATCGCCCGGGGCTGCCCAGAGCCCTGGCACCGGGCTCGATACGGCTCATCGGTGAGAGCCTTCGTCATCCGGCGAGGGTGCAGGGGACTGCGCTCGTCGCTGCGCTCATGCCAGAGGGCGCCAAGACTATGGCCGGTGTTGGCAGACTCATCGACGCAGTGTCACCGATGGATGGGTGGTCGCGGCATGAGGCGTGTTGGATCGTGGCGATGGACTACGAGACTGGTCGGCGCACTGTCTTCGGCAGACCAGGGTCCGTGGTCGCGCCGCTCGCTAGCGCGGTCATGGCATCCTGTTCGATCCCCGGATGGTTCGCCCCCGTGGACATCGGTGGGCGGCGGTTCGTCGACGGCGGGGCGATCTCGACGACGTCGGTCGATGTTGTGGAGCACGCAGGGCTGGACGAGGTGTACGTCATTGCCCCGATGGTCTCATTTCAGACGGATCATCCCTCGTCAGCGGCAGCGTGGCTTGAGCGTCGGTGGCGTGAGGTCGTCACCAAGACATGCCTTGCCGAGGCGAACGCCGTGGCCCGATCCGGGGCGACCGTGCGCATCATTGGTCCTGGCCCGGAGGACCTCGAGGCGATTGGCGCAAACATGATGGATACCTCTCAGCGCCGGTCCGTGCTCGCTGCCTCGGTTCGCACGAGTTCGGTGGCGTGGCGCGGGGCCACGACGGTGATCGCGACCGGCCGGTGAAAGCCGGGCTAGCGCTCGCCGTTGAGCCAGCCGCGCCCGATCTCCTGCTCCTTGGTCAGATAGCGAACGGTTTGATCCTTGGCCATCTCCTCGACTTTTCCGCCCACGAAGGGGACGCTCGCCTTGTACTCGCCGAAGGTGCGGACCGTGGTGACGCTGCCGTCGGTGGTGATCGACATTGAGCCGGTAAATGCGATGGGGGCGGACATCTCCGCGCTCGCGACGGCGGTGCCGGTGCCGTCAGCCGCAGGCACCGCCCACTCCTGACGCTCGGTGACGGTGAGGGTCTCGCCGACAAAGGACTTCGCGTACGAGGGCACATTCGCCGGCATGGTGCGGGTGACGACGACGGTCGTTCCGCCGCCGGGCTCGTCAATCACCTCGGAATCGACCGTCGTGGCCCCAGTTCTTGTTGCTCGCAGATTGATGAATTGGTCGTCGGTGATCATTGCGCGGA
>CAMAWO010000091.1 GCA_945861925.1 Bifidobacterium breve | reverse complement strand
TCGACAACATACCGGGGAGCGCCATCGTCGGCGGGTTGAGAGATTCGAAGACCACGCCGCTGACCAATGGTGAACCCGAACGTGCCGTTGTGCTCGGCAAGGACGGCGCCGGTGGTGACATCGACGATTTCGCCCGGTGATCGACCAAGACGGCCCTCGAGGAAACCTGCGGTGTCGCCGTCTGGGATGAAGCAAATGTCATGGCTGTCAGGCTTGCGTGCGACGAGTAGACCCCGCTCCTCCGCCTCGGTGCGCACCGCCGTCTTGAGGTCGTCTCCCAGCGGGAATATGGCATGTTCGAGTTGATCCGAGCGCAGGACACCAAGGACATACGACTGATCCTTGTCACTGTCCACTGCTCGATGAAGCTCCACGCCATCGAGCCCATGCTCGATCCGCGCATAGTGTCCGGTGGCCACCGCATCGAAGTCCATGGCGAGGGCTCGATCGAGAACTGCACTGAACTTGATCTTCTCGTTGCATCGCAGGCAGGGGTTCGGTGTCCGCCCCTGCTCGTATTCGGATACGAAGTCGTCGATCACGTCGGCGGCGAATCTCTCGGAGAAGTCCCAGACGTAGAACGGAATTCACAGCATGTCAGCGACTCGCCGAGCGTCCCGTGCGTCATCGAGGGTGCAGCATCCGCGGGAACCCGCAGTGTCGGCGTGTGACTTTCGAGAAAGGGCGAGGTGGACGCCCACCACCTCGTGCCCAGCATCGATGACTCTCGCGGCTGCGACTGCTGAGTCGACACCGCCGGACATGGCGGCAATGACCTTCATGACACGACTCTCATGACACGACTCTCATGACACGATGATCATGGGACAACGTTCCTTGAGTGGTGCTCATCTTCTCGCTCGCGCAGTCAGGAGGCCCGCACGGGCGGCTCGCTCGACGGCCGCGGGCAACGCCCTCACGACGGCCTCGACATCATCCGCAGTGGTTGAACGTCCCAGGCTGAAACGCAAGGAGGCTCGCGCGGTCGGCTCATCGACACCCATGGAAAGAAGGACGTGGCTGGGCTCGGGAATTCCGGCTGTGCAGGCAGAACCGGTAGAGCAGTCGATCCCTGCGGCGTCAAGGAGCATGAGCAGTGCATCGCCCTCGCATCCCGGGAAGGAGAAATGCGCGTTCCCAGGGAGTCGAACGTCGTCGCCAGCGGTCGGGCGTGAGCCCGAAGCCGAGACAGGGCCGTTTAAGACTGATCCCGGCACGGCATGAAGGACGGCCGCTACCAACCGATCGCGCAACTCACTGACGTGTGCTGAGTGCGCAGGCTGCTCAGTGACTGCATGGTGGACGGCGACAGCAAAGGCCGCGATCGCAGGTGCGTCGAACGTTCCGGATCGAATGTCCCGTTCTTGACCGCCGCCATGCATGATCGGCGTGAGGGTAAGCGCCGGATCCAAAATGAGGGCCCCCACACCAAACGGCCCGCCGATCTTGTGGCTGCTGATGGTGACAGCGTGCGCTCCGACCTCAGCCACATTCACCGGTATCTGGCCCAACGACTGCACCGCGTCGGTGTGGAACGGGACGCCAGCCTCCCTGCAGAGCGCCGCAATTTGACGCACGGGCTCGATGGTTCCGACCTCATTATTCGCCCACATCACCGTGCACAGTGCGACATCGCCGCCTCGGAGCGACTCTTCGACCTGGTCGAGACTGACTCGGCCCAAGGCGTCAACACCGAGCCATTCGACCCGGGCCCCCTCATGCGCGGCGAGCCATTCAACAGGATCCAGAACGGCATGGTGCTCGATCGACGATGCTAGGACCATCGCCGGCGTCTCAACCCGTGGCTCGCGCTGCCAGAACAGGCCCTTGACCGCAAGGTTGTCGGACTCAGTGCCCCCCGACGTGAAGATGACTGCGCTGGGTCTGGTCCCCAGATCAGCAGCGATGCTCTCCCGAGCCTCCTCGACCACCTGACGGACGCTGCGGCCAGCGGAATGGAGCGACGACGGATTGCCCACCATCTCGGACACCTGCAACCAACGCGCCCGCGCCGCAGGGAGCATCGGCGTGGTCGCGGCATGGTCAAGATACGCCCGATGCGTCACGGGGCCCATGGTAGCGGGAGAACGAGGCTCCCGCCGGGGCGTGAGCCCACGCCCCGAAGGTGGCCGGCCGGGTCCCACGTCCTCGTTACGCCGAGCGCTTCGTGATTTCGTCGGTCAATTGCGGAACGATCGTGAACAGATCACCGACGACGCCGTAGTCTGCGAGTTCGAAGATCGGTGCCTCCGCATCCTTGTTCACCACGATGATGGTCTTTGAGGTCTGCATGCCCGCGCGGTGTTGGATGGCACCGGAGATGCCATTGGCGATGTAGAGCTGCGGCGAGACGGTCTTGCCAGTCTGACCGACCTGATACTGATGCGGGTACCACCCCGCATCAGTTGCGGCTCGCGATGCACCGACGGCGCCATGCAGGCTGTCGGCAAGCGCCTCGATTACGGCAAAGCCCTCTGGCGAACCAACACCGCGGCCGCCGGACACAACGATTGCAGCCTCGGCGAGTTCCGGACGTCCACCCTTCACGGCGGCAGTGGAGCCGGTGACGGACGCCTTCTTCGCTCCGTCAGACAGGGCGATACTCACGTCGCTCCTCGCGGCCGCCCCCGACGAAACGACGGGCGGGGTGGAGTTGGGCCGAACGGTGAAGATCGGCGTGCCCGATGTAACACGGGAGTGGACCACTGTCGAACCGCCGAAAACCGACTGGGTGGCGACGAGATCGGCGGTGATGGCGACAGCATCCGTGATAACACCGGAGTCAATGCGGACGGCGAGGCGACCTGCAGCCTCCTTGCCGTCGGCCGTCGAGGCCACGAGAACCGCAACCGGTGACTTCTCTGAGACAAGGTGCGCGAGAACCTCAGCCTTCGGAGCAACAGGGTGCGCCGCCATCTCGGGGCTCTCCGCAACGTAGACCACCGCTGCACCGAATTCAGCGAGGGTTGCCTCAGCAGCGGGCGAGTAACCCGGGCCGACCCACACGGCACTCGGCTCGCCGAGGCTGCCTGCCAGCGTGAGCAATTCGGTCGTTACCTTCTTCACGACGCCATCAACCTGCTCGACAAGAACGAGAACTTCACCCATGATCAACAACTCCTTCGACGATGTGCGGGATTCAGATGAACTTTTGACCGATGAGGAAGTCGGCTATCTTCACGCCGCCATCGCCCTCATCTGTGACCACGGTGCCCGCGGCCTTCGGCGGCCGCGCCGCAAAGTCAACGACAGCGCTCCACGAAGCGCTCGCGCCTACTCGCGCCTGATCCAGACCCGCATCGGCAACAGTCAGTGTCTCGACCGGCTTCTTCTTCGCGGCCATGATGCCCTTGAAGGACGGGTAGCGCGGTTCATTGATCTTTTCGACAACGCTCAGGACCGCAGGCAGTGACGCCGTTACGGTGTCATAGCCGGAATCCGTGACTCGCTCGATGGTGACCTGCGTCCCTTCGAGTTCGACTTTCTGCGCAAAGGTCAACTGGGCAAGACCCATTCGCTCAGCAACCATCGCCGGGACGACGCTCATGCGGGCATCAGTCGACTCAGATCCGAAGATGATGAGGTCGAAGCCGCGGCCCTCGAGGATGGTCGCGAGCGCATACGAGGTGGCGAGGGCGTCCGACCCGTGCAGGCCGTCGTCGACAAGATGGATACCGGCATCGGCACCCATGCTCAATGCCTTGCGGATAGTCTCACCGGCACGTTCCGGACCCATAGTCACGATGGTGATCTCTGCGCTATGTGTTTCGCCAAGTTTCAACGCCTCCTCGACCGCGTACTCGTCGAGTTCGTTCATCACTCCGTCGGCCGCCTCGCGATCGAGGGTCGAGTCATCGGAGCGGAGCTTCTTTTCGGCCCAGGTGTCTGGAACCTGCTTCACGCACACGGCGATCTTCACGCGAACCCCTTCAGTTTGAAATCAATCACGTTGAAATCGAGCAGCAGTTTTGAACTCGTATCGATCTTCAGGTGTGGACGTGACATGTGGTCACCCGGGATAAGCGTGTAAATGTACGGCCAACTGACGATAGTCTGAGGGCCACCGCGACGTCTGTCAAGAGGTCGTGCGGAGGATCGAGGAATCGTATCCCTTGACACCGCCATGAAATGACCGTACAAATACGACATTGATCATCCTTTCGGTGCCTCAGTAGCGCGGTGATCAGCGCTTTGCTTCGATGAGCGACGCGTCGGTGAGATTGGGAGGAGGTGGAGGCGATGGCGGGGAATCGAGGCGCCGCGTATCAGACGCTGGCAGCAGACCTTCGCACCTCGATCCTTCAGGGCAAATACGCCGATGGACGTGCGCTCCCGACCGAGGCCGAACTCTCCCAGCAGCATCAGTTGAGCCGGCAGACCGTTCGCCGGGCCTTCCAGGAGATCGTCGCCGAGGATCTTGTCTACCGGGTAGCCGGGCGGGGCACCTTCGTCGTGTCGGCGGATCGCCAGTATCTCAGGCAGCATGGCTCGATCGAGGAGCTCATGGGCCTGTCGCTTGATACCGAACTCGAACTCCTCGAACCGATCGGGCCGAGGGTCGACGTAGCTGCCGCCGGTCGCCTGCGAACGACGGGCGATGTAGTGAGCACTGTGCGCTTTCGCCGGTTGCATGACGGTAAGCCCTTCTGCATCACCGACACCACCTTCCCCCTCGAGGTCGGTCAACAGCTCAGCGACCTCCCGGAACTCACGGTGCAGGGCACGGTCAGCCGCATCACCGTCATCGGGGTCCTCGACAAGCGCCTCGAGAGTCCGATCACCGAGGCTGACCAGAGCATCACTGCGGTCGCAGCCCCAGCCGACATCGCCGATGCACTCGGCTGCGACATCAGCTCTCCCCTGCTCCGCATCGATCGTGTGTATCGCGATGGTGTCGGGCGAGCCGTTGAACTCGCCGTAAGCCATTTCCTCCCTGAGCTCTACTCATACCGCGTCCAACTTCGAAGGAATACACCATGAAGCAGATTCTCGAAGCAGTGCTCAACCAGGCCAGCGAACAGGAATTCGAAGCACTCACGCTCCCCGAGACCTACCGCGCGATCACCGTTCACAAGTCAGACGAGGCTATGTTCGAGGGTCTTTCGACCCGCGACAAGGATCCTCGTCGTTCGCTCCATCTTGACGACGTGCCCCTGCCTGAGCTCGCCCCCGGCGAGGCGCTCATCGCGGTCATGGCATCGAGCATCAACTACAACACCGTGTGGACGAGCATCTTCGAACCGGTCTCGACCTTCGGGTTCCTCGAGCGGTACGACAAGTCACGCGAGGATGGAAAGCGCCATGACCTCCCGTACCACGTGATCGGA
The DNA here is from genome assembly GCA_945861925.1 of Bifidobacterium breve. GTDB lineage: Bacteria > Actinomycetota > Actinomycetes > S36-B12 > S36-B12 > WLND01. Next base: position 7,385 of record CAMAWO010000091.1, on the reverse strand, counting down.
TCGGATGCCGCGGGCGTCGTCCTGCGCACCGGCCCGGGCGTGCAGGCCTGGAAGCCCGGTGACCGGGTCGTTGCGCACTGCCTGAGCGTCGAACTTGAATCACCCCTTGGCCACAACGACACGATGCTCGATCCCGAGCAGCGGATCTGGGGGTTCGAGACGAACTTCGGGGGCCTCGCCGAGCTCGCAATCGTGAAGAGCAACCAGCTCATGCCCAAGCCGGCGCACCTCACCTGGGAGGAGGCCGCCTCCCCCGGCCTCGTCAACTCAACCGCATACCGACAGCTCGTCTCACGCAACGGAGCGGGAATGAAGCAGGGCGATGTGGTCCTCATCTGGGGAGCATCTGGAGGCTTGGGCTCCTACGCCACACAATACGCAGTCAACGGAGGCGCCATCCCCGTGTGCGTCGTATCGAGCCCAGAGAAGGCCGACCTCTGCCGAGCGATGGGAGCTGAACTCGTCATCGATCGAAGCGCCGAAGGCTACAAGTTCTGGAAGGACGAGCACACCCAAGACCCGAAGGAATGGCAGCGCCTCGGCAAGCGGATTCGTGAGCTCACCGGTGGTGACGACGCCGACATCGTCTTCGAGCACCCGGGCCGAGAGACATTCGGGGCAAGTGTCTACGTCACGCGCAAGGGCGGGACGATCGCCACCTGCGCCTCGACGAGTGGCTACATGCATGAGTATGACAATCGCTACCTGTGGATGAGCCTCAAGCGAATCATCGGAAGCCACTTCGCAAACTACCGCGAGGCCCACGAGTCCAACCGGCTCATCGCCAAGGGCATGGTGCACCCGACCGTCTCGAAGGTGTTCCCACTCGAGCAGGCGGGCCAGGCTGCCTACGAGGTGCACTGCAATGCCCATCAGGGCAAGGTCGGGGTACTCGCACTCGCACCGAGTGAAGGTCTCGGCGTCACCGATCCCGAACTTCGCGCCAGGCACCTCCCCGCAATCAATCGATTCCGCTTGGGCTCGAACCCGATTCCCGCAGATCCGAATGCGGTCCGAGCGGATACGAGTGAATGACGGCGCGGCCGCGGCCGCCGACAAGCCGTGGGTTATGCGCACCTACGCAGGGCACTCATCCCCTCGCGAGTCCAATGCCCTGTACCTCCGCAATCTGGGCAAGGGTCAGACCGGGCTCTCGATCGCCTTCGACCTGCCTACCCAGACCGGATACGACCCGGATTCGCTGATGGCGAGGGGCGAGGTGGGCAAGGTCGGCGTGCCGGTCGCGCATCTCGGCGATATGCGCACGCTGCTCGATGCCATACCGCTCGATCGCATGAACACCTCGATGACGATCAATGCACCTGCCATGTGGCTGCTCGCCCTGTACGTGACCCTGGCCGAGGAGCAGGGCGTGGACCTCGGGCTGCTCACCGGAACAACACAGAATGACATCGTCAAGGAATACCTGTCCCGGGGCACCTACATCTTTCCGCCGGCGCCGTCGCTGCGCCTCATCACCGACATGATCGCGTGGAGCGTCACGCATACCCCGAAGTGGAACCCGATCAATATCTGCTCCTACCACCTCCAGGAGGCTGGGGCCACCCCCGTTCAGGAGATCGCCTTCGCGCTGTCGACAGCGATCGCCGTCCTCGACTCGGTGCGCGACTCCGGTCAGATCTCCGCCGAGCAACTCCCCGCCGTCGTCGAGCGGATGTCGTTCTTCGTCAATGCCGGCATCCGCTTCGTGGAGGAGGTGTGCAAGATGCGCGCCTTCACGACCCTCTGGGACGAGATCACGCGCGACCGCTACGGCGTGACCGACCCCGCGAAACGCCGACTCCGCTACGGGGTGCAGGTCAACTCCCTGGGCCTCACGGAGGCGCAGCCCGAGAACAACGTCCAGCGGATCGTCCTTGAGATGCTCGGTGTGACCCTCTCCAAGCAGGCACGCGCCAGGGCCGTCCAACTCCCGGCCTGGAATGAGGCCCTCGGGCTCCCCCGACCCTGGGATCAGCAGTGGTCACTGCGGTTGCAGCAGGTGCTCGCCTACGAGACCGACCTGCTCGAGTACGACGACATCTTCGATGGATCCCACGTGATCGAGGCGAAGGTGGCGACCCTCATGACCGGCGCACGGGAGGAACTCGACCGGATCGAGGCCATGGGGGGTGCCGTCGCCGCAGTCGAGTCCGGCTACATGAAGGGGCAACTCGTGTCATCGCACGCCGACCGACGGCGTCGCATGGAGTCGGGCGAGCAGCGCGTTGTCGGCGTCAACCTCCTGACCGAGCATGAGCCGAGCCCCCTCACTGAGAACCTCGGTGAGGCCATCATGCGTGTGGACCCCGCGGTTGAGCAGCAGGCAATCGATTCCCTGCACGCATGGCGGGAGGCCCGCGATGCCGGGTTGGTCGAGCCGGCCCTGGCCCGGCTCGCCGACGATGCAGCGTCCGAGCGCAACCTGATGGAGGCGTCACTCGCCTGTGCTCGAGCCGGAGTGACGACGGGCGAATGGGCCCAGGTCCTCCGCGGCATCTTCGGCGAGTACCGAGCGCCGACCGGGATCAGCGGCTCCGTCGGCGCAGGTCACCGGGCTGCCCTTGAGCCGGTTCGACTCGCCGTCGAGGAGACCTCGCGTGAGCTCGGCACCAGGCTCCGGCTGCTTGTGGCAAAGCCCGGTCTCGATGGTCACTCCAACGGCGCTGAGCAGGTGGCCGTCGCCGCGCGCGATGCGGGCTTCGAGGTCATCTATCAGGGCATCCGCTTGTCGCCGCAGGACATCGTGAGTGCTGCGGCACAGGAGGATGTCCACTGCATCGGGCTGTCGATCCTCTCCGGATCCCACCTTGAACTCGTCCCTGGAATCCTCGACGGGCTCAGGGCCGCTGGCATGGCCGATGTGCCGGTCGTGCTCGGCGGGATCATTCCCGACGATGATGCGCAGTCGCTCATGGCGCTCGGCGTTGCCGCCGTGTTCACCCCGAAGGATTTCGACCTCACTCAGATCATGGCCGAGATCGTCGACATCATCCGCGCTCGACACCTATCAGCGAACAGGAGCACCGTCGCATGACCGATCGCATGAGACCCCGCCGCTCGAACCTAGCGGTCCCGGGCAGCAGCACAAAGATGCTCGAGAAGGCGAAGGGCCTAGCGGCCGACCAGATCTTCATGGACCTCGAGGATGCCGTGGCTCCGCTGGCCAAGGCCGATGCGCGCAAGAACATCGTTGCGGCCCTCAATGAAGGCGGCTATGAGGACAAGATCCGAACCGTTCGGGTGAATGACTGGACGACCCAGTGGACGTACGCCGACGTTGTTGAGGTCGTGGGCGGCGCGGGTGCGAATCTCGACTGCATCATGCTTCCGAAGGCCCAGACCGCCGATCAGGTTGTGGCGCTTGACCTCCTCATGACTCAGGTTGAGAAGTCAAATGGCCTCGAGGTCGGCAGGATCGGCATCGAGGTCCAGATCGAGAATGCGCTCGGCCTTATCAATGTCGACGCCATTGCGGCAGCGAGTCCGCGCGTTGAGGCCATCATCTTCGGCCCGGCCGATTTCATGGCGAGTATCAACATGAAATCTCTCGTCGTCGGTGAGCAGCCCCCCGGCTACGACGTGGGCGATGCCTACCACTACATCCTCATGCGGATCCTCATGGCCGCCCGGGCATACGACAAGCAGGCCATCGACGGTCCGTACCTCGCGATCAAGGACGTCGAGGGCTACCGCCGGGTCGCCGGCCGGTCCGCCGCGCTCGGCTTCGACGGCAAGTGGGTCCTGCACCCCGGGCAGCTCGATGCCGCGAACGAGGTCTTCAGCCCACGTCAGGACGACTACGACCACGCGGAACTCATCCTCGACGCCTACGACTACGCGACGTCGGCGGCCGGCGGCGCGAAGGGTGCGGTGATGCTCGGCGACGAGATGATCGACGAGGCATCACGCAAGATGGCACTCGTCGTGGCGACGAAGGGCCGGGCGGCGGGCATGGTACGAACAAAGGCATTCACGGCGCCGTCCTCCAGCGACGCCGTCACTCATGCGCCGGCAGGTGCCTGATGGCTACACATGAGGCGCAGCTTGGCCGATTCTTCGATGACTTCGTCGTCGGCGATGTCTACCAGCACCCGTTCGGCCGCACGATCAGCGAGACTGATTCGACCTGGTTCACGCAGCTCACCTGCAACACCAACCAGAACCACTTCAACGCCCATCTCGCGGCGTCGAACCCGATCACCGGCGGGCGCATCATCGTGAACTCCGGGCTGACCGTGGCTCTGGTCCTCGGCCTCTCGGTCATCGACATGAGCCAAAACGCCGTCGCAAACCTCGGCTGGACCGATATCAAACTCACGCATCCGGTCTACATCGGCGACACGATCTACGCCGAGTCGGTGTGCACCGACAAGCGCGAGAGCTCGTCGCGGCCCACCATGGGCATCATCACAATGAACACCCGCGGGCTCAATCAGGACGGCGACCAAATCGTCTCCTGGACCCGCTCGGTCATGGTGCCGAAGCGAGAGAGCGGCATCGGCCAGAACTACTTCCCATCCGCCAAGAACGGCCCACTCACCGCACCGGAGGCATGATCATGACAAAGCTCGCCCAGACCGAAGGTCTGACAGATGTGCAGTACGAGATCCTCGATGCTGTTCGCTCGTTCGTGGACAAGGAGATCCTCCCGGTCGCGACCGAGCTCGAGCATCGCGACGAATATCCGCAGGCAATCGTCGACGGGCTCAAGGAGCTCGGCGTCTTCGGCCTGATGATCCCCGAGGAGTTCGGCGGCCTCGGTGAGTCGCTCCTCACCTACGTCCTCGTCGTCGAGGAGATCGCCCGCGGCTGGATGAGCGTTAGCGGCGTCATCAATACCCACTTCATCGTCGCCTACATGCTCATGCATCACGGGACCGACGAGCAAAAGGCCCGCTACCTGCCGCGCATGGCGACCGGCGAGGTCCGTGGCGCCTTCTCGATGAGCGAGCCCGGCTGTGGCTCCGATGTCGCAGCCATCACCTCCAAGGCGGTGCGTGACGGCGACGGCTGGTCGCTCACCGGCCAAAAGATGTGGCTCACGAATGGCGGCTCGTCGACACTCGTCGCCGTCCTCGTCCGTACCGATGAGGGCGCTCCCGAGGGCTCGTCCGTCTACAAGCGGATGTCGACCTTCCTCGTCGAGAAGCCGAGCGGCTTCGGCGAGGTCCGCCCGGGCCTGACGATCCCCGGCAAGATCGAGAAGATGGGCTACAAGGGCGTTGACACGACCGAGTTGGTGATGGACGGCCTGAAGCTCGAGGACGCCGACCTCCTCGGCGGCGAGACCGGCAAGGGCTTCTACCAGATGATGGACGGTGTCGAGGTTGGCCGAGTCAACGTCGCGGCACGCGCCTGCGGGCTCAGCATCCGCGCCTTCGAGCTCGGTATCGCCTACGCCCAGCAGCGGGTGACCTTCGGCAAGCCGATCGCCGAGCACCAGGCAGTCTCCTTTCGGCTCGCCGATATGGCGACAAAGGTCGAAGCGGCCCACCAAATGATGGTCATGGCCGCCCGCAAAAAGGACTCGGGCGAGCGAAACGACCTCGAGTCCGGCATGGCAAAGTACCTCGCCAGCGAGTACTGCAAGGAGGTCGTCGAGGACTCATTCCGCATCCACGGCGGATACGGCTACAGCAAGGAGTACGAGATCGAGCGCCTATACCGCGAGGCACCGATGCTCCTCATTGGCGAGGGCACCGCTGACATCCAGCGGATGATCATCGGGCGCCGACTTCTCGAGGAGTACAAAGCCCGGACGTGATCCTCGGCCGTAACCGGTCACCCAACAGATGCCGGCCCACTGTTCAAAGGCAGTGGGCCGGCATTGGTCTGGTTCAAGGTCATTTTTGACGCTACACCGCAATCATCGCAGGCTGCGTACCGCGCGCCCCTCTGCCACCTCGACCGCCATCCTGACCCTGCTGGCCAGCTTGGCCTCGCTGACCAACCTGTCCCCGTCCACCGAACCGGTCTTGCAGGCTCGTCCCGCTCCAGGCCTCGAAGATGTCTGCATGCAGCGTCGAGGCTGCTCCGCTCGACAAGGTCACGCCTGCGCCGCCGACGGCCGCCCCCGGATACCGCACCTCGAGGACAACCTTGGGCACCTGAACCGGATGACTGGCGGGACAGATGGGCGCCTGACCGGTCATCTCGGTTGCGAAAGCAAGATGCGAGATGTGGTTCGCAGTGTCAAGGCTGGACCCATCCCAACACTGTGGAAAGGTGATCTGCGCGACGAGTTGCGCGGCCCCAGAGCACACCGGCACCGCGGCCACGCTCGAACTGAACACCGGGCGCTGGCCCGAGGTCGCGCAGCCCCAGGCGGCAGTTTGATCGGTTCTGCCGGACACCGCCATGAAGCCAGCCGGGAACGCGGTCACGCCGCCGCCCCGTCCCTCGTAGCTAACCCGCGCGCCGACCGGTGCAACCCGCACCCCGTTCTGCAAGAGCGCAGGGACCCAATAGGCCGACAGGTCCTGTCGGTCATCGCAGGTGGTTGACCCGGTGAGCAACGAGGCTCCCGTCGATTTCTCGTTTGTCGTCGTGTTGCCGAAGAACTCGTGCAAGTGACTCATCCCCGCATGCCCCGGCATGACAATCGGGTCAGTCGATGCCGAATGGCTAAACCCGCATGAGACCACGAACCCTCCCCCATTACCGCCGTTGCCTCCGCGATCTCCGGGCTGGGCCTGGGCCGGCAAGGTCGACATGATCAATACGCCGGCAACACCTGCGGTCACTGCCACGGCCATCCCAGCATTTCGCTTGAAACTCACGACGTCTCCTCAGTCCAAAGTCTCGGTGCCTTCCGAGTTGGCATGAGCCTGTAGTACTCACGCTCAGAACTAATGGGCGCTCAGTAAGCATCGGGTAAACGTTGATCAGCGGGCGCCTCCTGCACGGTGAAGAACGACCCGGGGTCAGCCCTCCTTCTGGGAGATGTGCTCGGCAATCCCTTCGACGGCGAGTTGGAGCGGGATGGTCAAGGTGTCGGGCACCTCCTTGTCCCCGGCAGTGGAGTCGCCGCAGCCCGCGATCGCTTCGTCCTGGCTTCCACCCGCCTCGAGCACCAGTGACGCTACGCCGAGGAAGTGCCGCGATGTAGGTCAGGAACTTGGCCTTGGGTGAGGTAGCCGATGTCGTCAGATCGAAAGTCCCTCGTGGACAACGAACGCAGCACCTCAGCAGGATGTATCAACTTGTCACCCCGCCCATCCACCACGACGTCGCGATATGTCCTGAGGACCCAAAGTCGGCGCACCAGAGCATGGTCCAACAAGCCCGTGCGTGCGGTAGATCGCCGTCACCATGCCGCATGCCGGCGATCCACCAAGTTATCGTCCCGGAGACGAACTCAACTGTTCGCGTGCTCCTTCACC
>CAMAWO010000090.1 GCA_945861925.1 Bifidobacterium breve | reverse complement strand
GGCGGCGGTGGTGATCTCGCCGGCCTCGGTCGCGCTCGTCCGGTATGCGCCGCGGAAGGGGAGGGCTGAGTCGAGTGCAGCGAGTCCGACGATTGCCAGGGCAACTGGGATCGCGATGACGGCACGCTTCGTCCATGGCACCGACCTCAGCACGGTTGCCGCGCCGAGGATGAACAGGAGGAGCAGCATCGGGAGCAGCCTGTTCCAGCCCCTGATCGAGGCCGTGACGAGGTCGGCGAACAGGAAGTTGAGTCCCCAGGGGACGAAGAAGAGGAGGGTGACGGCGATGAGATAGCCGATGAGTCCGGGGGTGACGCGTGGGCCCCCGTGCAGTCGAGGCGCGCAGGGAGTGACGTCCGACCTTCGGCGGGTCCTCAAAATGATCCCGGCCACGAATACGAGCAGGGCGGCAGTAGTGATCCAGGTGCCATGGTTGGTGATGACCGAGCTCTCGCCGTACGGGGCGTCGGCGACTGCCGCGAGCACAGCGTCGTTGTAACGGTCGAATCCGGGCAGCGAACTCTGCGGGAGCGGGAGGAGGGCGATGGCGAGATCCCCGGCGAAGACGACAGACTCGTAGGGCGTCCGTTCGCTGAGCGAAGCCAACGGCGCGTCGCCTCGGAGCGTGAGGAGCGAGGGAAGGAAGCCGATCACGGAAAGTGCGCCGACACCGGCGAACGGGATGGCATCGATGAGCAATGCGCGGGTGGACGCTCGATGGGCGAAGCGCCAGAGCAGGGCGGCGGCTCCGAGGATCAACGTGAAGACCGCGTAGTAGATGCCTGTCCACGCGACGGTGACGACCATGATTGCGATGATCGCCACGACGAGTGCTCGACGACGCGGAGATCGCGGGGCCATCAACTGCTCGAACTTGCCGCTGCCGACAAGGAGAACGAGGGCGAGGCCGATGATTGCCGAGTAGAGGGTCGCAAGATACGTGTGACCCAAGGCCCGGCCCCAGTGGTACGGGATGAGCGAGAAGGCGACGGCGAGGCTCACGGCGAGCGGGCCGCGCAGGCCGGTGATGCGGATCGTGAGATACGAGAGGGCGGCCGCGATGGGGAACGACGCGATGATGAGCAGGTTGATGCCGATGAACGGCTGCCCGGTGATGTTCGTGACGACCTGGGCGAATGTGTTCTCGGTGATATCGATACCCGGGAAGTAGTTGAGGTTCATGCCGAGCGGGAAGCCGAACTGGGTGGTGACCCGGTAGCCGAAGCCGCCCCAGTTCTCGGCATTGACGTAGGTGCTGAGCATGTCGCCGCCCGACCAGCCGCTGTTCATGAACCGAAGGATCGGCCCGAACACGATGAGCGAGAGCGCGGCGCTGATGGCGGCGGCGATGGCCGCCTCGATCGCAGTGGTGCGCGAGAGGAATCGTTGCGGCCCGTTGCTCATGTCAGGACGTCCAGGCGAGTTGCGTGATGCAGGCGTGACCCTGCGTCACGGGGGCGGGATTGGTGGAGACCGGAGTATTGGGGCTGGCGGACCAGACGAAGTCATAGCAGTTCGGGGCGGTGGCCCTGTTGGCCTGCGGGATGCTCGACCAGAAGTCTGTGATGCGTTCCATCGAGGGTGCATACATGGCGATTGTCGTGGGCTTGATCGAGTTCAGGCGAATGACGTCGTCGGGTGTCAATCGCGGCTCCAACGTCACGCGATTCTCCCCCCAGAGCTGCATCCCTGCGACGACGTACAGCTCTCGGTCGCCACCCATCCAGTCACCGCCGACCCAGTCGAGGATCCGGTCATCGCGTGAGGTGTTCGCGAGGAGCCACTCCTGGGTGTTGACCGCGGCGTGGATCTTGTCGGAGATCGGGTTCTCCGTGAAGGCCCATGCGTATGGGCTCAGGTAGTAGAGCCCGAGCGGTCCGCGTGAGTTCTGAAGCAACTGAGCGCCGCCCGCGAACACGGCCAGTGCGATGACGATCATGGCGAGGCCCCGAGATCGAAACCCGATTGCAGCGACCGCAGCAAGGGCTAATGCGAGGAGGACGCCCAGGGCGAGGGTCAATGCCCCTGCCCAGTGGCCGGCGAAGACGACGACGACGACCCCGATGATGGCTGCGCCAATTGCGGCGGGTTGCCACGAGCGCTCTGCGGCGGCTGCGGCCATGCACAGGCCGAGGGCGATGAGCGCCGGGGGCCAGAGCATCGCCTGATACATCGGCGCCTCGAGGGCGATGCCACCCATGAGGGGCGAGAAGACGAGCATGAACGCGATGCTCGAAGAACTCACCATGAGGGCGGTCTGGGCCGCGGGATTCGTCCGATTCCACGACCACGTCGCGATGGCGAGGACGAAAACCGAGGCGGGGACGAGCAGGGAGATGTCACCGAGCCAGACAGGCGCCTTGCTCGCGAAGTCCGACAGGTTCATCTCCTGGGTCTCGAGAAAGGACTCGAACCAGTTGAGTTTTGGAAAGAGCACTCGTCCCACAAGAAGAAAGGCACCGAACGTGACAGCCCCGGTCGCGGCAGCTTTGAGGTAGTGCGAAAGCCGTGTGCGTCGATGAATCCGAATCGTCATCCAGATGGTGATGGCGAGCAGCGCCCCGGGAGGATTCACCATGACGAGCCAGCCGGCCACGACGCCGGCAATGATGGCACCCCAGCGCCGGTCGGTGAGTGCGATCGCGATCATGGCCGCGCTCCCCGCGAGCACCGACCCAGTGAGGTAGGTGTTGCCGAGGTAACTGAGCACCACGGTGTTCACCGAGATGACTGCGGTGATGAAGGCTGCGGTCGGCCTCGTGGTGAACCGGCGCATCATCAGGTACGACGCGGCAACGATGACGAGCAGCAGGATCATCCGATACGCGGCGAAGCCGTTCCAGGGGCCGAGGATGCCGGTGAGGAGCCGTACCGGTCCGATATAGCCGAGCCTCGTCCAGTAATAGGAGGTGTCGACTGCGCGATCTGTGACGTCGTCGCCGAAGAGGGCGAGGGTGGCGTAGAAGCTGGAGTCGGGGGTGTCAAGGCCAGCCCAGCGTTCGGAGCCGGAGAGCACGCCAGCGAACAGCCAGAGCGCGGCGACGATCAATGGGTCAGTGAGGCGGGCTCGGATCGTTCGAAGTCCGTCGCTCGTGATGCTGGAGGTCGCCACGCGTTGAATCTACTGCTCGGACGAGCCTCATTAAGGGACGAGGACCTGCCACAGCGTGAACGGGCCAGCCTGGGCGGCGGGGATCACGCGATCGCTCGCCGCGAACCTCCACTGGGTCGGGCAACGCGAGTCGGTGATCACGTGCCCGACGCCGGCCTGACGCATGGTGTCGAGGTGGAGCTCACCCATCCGCTGGTAGCCGATGAGGGCCTTGACCCGGTCGCCCTCGGCTGGCCACGCGAGGCCCTCGTTGAAGTAGGGCACCTGCGTCTTGGCAAGGAGCTTGAGCCGCAGGGGGTCGATGCAGGGGCCGTAGGAGAGCAGGCCGCTCGCCTGTCCGCCGAGTTCGGCGATCTGCCTTGACTCCGTCGTGGTGGTGTCGAAGACGCCTTGCTCACGGGCGAAGACCCAAAAACCGGTGAAGTCTGCGAGGGATGCGAGGAACAAGAGCAGGGCGGCGGCGCCGGCTAGTCCTGTTGGAATCCAAGCCTTCGGTTCCTGGGTCGATGCGGCTCTGTCGGTGAGGAAAGTGCGGACGGTGATGGCGGTGGCCACCGAGAGGAGGAGCACGCTCACGATGAAGTACTGCAGCCAGAAGCGGTAGGGCTCCTGGGTGAAGCCCCATTGGTCGTTGCTCGCCATGAGGACCCAGCCGAGGCCGAGTCCGAGCGCGAGTGCGGTGAGCCAGCGCGGCCGGGTGTAGCGCGGGGCGAGGAGAAGTGCCAGGCCGAGGGTGACAGGTATCGCTGCGGCGATCAGGCCCGGTCCGGCAGGCACGCTCAGGGCGTCCGTTGACCCTTGACGGTAGGTGAGGAAGGGATCCTGGCTGGCGACGCCCAGCAGCGTCCGGATGAGCTGGGGCGAGGCGGCCAAGGAGAGGCACCCGATGAAGACGGCGGCCTGCCGGGGACGTTGCCGTGCGAGGAGCCAGGCACCGGGCGAGAGCGCGACGAGCAGCAGCGCGAACATCGGCAGGTGGCCGGCGACGGCGGAGACGTCATCGCCGAAGGCATAGAGCAAGGCGAGGAGGAGTGCGGTTGCTGCCGTCGGGCGCCATGTGCGGGCCGAAAGGAGTCCGAGGACAGCCGCGGTTGCCGCGAGCAGGCTCACGCCGGTGAGGAAGGAGTAGGTCTGGACGTTTGCCGTGACGCCGATGAGTGCGCCGATCACGCCGAGAGCCACCAAACGACGGCGCGTGCTGCGCCGGGCGGCCAGCGCGATGAGGGCAACCATTGCTGTGGCGATGATGCACAGGCCGATGACCTCGGCGTTGAGGGTGAACAGGGTGCCGAACGGCCCCCAGAGCACCGCGTGCCGATCGAGGATCACGTGCCAGTAGCCCCCGGTGGCGAGCGCGAATGTGCCGGTGAGCAGGGCGAGGGCGGGCAGGATCGGCGCCCACCACAGCCGCGATGCTCGCCACGCCACGATGCCGCACGCCAGTACCGTGCCTGCGATTGCGAGAACTCCAAGGAGGGTCCACGCCTGGTGCACGGGCAGGCCGGTGAGCCGCGAGAAGAGCCCAATCACGAAGTACCAAGCGCTCGGATAGAAGAGTTGGCCGGTCTCGTTGAAAGGCTCGACGAGGGCGAGATTGCCCTGAGACACGTTCGTCGCGATTGCGGCGTAGGCGAACTGATCGGACGAGAAATAGTTGCGGAAGCCGTTGAGCCAGGGCTGGCCGATGATGGGCCCTAGGACCACAGCGAGGGTGATGGCCTGGCCGCAGGCGAAACCGAACACTGCCGGGGGGTCGAGTCGTGCGGTCCAAGACCTCCTGTTGGCCACTTCGAGCATGATGAGCAGTGTAGGCGTCACACATGGATGGCAGGGTGCCCGAAGCCGGTGACCTCGAACACAAGTGGAGTCCAGCATGATGTGAGGCAACACCGTAATGGTGCGATACGGGGTAGGTAGGGCAGCACTTTCACCTGAACCCCATCGATCCGCACCCCATCCATCTGGCCCACAATCTGGGTGGGATGAACGATCTGACCGCGATTTCAGGCCGATTCGTTCATCTCGCCCACATGCACCTCCATGCGTCACACACGAGATGAGATTCAGCACTTCAATCGGTGGATTAAGCCCAGGCTGAGCGACGAATCTGACTCGGCTACGTCAAAGGACGGTAGGCATAGCGCAGGTGGTCGATTCGCAAGACGAAGACCTCGCACCGATCCTCGTTGATCCGGTAGGGCGTCCGATAGGTTCCCCGGCGAGCGGACCAGACTCCGGGTAGGTCATTGCGGAGGGGCTTGCCGACCCGATTCGGGTTGATTGGCATATGCCCGCCGAGCCGGGGGCGTCAGGACGATCTCGAAGGCGGGCTTAATCATTGGCGTACTTGTCGAACAGCGTCGATCCCCCGAACGACATCCTCGCGGGCGTACGCCGCGCTAGCCTCACGAACATCGGCCAGAGTTTGCGGATCACTGAGCACGTCAATTGTCTCCTGCAACTGCTCATGGTCCTCGGGGCTCATGATCACGGCGGCCGGCTAGCCGTTGCGCGTCACTACGACTGGCTCGTGTTGGTGTTCCACCCGGTCGATGACCTCGGAGAAGTGGTCGCGGACATCTCGAAGCGACTGAGTCGACATGACCACAATGGTGACGCCTTTGGTGCCAGAGATGAACCCGGCGTTTACGGCGAACGCCGGTGGAGGCCCGCGTGATGCGGACCTCCACCGGTGGTTGAGGGGTGGTTAAGCGGGCACGACCTTGGCGACCTTGGCTGCGGTCTGCACCCATGCTGATCCGTTGTCTGAGTATCCGGCGGGCATGGCGTCGCGCTGCTGCCAGGCGGATCCGTTGTCGGTGTAGCCGGCCGGGCCCGCGTCCTTGACCTGCTTGGTGCCCTGCTGCTGGGTCTCGTAGACGGGGTAGGTCGCGTAGCAGGTGTCGCCGTACAGGGTCCCGCCGTTGGAGCAGCCGGTTGCCGATGAACCGGGCACGGTTTCTGTGCGGGTGCCAGTCTGCACAGTGACGTAGTTCGGCTCTGCGTGGTACGTGTAGGCGCTGGTCGTGTAGGTGTAGGCGAGGGTCCGTTCGCACAGGTCGCCGCCTGCCTCGCTGAAGCCGTCGGGGCAAACGTAGATCGTCTTGGTGGACGGGGTCGCCGGGGCGGGAGCGGGGGCCGGGTTCGCGGGGCTGTCCGGGGCTGCGGGGCTTGAGGGTGTCGCTGGCGCTACGGGAGCCGTGGGGGCGACCGGTGCTGCGGGTTTTGCGACCGGGCCGGTGTTGCCGCCAGCCTCGTCCTTCGCGAGGGCGAATGCCTCGCCCACCGTGACGATCATCGTGGCCGACGCCGGGGTGCCCTTCGTCGCCCCGAGCATCGGGGTGACGGTGAATGAGTACTTCGCGTCGGGGTTCAGTCCGGTGATGAGGGCATGATCGGTTCCGGTGACCTTCATCGAGACTGGCGACGCAGTCGGGCTCGTTGCCTCGATGAGGTAACTGACGCTGCCCGCCTTGGTGCCGGACGGCAGGAGGATGTCCCATGAGACGTCGATGCTTGAGTCGATCGGTCCGGCTTGGACGGTGACGGCCGAGGCGACGCCGGCCGCGGTGAGCGTCCGGACAACGGAGGCCTGGGTCGCGCCGACGTAGACGGCGTAGGCCTGCCCGGCCTTGAGTCCGGTGAAGGTAACCGGGCCTGAGTTGGCCGGCTTCTTCGTGATCGGCTGCGTGCCCTTCGTCCAGACGGTGATGGGTTGGCCGCCGTGGCCGATGACGGTGATCGAGTTCGGCTTGGTGGTGAGGACCTGGACGGAGGTGCTGACCTCGGCCGATGAGATGACGGTGCGGACACCGCTGGCCGTGGGGGTCGCCGCGTGGGCGGTGGGTGCGATGGCGGCACCAGCGGTGCCGATGATGACGGTTGCTGCGGCGATGACGCCGGCGATCTTCATACGATTCATAACCAAGGGATGGTGTGGAGTTGCCGCTTCCAAACATCACCAGAGCGTGACCTACCTCACACCCCAAGGCTCCGCTTCATCTGGCCCACAATCTGGGTGGGATGAACGATCCGACCTCGATTTCAGCCCGATTCGTTCATCTCGCCCACGTACACGTTCATGCTGAACACCCGAGACGACATTCGGCACCTCAACGGGTGTGTCAGGCCTGGCCGTCCGATGAATTTGAATCGTCTACGTCAAGGGACGGTAGGCGTCACGCCGGTGGTCGATCCGCAGCACGACGACCTCGCGCCGCTTCTCGTGGATCCGGTAGAGCACCCGATAGGTTCCGCGGCGAGCGGACCAAACTCCGGATAGGTCATTGCGGAGGGGCTTGCCGACCCGATGCGGGTTCTCCATCAGCACAGTCGTGATGAAGTCGATGACGGCCACCGCAACCGCCTCGGGCAGTTCTTCGGCAATCGCCCGCCGAGCCGGGGGCGTCAAAACGATCTCGATGGCGGGCTCGGTTACGGGCGCAGTTGGCGAACGGCGTCGATCCCCCGCACAACATCCCCGTGCGCGTACGCCGCGTCAGCCTCACGGATGTCGGCGAGCGCACCCGCATCGCTGAGCACGTCGATCGTCTCCTGCAATTGCTCCAGGTCCTCGGGGCTCATGATGACTGCGGCGGGCTTGCCGTTGCGCGTCACTACGACACGCTCGTGATGGTGTTCCACGCGGTCGATGACCTCGGAGAGGTGGTCGCGGACATCTCGAAGCGACTGAGTCGACATGACCACAATTGTGGCGCTTGATGGCGGGAGTGTCCAGACGTCCAGCACCCACAACATTTCGCGGGCTCAACCTGTGGTCTTTATCGGCCTTTGGGCTTTTGCTTGACCCGTCAAAGTCCAGCACCACAGTGCCGCTGCCGCGGTGGCAGGAACTCGTCGAGATGAATGCTGGCGACGGTGGCACTATCCAGTACGCCAAGGCGGGAGCATCGTTGCGTCATGCGTATTCGCATGACAGTATGCGTACATGTCGAAGACCGTGCAGGTTCGGGAGATTCCGGAAGAGACCTACCGCAAGCTGGCCCAGCGCGCCGCTGAGGCGAAGGTGACCGTACCCGACTACCTGCGGCGTCTAGCTGAACGAGATGTCGCTCGACCCACAGTCGCCGAGTGGGTTGAGCGCACTCGCCGCCGAGGCGGCCCCGTCCGTCAGTCGGACGTGATCGAGGCGCTCGACGAGCTGCGCGGCCCGTGGCCCGACGATGCTCGTCGTTGACGCATCGTGCCTCTACGAGATCGTCACGGAGGGCCGACTGGCTGAAGCAGTCAGAGCGGTCATCGTGAGGACCGACGAGCTTGCAGCTCCGGAGCTGATCGATGTCGAGGTGATGGGTCTTATTCGACGCGACACCCGCGTCGGCGCACTTCATGATTCGCGCTCGGAGATCGCCGTGGCGGAGCTCCATGATTGGGCCGGGGTGCGCTTCGCCCATCGTGCGTTCAGTGACCGGGTGTGGGAGCTTCGAGCGACTGTGCGCACATGGGACGCCTACTACGTCGCCCTGGCCGAGGCGCTGGAGGCACCCCTGGTCACCCTCGACCGCAGACTCGCACGGGCGACTGGGCCGGTCTGCCGGTTCATCGTGCCGGACGCCCGAGTGGATGAGATGACCTGAAACGCGTTGATATGACCAGAAATCTCGTCAGTTGAGCCGGATTCTGGTTCAAATGACGGGAGGGGTTAGGTGCGGGGGTAGGTTACTGAGAGGTCGGCTGTGGCCACTGTTACGTAGGGGCTGAACGCGTTTGTCCCGAGTTCCTTGTTGAGGAAGTCTGCGGCCCGCTGGCCCGCCACCCGCATGACCATGCCGGTGTAGTCAGCGCTCACCGTGTCACCGATGAGACCGAAGCTGCGCCCCTGGATCGACTCAAACGCGAACAACGGCAGGTTCGTGCCACCCCGCAGCACGCAGTCGAGGACCCGGGCTCGGGTGTCGATGGCCGGCGTGGCGCAGTTCACGAAGGCGCCGGTGTCGGTGTTCGTGATTCGAAACCCTCCAGCCGCGAAGTTGGCGGAGCCCTTCTTCGCGACGATCGGCAGGGTGACGGTGGCGGAGGTCGCTGTGGAATTCGTCATCGCAGACCCTGGTGAAACGCCGGTGAGGCGCAGACTTTCGGAGTTCCATGTCGGAAGGATCCCGTTCCCAGTCTTGAGGATGAAGGTTCCCTCAGCGGGGCTAGTGCCGGGCTCGAGGGCGGAGGCTGGTCCGGCCACAGTGACGCCCATGGCAAGCCCCGCGACCGCGAGAAAGGCGAATGTGGACACCAGTGAGCTGAGGCGGTTGATGCGCATGCGACCTCCAGTGCTCAGGTGTTCGGCTATTTCAATCCTCGTCGGCAAGGATATCCCCTGTGACGGATGCGACGAACGATGCGACAGATCGGCAGCCCTTGCTCAGGCGTCTCGGCGAGATCGTAGGTGCCGAGCACGTCCTCACCGCCGCCGAACTGTTGGCGCCATACGTGACCGACTGGTCGCGGCGCTTCACGGGCCCGTGCCGGGCTGTCGTGCGGCCCGGCTCGACCGCTGAGGTCGCCAGGGTTGTCGCTGTCTGCGCCGAAGCGAACATCGCGATCCTGCCCCAGGGCGGCAACACCGGCCTCGTCGGCGGAGGCGTTCCGGCAACTCGCCCTGGCCCGCTCGGCCCACCCGTCATCGTCTCCCTACGCCGACTCGCTGACATCAGCCCCGTCGACGAACTCTCGGGGCAAGTCACCGCGGGCGCCGGAGCCCTCCTCGGCGATGTCCAGCGCCACGCCGCTGCGGCCGGCTGGATGTATGGGGTCGATCTCGCTGCGCGCGATTCGGCGTCGATCGGCGGCACCGTCGCGACGAACGCAGGAGGCATCCACGTCATCGCCCACGGCATGACCCGCGCCCAGCTCGTCGGCATCGAGGCCGTCCTGCCAGACGGCTCGGTCGTCTCGCACCTCGAGGGCCTCCTCAAAGACAACACGGGATACGACCTCGCGGCGCTTCTCTGCGGCTCGGAGGGCACCCTCGGCGTCATCACCGCCGTTCGCCTGCGCCTGCATCGTCGCCCTGGCCGCACGTCCGTCGCACTCATCGGCTCGCCCTCCTACGCGTCCGCCCTCGAACTCATGTCGTCCGCAACGAGCCCAATCCTCGCCGCCGAGGTCATCGACGAGACCGGCATGGATCTCGCCGGTTCAGTTGCCGGCTTGCCTTGGCCGCTTGCCGAGCGCTGGCCGCTCATCGTCCTCCTCGAACTCATCGACGGCGGCGACGGCTCAGGATTCGAGGCACTGCTCGATGACGACGCCGACGCCGTGGTCGCGCTCGATGCGGCCGAACGGGCCCGGCTCTGGGAGTACCGCGAGCGACAGTCCGAGGCGTTCTCATCCCTTGGCATCGTCCACAAGCTGGACGTCTCAGTGCCACTCGCGTCACTGGCCCAGTGCGCCGACGAACTCCGATCGGTCGTCGATGGTTTCGATGACGTCACAACCTTCGGGGTGTTCGGTCATCTCGCCGACGGCAATATCCACGTCGAAATCGCCGGCCCAGCCGCCGACGACACGAGGGTCGATCATGCGATCCTCGCCTGCGTCGCCGGCTACGGCGGTTCGATCTCGGCCGAGCACGGGGTCGGTCGGGCCAAGGCCGGCGAGCTCCACCTGTGCCGGTCGGCGTCTGAAATTGCGGCAATGCGAGCGATCAAATCGGCGCTCGACCCAGCAGGACTCATGAACCCGGGCGTGCTGCTCGAAGGCTGAACCTCGCTGACCCCTTGGTGCGCTACGAGTCGAGGAGCGGGATGGTGACGACGTCGAACGGCAGGCTCCCGGCCTCGGGGGCGAGGATGCCGAGGAGGCCGATTCCGTAGCCGGTAGCGAGGCCGACATGCACCCGCGCGGCCGAAAGCGTTGAGGGCCAGTCGGGATTCGCGGCCGACTGCTGCTCGACGAACGACTGGAATTGCTCCTCCTGCTTGCGCAGGAGCTCGTCGTTATGCCACGAGACCCGCAGTTCCTCGCCGTAGACGGCGCGCTGGTGGCTGAACTCCGGGCGCAGGATCTCGCGGATCATCACGGCCTCGGTGATGCCTGCGCCGTGCTGCTCCTCCAGGCGCTGCTGGAACTCGGCGTTCGCGGGGAATCCGAGTGCGTGCTGGCGTGCCGATGCGTCGATGAACAGGTCGAGCTTGGAGGCGTGGCGCAGGAAGATGTTGGCCTCGGCGACCTTCGCGCCGCGGGCGATGCGGGCGGTGGTCGCTCCGTCGTAACCAGACGTGCCAACGAGTCGCAGCACCGAGGTGAGGAGTGCGTCGTGGATGGGGTCGCCGGTGTTGAAAGGGATGTCATCCGCGAGGTGCTGGGGGTAGGCCTTCGGTAGGGGCTGCGGGCTCGCGTCGGCCTGCAGCGCCATGAACAGGGTGTCGAGTTCTTCGGTGAGGTTGACCTGCTCCGAGCCCGGCCGGCGTGCGACGGCGACGAGACCGAGGGCCACGATGAGCAGATAGGCGCGCCGGGCCGCCTGCGCACGGGTCGGCCTTCCGCGCTGCGGGGTGCACCAGCCGAGCACCTCTGCGGCGACTCCTTGCTGGACCTCTGCGGCGAGGATCGGGTCGAAACCCGACATGACGAGGAGTTCGATCGCCGCCAGCAGGGCTTTGTCTGGCCGGGCGAGGTGTTGCATTGCCGTCCGGAAGCCGGCTGCCGACGCTTCGCCGGGGATGAGCCCGGCAGTGGAGAGGGCGTGCTCGAGGGCAGTGAGGAGGACGGGGGCCGCGCGCTCGCGCCAGACCGCCGCTGCAAGCTCGGAGCGGTCTGCAAAGCGGTTCGCGACGGGCCGCAGCGACAACCCGGTGCGACGTGCGACCGCGGTCAGGGCAAGGCCGGGCCAGCCGTCCTGGGATGCTGCGTCCAGGGCGGCGTCGAGGATCAGCGCGTCATTGCGCAAGACCCGGGCTTGCGCCACCGAAGCCTCCAATTGTCTGCAGTCGCTCGCCATCAACACGAGCGCCATATTCGAGCGTGCGGATTGTACGCGAAGCGGCGGCTGAAGGGATACTCATCGGGATTCACCACCTTGAGAAAACCGCTAGGGCTGGACTGCACAAGGGCATCAAATCAGCACCTTCATCGGAAAGGTCGTTTTCGATTCGTAACGATCCCCGCGGTTTCGAGAGGTGCCTCTACATGATGCAGGGGTTGCACGCTGCCGCCAATTCACATGAGTCATGTCAAGACATTGACACTTAAAAAATATATGCAACCATTACTAAGAATAAGTGGTGCATACTAATTATAAAAAACAGCGTTTACTCATGCGGAGGTCTCGGGCGCAATGGTGAGAACAAGATTGTGGGCAGTCATCGTGGCCCTCCTGGTGTCGGGGGTTGGGAATGCCAACCTAGCTTCGACTGTCTCCGCAACTCCTCTCCCACCGTGCTCGATGACCTCCTCATTCAGCTCAGGAAAGTCGCTCGTCAGCTACGCAACGGCGGCTCCTAGTCCGAAGTTACGGCGTCTGGGGCCTGGTTTGTAGGGGGATTCGTGAGGGATTTGTGGGGGGGTTGGGGTGTTTGGGGGTGGTTGTTCTGTCTACTTTAGTTGCAGTGGGAGTGGTGTGCCGAGGAGGTCGAAGGCGCGGCGTTGGGTGGGGGGGGGGAGCGCAAGTTGGCGGA
>CAMAWO010000089.1 GCA_945861925.1 Bifidobacterium breve | reverse complement strand
GCCCCCAGATTTACCCTGCCCATCCCCAATGCCGAGAACGGCATCGCCTGCGCAGTGTTTTGGGTATCCCTCAGCCCTGAGCGGTCTTCAACGACGCTCGCGTCCCCGGACTTGAGGAAAACGTTCGTCAGCGTAAAAAGCACTAGGTTCTCTTGGATCCGATCGTCTGACACCAGCGCAGAAAGAGACTCGCCCACTGCACGGTAGACCTCCTCCTGAGAGCCCAAACTGACATTGGCATTGCTCGCACCAACGAGGAAATTGCACTTGCTACCAAACCCATGCTCCGCGCGCGACGTCAAGCCCTGGCCGCTGTAGAGGGCGCTGCTGGCGTCACTCAGCCCATCGGCCCACATACCGGTGAGCACCTCCGAAATCGCGCCCAAGGTATTCGCCGGGACCTGCTTAGTCTGCCCCACAGACGCAAAGACATCTGGCGTGTACAAGATCGTCAGGATCCTGCCCGGTTCATTGTAGATCGGATCAACTGATCTCAGGGCCTCAACAACGTCCATGAACATGCCAGCGCCCGAGCCCCCTGCGACCGAGGAGATCACGAGAGCTATTGGGCCCGACATTGCCCCTGGCTGCTGCCCAAGCTTCCCAGAAAGATCAGCCAACTGGGATTGAACTGTCGGGCCCGACAACTTGGCGTGCTGACCATTCAGCGCAGACTTGATTCTCCCTAGTTTCGAGGCAGAAATGACACGCCCGATCGCACGTGATTGACCGGCACCGTCGCCAACGTTGATTGGCACTGTCTCTGCCACCCAACCGGCCGTCGCGCTCATCCGCTCGGCAGGCTGCACCGATGTGGTCAGCGAACCGCGCAGCGCCTGATACCCGGTGCCCGGCGGGACAAGAGCGCAATAGTCCTCGCCGTCGAGGAGTGGCGCCGGGAACCCATCCGCGCTCTGCACCGAAACCGAGTCAACCCAGAGCATCTGCCAGCCCTCAGGCAGCCCATCGCCGGTCCATCCAGCCTGACGGATCCGGCGAAGCAGTGTCTGTTGCATGGTCCGCAGGGTTTTTCCCCCGGAACCACCAACGCCTATGAGTAGAAATGGTCTAAGCATGGTGTCCCCTCGCGACTGTGAATTTCGTACATGGCATTCAGTTGAACGGCTGCCGATTTACTCCCGAATCAGTCCCAGGCAGACTTTGGGTTGATGACCGGCGGTGCCCCGGTTGACCCAGCCGAGCTATCGCCAGATGGCATTGGTCCGCTTGTGGTCGGCGGCTGGGTGCCTGCCCCGCCCCAAGAGCCTCCGCCCGTATCTCCTGGCAGATCTGCATCAATGTTGACACTGCTCGTCGCATCACGGATTGCAACCCACTCTGACGACATGAAGCGCGCCTGGACGTCACCGCTCATTTCCATGCTCTGCCCGCCGAGATCACCGAAGTCCGGGCTCACGAAGGCCACGAGGGTTGCCTCAACGGCCGACCTGCTCTTGTCAGCGAGGCTGCTGCTGCTCACCGAAATGAACCACTCCCCGGAGGGGTTCAGCCCAATCGGAGCCCACGCGCCATGATCGGACCCTCCTTGACAGGAGACGACTCGAGTTCCGCGATTCGCTGCCGCTCGGGCCGTGATTGATCCCAGTGGGTTCCTCGGCGTGACCGCTCGCAGGGTGACCTCGCCCGGGGCTGCGAATGAACGCGCGCTACCGGAGGAGAATGGCCACTGCCAGTCCTCGAGAGTAATGATTTGTCCCCCGGCCGGCTTGGCTCGAGACACCGAGGCGTAGCCCGGGCTGAACTCAAGGATGACGTCCACCGTGGCCACTTGCAGGCCCTTCATGACGAGTTTGCTCGCGCTGCGCGCCTGCCAGTAGAGCAGGCCGATCGGGATAGCAAATCCAAGCACAATCAGCCCGAGGAGGAGCCACCATGGCGGTGTCCCTTGCCGGATCGAGTCGAAGTCGAAGGTCACCTGCTGGGTGACCACCTCATCGGATTCAGATGACTTCAACTCGACGGTGAACGCACCGCTGACCGTTCCAGTCGCCTGCACCTCATTGCCGACGTCGAAGGCGGCAGTAACCATCTCGCCTTGGCCGACGCTGATGCACGTACCCCAAGCCGAGCCGCCGAAGACATACGTGGATGCCCGATCGACCACATCCGACGTGATGACCACCTCGCTCACCGCAGGAAGGCAGATTTGTCCGGAGCCCTCCTGCGGACCCTGAAGCGTAATCTCCCCCGTCGCGTGACCACGCCGGCCATCAAGGGGGGTCAAGGACACCTGATCGGGCAGGACCTGCGGGTACGAGGCCTGAGGTGACACCTGCCCGGTGAAAGCCCCAGCGAATCGGTACAACGGCTTGCCGCTCCGGGAGTTCACGTCCAGCCTGGCCTTGATGCTGGTGGTCCCGACCGACGAGGGATCTATGGCACAGGTGTAGCGGAGCAAAGTCACGTCTTCGGTGCAGGCCAAGGTGACCGGTTCACCGCCCTGGTTGCCAGCCGTGACACTGATCGGATCGGCAGCGTAGTCGGCTCGCATCACGGGTTCGCCCGTGATTTCACTGACAATGTCGACGACGATCTCCCCGGACTCGCCCACCCGCAGCTCCGGGATCGTCGCAACTCCCTTTAGGAGTGCGTACACGAACACCTGAGCGGGGGCCTTGGCGCCCGTCACATCGATCTTCCAAATGCCAGGCCGTAGCGCAGGTTCGTCGATCTGGACGTTGACGAGCTCGCCCTGCGTTGTCGACTGCACGCTGGGACCCTGGGTCGGCATAGTTGAGGAGGCAACTACTGCCCCGTCAGGGCCGGTGATGCTCCATGCGCTGCCGGCCAACTGGATGTTCACCCGGTTGATACCCGGTTCGACCTCGAATGATCCGGGCACCTCGATGCCGGTACCAAGCGGCTGGCCACCTCGAATACGGTTCGTGATTCCGCTGAACTGGTAGGCAAGTGCGATGGGCGAAGCTCCCCGAACGAAGGCCCCGGTAGCCCATCCATCGGGCACCGGGGTCTGACCACATCCGTAGGTCAGGGTGCTGCCGGCACCTTCGGTGAGCCCAGCGCTCGACACCTCGCCCGAGCCCTCACTGACAGGCACGAGGTAAGAGAACTTGGATTGCTCATCCGCAAGTGCGTCGCCCGAGAGGGTCTTAAGGAAGTCATCGCTGGCGAGCGCCACCGCCACGAGATGGATCCCAGCCGAGCGGATGGCGTCGACCACGGCGGGGGCCCCGGTGGCCACGCCGGTGAGCGGGTTCGTACCGCAGATCTCCTCCATCGCGGCGATATTCACGTCGTAGGCGTTCTTGTTTCCGTCGACGTTGATGCCGCCGTCGGTCACCCACACCATTAGCTTGCAGGCGATCTTCGAATCGGGGGAGGCATTCATCGTGGCCAATCCGCCCGTGAGCGCGCTCAGCCAGTCAGTCCCCAGACCCGCGCCCCACCAGCCGTATTGCTGCTCAGCCCAGGTGGCCGCCTGCGTTGCCTCGTCCGGGGTGAGCTGGGACCAAGCCTTCCGCTCCTTGTAGCCGAGATCGAAGGAGGAGACCGCGTAGAACACGTCTCGTTCGGCGGAGAGGGAACCAAGTTGCTCGATGGCCTGTGCCAGGATCTTGCCGCGCAATCGCTGCGGGTCTGTGTCTTCTTGTAACGAACTTGAGGCGTCTAGTAGGTACAGCACATTAAGTTGAGATGTCGGATTCTCCATGCAGGCTGAGAGGTCGTTGAATGTCTTGCTCGCGATGGGGGACAGGTCGGTATCCGCCGCCGATGCGTGGCCAGCGGGCCAGACAATGAGCGCCGCGGCGCAGGCAATGCCGACGACACCTATGAGCACCCGGCGAACGGGCGAAATACCTATGACCACTTTGAACCCATGTAACTCGCGATGTACCAGATGTGCAGGACAGCGGGGATGAACGAGAGTCCCACCAACAACCCAACGATTCGGATGCGCCGCTGCCCGTCGAGCCGAAGATAGGCGGGGTTTCCCTGAAGTTTGAGGTCCTTGCGCCTCGCCAGCATCAGCGCACCGGTCACCGCGAAGGGGGTCAAAACATAGCCGACGATCGCCTCAGGCAGCATCGTGTCAGTGTTGATCGCCGGCACAATCAGCACAGCGAGCAGAAGCGACACAACGACAAGCACTACGGCAGCGACTACTGGCCACCACGGCAGTCGAACTCTCGCACTCAATTGATTACCCCCTTGTGGCGAATAGTACCGCGCCAATAGCGGAGTCGTGCACACAATCGCGAAACCATCTCCCACCTTGCCGCGACGACTTCCAGTGAACCTCGCTGGAATGGTCCGGTGACCCGCTCCACGACGGCGCACCCTTTTCGAGCCGGACTTTGATGCGCCATCAGATGGGTGCCGGACTGCGCTCAATGACACCCATCCCTGTCATGACCTACCGCTTCCTAAAGACTTGAATCTTGACCGGTGACGGCATTGGTTGCTTCGGTGAGGCTGTCGATGGCCGCGAGGATCTGGTCTCGCAGTTCCCATGACAGAGGAGCGGCGAAGGGGTTGTTGTCCCGCGTGGTCTGGTCGAACAGTTCCTCGTAGCCTGCTCGCGCCCCCAGCAGTGCACCGCGGATCACATCTTTACGGCCCTCGGCAGGCCCGTCCGCGGTTCCGGCGAGTTGTGGGTCGGGGGTCGGTGCTCCCGGCGGCAGGGTCCCGTCATGGATCCAGTCGCCGAGGTAGGCGTCGTAGTTCTCGCCGAGTTCGATGAGCCGGTGGTAGGGCACGAGCGGACTAAGGTTCCCCTTCGTATGGACGTCGACCATCGCGATAAGCAGCGACTGCAGCACGGCCGCTACTAGATCGGTCCCGGGGACCGGCCTGTCGGACAGCAGGGGGAACGGGAACGGCTGGAGCCCGTTGTGGGGCGGGTCCGAGTTCCAGACCTGCACCCGCCAGCCCAAGCCGCGCTCCTCCGCCCGAGTGACCTGCCCCAGGAGCCTGCCGACGAACCATCCGCGCAACATCGCCTGCAACTGCACCGGTCCGACCGGGATGCACTCGATCAAGGGGCGGGCCCGACGCAGGGACCAGAAGGAATACCGCTGATCCCGATTCGGACTCACCTGGGCCCAGGCCTCGGCGATCGGGATCATGAGGTTGTCGAACACCATCGGCAGCATCGGCTCACCCGACATCGTGAACACGCTGATGTCATCAACCTTCGCCGTCGCAAACCAGGAGTCGGATAGCCGCTCGTTCCACGGGGTCAGCAGTCCTCCGTTGCGGAACACCTCCAAGATCGGCCCGTGCAGCGGATGACCCGCCGTGAATGGAATGGTCGAGATAAGCACATTCCTGCCGTCGGGGCTCAGGTTCGGGTGCAATTCCGCAACGACGGATGGTTTCACCCGCACGAGCGGGGCCGCCACGTTCAACACCGCCGTCAGCGCCCCGATGAAGTCGCCCTGCCGATCGACCTGCTGCTGCGGGGTGCCGGAATCGACGTACGCCCGCAGGCCTTGGGTCATGAACCTGCCCAGATCCGCAGACAGTCGCACATCGGCGAGCCAGCCATCAACCAGCCCAGCGAAGTCCTCAAACGACTTCGGGAACTCGATGCTTGCCTGCTGCCCGGCACTATCGGTCGCGCTCGCATGCATATCGCGCGGGGTCCATGCGCTCCTTCGCCGCAGGATCGGCACGCCGAGCACCTCGCAGCTGCCCAGCGCCTGCCCGAGCGCCACGCGGGTCCGCAGGACCTGCCGCCACGCCTCCCGCTCATGCTCATGCTCATCCTGAAGCGAGTTGCAGGTCTGCGTAACGAGAATCGACTCGTAGTCCCCATGCTGGATCAGCACCCGCTCCGTCCCACCCGGATACAACCACGACGGCACCTTCTCGCCATACCGCGGCTGGATCGGCCACGGATTCTTCCGCCCATCGAGCATCTGCGACCCGTTCACCGATTCCGTTAGGTAGGCGTACCCGCCCTGCACCCCCTGCAGCAACGGCAGGAGCAGCCCCGTCCGCACGTCATCGAGCAACCGCGCCGCCAACTCATGCCGATCCGCAGACACCTCGATCTCCGCACCCCTTTGCATCATCTGCCCCACCGACGTAATCGCAGCGTCATTGACTGGCAGGACATTCCGCCCGACGTTGAGGGCCTGCATGATCTTTGACTCGATCTGCTGACCGCCCGTGCGTAGCGCGACTGCTTCGCCCTTGAGTTCATCGCACGAGTAGGTGACCTCGGCGATGAGGAGCTCGAGCAGCTTGATCGTCACCCGGAATCCGTACCGCAGCGACGACTGGGCCAGCAGCTCCTCGATCCGGCCCTGGATCGAGCCCGCCCACGCCTGGGCCAGTGCGTACCGCTCCGCCTCCTCCTCCGCACGGACCGATGGCAGGAAATTGCTGTAGTAGCCCATGAACCGCTGGCACCAGTCCTGCGCCTGCATGCCCATGGCATGGGCCCCCTGAAGCGCAGTTGCCTCGCCGCTGTGAGCCCACAGTGAAAGACGCTGCGCCTGCGCCCCGGGGTCAACGAGCGCGTCCACGACCTGATTCGCCGGGTTCCGCTCATCAAGACCCGACGACTTTCGGAACGACTCCCACGCCAACGCCACCTGCTCGTCGATCAACTCCTCATCCGTCTTCGGCTGCGCCGGGTCCTTCACCGCGTACTCCGGCCACAGCAGCGCCTCCGTAATGTCCCTCCCCACAACCGACGAGACGTACTGCCGGAAACGGTCCGCCCCGAGATTCACCCGGCCCATCCCCAGCGCCGAAAACGGCATCGACTGAGCGGGATTCTGAGGGTCTCTTAGACCCGAGCGGTCGCTCACCCTGTCCGCGTACCCCGACTGGAGCATGACATTCTTGAGGAAGAAGCACGTGAAGTATTCCCGGATGCGGTCATCGACGACGAGGGCCGATAGCGATTCCCCGACGGCCCGGTAGACGTCCTCCTGCGAACCCACACTCACATGGGCAGTGCTCGCTCCGACGAGGAAGTTGCACTTGCTACCGAACCCACTTTCCGCCCGCACCGTGAGACCCTGCCCCCGGTAGAGACCATCGCTGGCTTCGCTCAGGCCCTCGGCCCATACTCCGGTCAGCACCTCTGCCAGCGCCCCCAAGGTATTCGGGGGAACCCCCTTGGTCTGGTTCACCGATGTGAAGACGTCGGGGGTATACAGGATCGTGACAATCCCGCCCGGATGGTTGTAGACGGGATCCACCGACCGCAGCGCCTCCACCACGTCCAAGAACATTCCTGAGCCCGTGCGACCGGCGAGCGACGAAACAATGAAGGCGATCGGCGGCTTCATTCCGCCCGACTGTTGACCAAACTTTCCAGAAAGGTCCGCTAACTGCGCCTCAACAGTTGGGCCCACCAATTTGGCATGCTGCCTGCTCAACGCCGTTTTGATACGGGCCAACTTCGCTGCCGCGATCACCCTGCCCATTGCCCGGCTTTGAGTCCTCATGAACGCCCACTTATCGATATTGATGGCAAGCGACTCTGGCACCCAGCCGGCTGTCGCGCTCATTCGCTCCGAAGGCTGGATCGACGTCGTAAGCGAACCTCTCAACGCTTGGTATGTCACTCCAGGTGGCACCAGGCCGCAGTAGTCCTCGCCATCCAGCAACGGAGCCGAGAATCCGTCGGCACTCTGAACCGAGATTGAGTCGATCCAGAGCATCTGCCAAGCCTCAGGGAGGCCATCACCGGTCCACCCGACCTGCTTGATCTTTCGAAGGAGTGTCTGGCGCATCACGCGTAGCGTCTTTCCGCCCGAACCGCCAACGCCCACGAGCAGTACTGGTTGCAACATGGATCTCCCCCCGACGCCCGCTGTCAACGGATGGTCTCCAGCGTTGCTCTGCCCCATGGTAGGGCGGTTTCGAGCGAGGAACACTGGGATTCCCGCGAGCGAGGCCGATTTCAGATGTCGCCTCTAGCCGTGCCACGAGCCCGGCAGGCCATTCATGCTCGCAACACGGCTGCGGACGTCCAGTGCCGGAGACTATTGTGAGCCACATCAGTCAGGGACCTCATCGTGCGAGGACTGCACGGATGTAGGTCCGGTTACTCTGCGGGGGTCGCATGGCAGCGGATGATGTCTCGGCCGCGATGACGTATCAGATCGGATCGTCGACAATCCGCATCCACGTGGGCGATCTCACGCGATCACGTTCGCAGGCACTCGTTAGCTCCGCCGGCTATCTCCTTTCAATGGGCGGCGGCGTCTCCTCAATGGGCGGCGGCGTCTCCGCGGCAATTCTGAATGCCGGGGGCCAGGCAATCTGGTCGGACGCCCGCAAGATGGCGCCGCGGGCGACCGGCGACATCGTCGTCACGGGCGCGGGCAGCTTGCCCGCTCGGTATGTCCTCCACGCCATTATGATCGGCCCTGGGGGCGAGGCCGAGCAACTACCGCCCGGAGCCGTCGTGCGTCAGGCCACGCAGCGGGTGATGCGCTTGCTCCCGGAACTCGGATGCTCCTCGGTTGCCTTTCCTGCCATCGGCGCAGGGGTCGCCGGCATCCCCTACGAGGTCGTCGCTACCGAGATGGGCTTCGCACTGCTCGACTCCCTCCTCGACAACCCGGAGACGTTCGAAGTCGAGCTCTTCCTTCTCGACCGCTTCGGAGGGTCGGGGGTCGAGACATTCCTCGAACGCTTCGAGGCGTCGGCGCTGACCAAGTTCGGCCTCGATGCCTTCCCTGAGGGCGACGGTTCAACCGTCCGTAACCTGAGTCAGCATGCTCCAAGCAGTCAGGGCCGCGAGCAAAGCCCCTCCGGCCGACAGGAGCAGATCTACTCCATGCTTCGTCAACTCGATCACCGGAGGAACGCCCTCGAATCAGAGATTCTCGGCTCGGTGACGGGGAGCGGGGATCTCGAGGAAGGGGTGAGCGAGCGATTGAACCGGACGCTCGACGAGATCAACCGGCTCCGCTCGGTATATGAGCAGGAACTCGCTCGTCAGGGCACAACTGCTGCCGGCGACCGTAACTCCGTGTTCGTGAGTTCGACCAGCCGCGACCTCGAGAAGCACCGGGCGGCCGTCCGATCGGTCATCGACCGACTTCAGCTGAAGTTCATCGGGATGGAGGACTTCGCTGCAGAAGGAACGCCGCCCGCAACGATGATCCAGCGCAAGGTGCTCGAGAGCGAGGTCTATCTCGGCATCCTGGGGATGCGCTACGGCCACGTCGATGACGTGACGGGACTGTCGATGACCGAACTTGAGTACCGTCAGGCAATCGCCAGCGACAAGGACATCCGTGTCTTCGTCATGGACGAGGACGCGCCGATCACCGGATCAATGGTCGAGAGGGATCCCACCAGTCTGGAGAAGCTCAACTCCTTCCGCGCGACCGTTCTCAAGAGCCATTCCTGCAGCCTGTTCCACACGGAGCACGACCTCGCGGAGAAGGTCGAGAGGACGCTGAGTGCAGCGTGACGGCCGGGCATCCGGCACGGCGGCGCCGGGCCTGGTACCGCTGACCCTTGGGGTAATCGGCCACCGAGACCTGCTGCCGGCGGAGGTGGCTCGGATCACCGAGCAGATCCGGGATGTGATCGTCTCCTACCGGGAGCACTACCCCGTCACACCAATCCTCGTCCTCACCTCCCTGGCCTTGGGTGCTGACCAGCTCGCCGTGGACGCCTGCGATGGCCTCGACAACGTCAGGATTCTCGCGGTCCTTCCCTTTTCTGCGGACGAATACGAGTCGGACTTCTCCGGCTCGGAGGAACTCGCAGTATTTCGGCACCTGGCCAGCCGGTGCGCGCGCGTCGTGGTCGCAGACGAACTCATGGATAGGGCGGCTCCCACACCCGGAGATCGGTCACCCCGGACGCAGCTTGCACGCGATTCCGCTTACCAACGGTGCGCCAACTTCCTCTCCGATCAGTCTCACGTCCTCATTGCCGTGTGGGACGGGCGTCCGCCCGCACTACGGGGCGGCACGGCCGACACGGTCCACTACCGACTGGCGTCCGGCGAGCCATTGACCAATATCGGCGCGGACATATTGGTTTGGCCATCCGAGTCCGGGATCCTCATCCACGTGCCGGCAGGTCGGGCCAGCCATGGCTTGGATGGCGGACCTCCCGACCCCGCGACTGGCGGCACCAGCATCCCGTGGGTCGTCCGCGACGACTGGCAGCGCACGCCGTTCGCTGGTGCAACTCCGGACCGCTTTGCGGAGCGAATCGAATACCTGAATGAGCGAATTCGGGCCGAAGAGTCGACCGAAGGCCCCACCCGTGGGATCACCGAATCGATCATGGCAACGGCTGACCTCGATGCCAGCTTCAATCAGGGCCGATACCGGCGGCGCGCAGCAGGAGTGCTCCTCGCTGGCATCGCCACGCTGATGCTCGTCCACGGCGAGCAGAGCTTCGCCCAGCGCTGGGTCTTCGCACCCGCAGTCGTCGCACTGACGATCACGGCGGTCCTGTGGATCACACTGTCCCGAGCCGGGGCGAAGGACAGGTTCCAGCAGTCGAGGGCCCTCGCCGAGGGTGCACGGGTGCAGTCAGCCTGGCTCGCGGCAGGCGTCGGCGCCTGCCCATCCGACTCGTTCCTGCAAGGGCAGCCCGACGTCGGGTGGATCCGGCGAGCACTTCGAGCCGCCTGGCTGCTGGACCATACCGACGCAGCGGCAGCATCCGACCCGGCTGAGAGCGCCCACGCATGGATGCAGGGGCAGGTTGACTACTTCGAGGGATCGCAGGGCTCGGCGGGCGCGATCAAGCGCAACCGCGCGAAATCAAGGCGTTACAACTCGCTCATCTTGGCGGGGCTCATCGTCGCCATTCTCGGCGTAGTCCCGGACGCCGTCCGATTCATCATCGGGACGAGCATCGCCGCCCCCCTCACCGCAGCAGGACAGGCAGCATGGGAGCTCGGCCTCGCGACGGCCGCCGCCGCGGCCGCGTATCGCCACCTTCTCGCCTTGAACGAGATCGACCGGCAATACTGCGCAGCCTCTGCAACGTACCGCCAAGGACTTCTCGACCTTGCTCGCCAACGTACGGGGGGTCCGGCACACATGCGAACGCAAGCGATCGTCGAGATGGTGGGCCGTGAAGCCCTCCGCGAAACTGCAACTTGGCTAGCACTCAATCGCGACAGATCCGTCAGGCCGATCTGAGGGTTGCAAGTTCAGGGTGTCCACCTCACCCAAGAGATCAGCGTCAGGTAGCGAATTCGGACCTGAATGGGCCAAGAAAACGGCGTTCAGGGGACCAATCGGAAATTGCGAACACCACATCCCGGAACTCAGCATCATGCCTGTCATCCAGAAGAAAGCGAAAGTCCGCCGCCGTCTGCACCGGATCATTTCCGAAAGCGCCACAACCCCAAGCGCCAAGGACCAAGGTGTCGAAGCCATAGCTCCGCGCGGCGCTCAGCAATCGGTCGATCCGGCTGGCCATCAGGATCGAGGATCTCGGCTGTCCGACCCGGGGTTGCACCGGCGCCGCGCAACTCATGAAACTGCAGATCCACGGCTCACTCAGCACAAGCCCAGCATCCGTCCGGAACACCGGCACATCAGGAGACAGGATCATCCAGTCGCTCGACTCGTAATCCTCGCGATCACGGTGCGCCTCATACATCGGATCACCGTCCAAGGTGGCGTACAAGGCGCTGCTTCGACACAGCGACTCCTCTTGCGCTATCGATCCACTGAGAAACCCGCCTCCCGCCATCACACCGTTCGCCATGTTGAGGACAAGGGGCCGAGCTCCACCACTCACAAGGGCTCGCGCAGCGTTGAGTGTCGTGTCGTTGGCAACCGTGACACGTGTCAAAGGAAAGCGTGGAGCATCCCGGATTGGAAGGGAGGCCTCCGGCGGAATACTGACCTTGCTGGAGATAGCTCGCTCGACTTGCGCCGACCAATCCACCTTCCTCCCGTCATCGAGGATGTAATGGCCCGCGTGGGCAGCCTTCACCGCCTGGTGTCCAAGCTCAGCGGCATAGAGCCTGTCAATATCCAGCGCTCGGTGGCAAGCATCGGCCATGGCATTCGTGTCCTGACATGGTTGCGTCACAATAGGCATCGCTTAGCCCACTTCCTGCTCTATGCACATCAATGAGCGAACCTGATGAACATCAATCCTGGCGATCAAACCCATGAACCGATCATCACATTCCCACGCTGGCCACTTTCTTTAGAACTGCGCAGGCGAGTGACGTCATTCTGCGAACGTGGAGGAGACTCACGGCCGCCAACTTTTGCTCGTGTGGGACGTGAGTATGGGTTTGGCAGTGCTAGAGAACGCATTCGTCATGCCTCTCAATGGACTCCGCGAGGGCCGCCAGGTCGATGAGCGCTTCCCTGATCTGGTCGCGCAGCTCCCATGAGGGCCTAGCCGAGGACGGGTCGCCCCGCCGCTCCTCTTCGGCAAACAGTTCCTCGTAGGCATCACGGGTCTTCGTCAGAGTGGATACCGCGGCTGCCCGCCGTTCGTCGATCGTGCCCTCAGCCGAACCCGCAACGTTCGGGTCGGGCATCGGCGCCCCCGGGTCCACTTGGCTTCCTGACCTGATCCAAGAGGCCAGATGGCTATTCATCCCTTGCTCGGACCCAAGGTCCATGAGCCGGTGATAGGCCAGCAGTGGGCCAAGGCTGCCGGCGACGCTCACCTCGACAAGCGCTACCGCAAGGCTCTCCATAATCCCCGCGGGGAGGGCAGCTCTCGAGGTCGAATGCGAGGCGAGGAGCGGGAACGGGAAGGAGACCGTGCCGTGGGCATCTGGGCTCCAGACCCCGGCACGCCACCCACTGCCCCGCTCCTCCTCGATCGTCCGCTGGCCCATGAGTCCCGCGAGGAACCATCCG
>CAMAWO010000088.1 GCA_945861925.1 Bifidobacterium breve | reverse complement strand
AGCGGGGCAGGAGGTCCCGGGGGAGAAGGCGCGACGCATGGCGGCCCAGGCTGCGAGCGAATCAGGCGTGCCGGACCAGAGTTGAACGCCGAGCAGGCTGTACGAGGTAGCCGTGTAGAGGTACCAGAAGGTGGCGTCAATGCCCAGGCTTTGGGAGTCAAGGTATGTCTGCTTGATGAGGCTGGCGCCCTCAGCGTCGGAGTATGAACGGCCCGGTGTGGCGCCGGGCCCGGCGAGACCGTAATTGACCTCGGTGTCGAAGATGAATCGATCGAGGATGGGTGAGTCGGCTCCGAGTTGGTTCACGACGGTGCTCTGCCAATAGACGATGTCATTGACGCGATCCTGAGGGCCGAGGTTTCCAGCCGGATAACTGTGGATGGCGAAGCCATCGAACGGGAACCCGCGGGTGCCGAGGGCGGCGAGGAAGGGTCCAACGAATCTGCGCATGGATGCGCGCAATCGCAGGGTGACCGAGGGGAGGAGGACGATCGCATCTGGCTGCTTTGCCTTGATGATCGGGTAGGCGGCTGCGGTGAGGTCGGCCATCTGATCGGCTGTCCCCGTCCAGAAGGTGGCAAGGTTCGCCTCGTTCCACAACTCGTACGCCGCGATGCGCGACCCGTATCGGTCGACGACCGCCGTCACATAGGCCCTCCAATCATTGATGTCGCGGGGTGGACTCGCGGTACCTGCGCCCCAGCGAGGGTCGCCGGCGCTGGGGTTCGCGGCGGCCCACTGCGGTGTCATGCCGAGCACGAGGAGGGGCTTCGCCCCGGCGGCTTCGGCCTTCGCGACCTGCGCATCGAGTGCTGTCCAGGTGAACGTGCCAGCGGCGGGGTTGACGTCCTTCCAGGTGACACCAAGATCCCAGAGACGATGCATCCCGGCACTGATGGGGATGGCGCCCGTGACCTCGGGTGCGACCTCAAGCGAGACGAAGTTCGAGGAGGGCGGTGTGCACGCGTGCATGCGCGCCACACCGTTGACGTCAGCTGCGCTCACCGGGCTGCCGCCCTGCATCGTCACTGCGAGGAGGGTGGCGGCAATCACGCCACAGGACCTGAGCAGCCCTGCTATTGCCATCGGCCGAGCCAACGCGGCGCCCCAGCGACAAGTGCCGTGACAAAGGAGCCAAGCGCGGCGCCGGTACCCATTGATCCGGCGCCGAGGAAGGGCAGGATCAGTCCGACGAACCAGCCGCCGACCCCCATCACCACTCCGGCGCCGATCGCGAAGACGACTCGTCCCCTGATGGATCCCATTCGGGCTGGCGGTGAGGCGCTCGTGGGGGGCGGCGCGGGTGTGCCGGATCCAGTGACCCCGGCCACCTCGCGGAGGAGTCGTTCGATGTCGTCATCAGCCATGGATGAAGTCTGCTGCATCAGGCCTGATGCCGGGTGGACATGGTCATGAACGGAACGGATCCTTTCAGCGGGTGAATCTGTCCATTGTGTGTTAGTATTCGTTATTGCATTCAAACACAAACTCCCTCCGCTTCTTCGCGTCCGCTATCGCGGTCTCCATGCTCGCTGGCCCTGCTGCCGTGCTCACTGCCCCCGCGGCGAATGCGGCGCCTTCGGCCAATGGCAAGGCTGCAACGACGCTCGTCCTCTACGCCGAGAATCGTGGAATCGCGCGCATCGAGAACAATGCACCAGGCCCAGATAACAGTGATCTGGTGCACCGCGAGTTGGCCCTCTCGTTCACCTTGAAGGGCCCCATTATCGGGGTGGCCTACTCGCAGGCAGAAATTGTGGCCTACAACCCTGAGGCGAAGACGGACATACGCCGAGTTGATATCGAAAACGCACTTCCAGGTGGCTGGCTCTTCATCGCGGGGATGACGAAGCTCGCAATCGGCACCCTGCCCCAGCCAGGCTGGACGGACTCCTATGCGGTCGTTGGCGGTACCGGAAAGTATGTCGGTGCCCGCGGATCCGAGCGCTTGACCTTGCTCGAGGATGGCAAGACCTACAAGGTCGTCATCACCCTCCTTCCGAAGTAGTACCCTCGTCTTTGAAGAGAGGGGTCGCCATGACCATGTTGGAACCGGAGAGCCGGTCCTGGACCACCACGAAGATCGTCGCCGTGATCGTTGCGATCATCACCGTCGGCTACATGCTGCCGTGGGCGCTTGCTGCAGTTCGCGATGTCCCGCACTGGGGTGTCTTCTGGCTCAACCTACTGCTGGGCTGGACCCTGATCGGCTGGATCGTTGCGCTCGTGCTCTCGCTTCGCTCGCCGAGTTACATCGTCAAGGGCTGACAACCTTACGAGGCTAGCCTGGGGCGAGGTGGCGGCTACCTCAGGAACAACCACATGATGATCGCCGACACGGCCACGAAGACCGCTAGGTCGATCACCATCATTCGCTCGTCCAAGCGAATGGCCCCTGCCTCGTCACCCTCCCTCGCCTTCCAGGATGTCGCCAATGTCTGGATGAGCGTGGTGAGGACGAACATGAACGAGGCAATGTAGAGCACATCGAGCATGACAAGGTAGCCACCGTCCGGCAGATTCGACAGGGCGCTCCACTGCATGGCGACGAGGGTCAGCAGCGCGGTGATTCCGAGGCCGATGCGGGCTTCGATGAGGCCCGGCGGAACATGGAAGATGAGGCTCGCGGTAGCGACGACGAGGATGAGTGGCAGCAGCACTTTGACCGACGTAGCAAGAAAGGGATGCGTGACCGGGATAGTGATGGTCACCCGCGAGTAGACGTCATTTGCCCTGCTGTTGAGGTCGCCGAAGTTGGAGAAGTACCGGACGTCGTCCACCGCGATGGTCGGCTCGTCGATGTCATACCCCGGCAGGGTGACCTGGGGATCGATTGCGATGGCGTTGCCGTCGAGTACATAACTCAGTTGGTCGGCTTCGAGGCGTTGATCCTCCAGTTGAATCCGCAGCGTCTGCTCGCCGAAGGGGAATTTTGAAAGGTCGAAGGTGGTGTTGAACGCACCCTGATACCGAATCGCGTAGTAGAGCGAACCATCGGGCTGGGGTACCGGCTCCGTCGTCAACGGGACAGCGGTGAGCGCCCACATCTCGTATGGATTCATGACTTCGAGTGACTCATACGGCGCCAGTTCGGGGTTCATCCACCGCATCCAGACGTAGATGTCGGCCATGAAACTGTTGGTTGCAAGGTCAAGGGTCTGGATGTTCTCGACGTAGGCACCCACCACGACCTCGTCGGCCTTCGGCTCGACGCCGTTGCCTGAGGTAGAGACTGCTGTACTCGTTGGCGCGCTCAACGCGACCGCATCGGCAACCGTGACGCAGGTAATGAATCCGATGAGCAAGATGCCAATCGCTACCAGTCGACGTGCGTGCAAAGCAACAGTTGGTCCCATGAGCGTGCAGGCTAGCGCGTCATTGCTCGCTCGCTCGCGTTGAGGTCAAGGACATCGGCACGTGCAATGGGGCGACCGGCCGGGTATTTGATTACACAATCACGTCCGTGAGTGTTTTTGCCTCGGATGTCGACGGTGACGACCACGTGCGGAGATCGACCGCGGTTGGTGGCGCCGCCCAGTTGGTTACCCCCCGAACTCCGCATGGAGGGTGCCTGCGCACGGACAAGCGCCGAGCGAGTTGATCGGCACGAATCGTGGGGTGAGCAAGTCAAGCAATGTGCCCAAAGATGTGCGAGAGGGTCTGGAGTCTGCTCGTCAGGCGGCAGACTCGCTGCCTCGCCGCGGTGACAGGGAGATGCAGGGTATCGACGAGCGAAAGCCCAAGATGCGCGAAGCTGTCTCTGACCTCAAAACGGTCAAGCCGAAGTATCGTGCTCCCTACCGAATGTGGAAGAGGACGGAGGAGGCGAAGGCAGCGTTGGGCGCACACAGTCTCTTTGGCACGACTCATGGCCCCACCTGATGCACCGACCCCTTAACGTCACGAAATGCGCACGACCCTGGAGATCAGCGATTCCCCAGCCGAAGTTTCGGCCAGATGCACCCCGAATCCCGACGAGATCCTCCTGAGAGCGCAACTCATCGGGATTCGGGGTGCATCTGACTTAGGCGAGACCCAAGGGGATGAGGCGGGCTAGGAATATCAGCGCTTCCCTAACGGCCCGACGCGTCAGACCAGCCCAGTGCCCGAAACGGGTGGATTTGGGGTGGCGGGAAACGACGTGGCGACGTCCTATGAGGGGGTGTGCCTCAGCCGTATGCCGTGATAAATCTGCCAGTAAAGGTGCATAGTCGGCTTTATTAGTCATATGGAGGAGATGTGATGCGGAAGGCCCGGGCTCCATCGCGCCACGTCACGGAGGTCCTCACACTGCTGGGCCTGGAGATCGCCACAGCCCGACGGGAGCGCCGGATGCCAGCCGCCGAACTCGCGGAGCGGGCTGGTATCTCCCGAGACACCCTCCATTCGGTGGAGCGAGGAGCGCCGGGTGTCGCCATTGGAACGGTGTTCGTGGCGCGGGCCCGCGACCGACTGTCCCTGCTCCCCGCCCGGGTTCGCGAGCCGTCCCCGCCGGTCGACTGGAGTCACTCGGCTCCGTCGTGATGTTCAATTACGGCCGCGCCTATCTCGAACGCCCGGATGCCGTTTCGTTGTACTTCCCTGAGCTTCCCTTGGTTGCCGGACGTATCCGGCCCGGAACCGGCTCGGCCACCTTGGACGAGCTGGCCGAGGCTGCCGACCGCATCGAGACCGGGCAGCCGTTGTCACCCGAGATGGACATCGCCCTCATGCACGGCACCTGCATCGGCGGCGCACGCCCCAGCAATGGCGCTCGCCGCGCGCGTCGGCGTTGACGTGGCCAGGACTCAGGTCACTCGGGCGCTCGGCCGCGACGCGCTGCTCGTCGAACGGTTCGACCGTACCGGCGTCATTGGCCAGCGGCGCATGATGGTGTCCGCGCTGACGATGCTCGGGATGGACTCGATGCAGTTCCGGTACGCCACGTACCACGACTTGGCGGACGTTATCCGTGCCCGATTCATCAACCCGGATGCGACACTGCGCGAGTTGTTCGCGCGAATCGTTTTCAACATCTGCGTCGGGAACACCGACGACCATGCCCGCAACCATGCGGCTTTCTGGGACGGGGAGCACCTGTCACTGACGCCGGCGTATGACCTATGTCCACAGGTGCGCTCAGGTGGCACTGCCACCCAGGGGATGGCGATCAGCCCGGACGGCTTTCGACGCAGCCAACTGGCCGGCACGGTGCGTGCGCACGCCACCTGCCACCTGACCCGTGACCAGGCGCAGGACATTGTTGATGCGACGTTGGCCACGATTCGCGCGGAGTGGGTAGAGGTGGCCGACCAGGTTGGGCTGACGAAGGTCGAGCGGGCCTGGATGTGGGGCCGTCAGATTCTCAACGACTACATCTTCCACGACGAGTGAGAGAACTGCGCCAAAGGCCATACTCCGATCATGCGTCTGGCGACGGGTGGGGGTGCTGGATCGTTCATTGGCTCGCGCCGCCAACGGTTCCCTACGGCGTGCGGAGCCTGTCAACGTCCCGCTGTGACAGGGAACCTCAGCTCACAACGCGACCGGACACCTCGCGGTAGCAGACCGCCACGACGGCCTCGACAGGTATGGGTACTTCGTCCTCGAGTATGGCTCGAGGAAGGTATCCCACGGGGGTCAGTGATGATGACCTCTGGCAATGCCCTCGTGGCGAGGTGCCCATGAGCACGAAGCAGAAAGACAGGAGAAGGACGATCAGCGCGGCCATGGCGATCATGACGGACTCCCTGGCGAGATAGCCAAGCGGGTCGACAGCTCCTTCACATGTCGTGGTGATGGGGCGATGGCATCAGGCCAGCCATCGATGTCGCCACATTTGTCGGTGCGGGCATTTGCCTGAGCTTGGAAATCCGCCCGAAGCCCTCACCGCAGCACTTATGTTGGTGGAGGCGGAGGAGCCTTTCGCATGTGGTAATTTGCCAACATTCCTCTTCGGAGGCGCTGACGGAAGTGGGTGGGAAGGATGGCGATCTCGACCAAGGCGCTGCTGCTGGCCTTGATCAGCGTTGTGGTAAGCCCGTTCTTGGTCTGGATTGAGATTGTGGCTCTGCTTTTTGCCGACATGGTCACCTACGAGCCAGCAAACCCGTTATGGGTGAAGGTGACTGCCGTCGTTGCTGTCGTGTTGATCGCTGCCCTTGCCCTTGCCCTACCCGTCACGGCCCTCGTCACAGGTAAGAGAGCGCGCAGTGCCATCGGGTCAACTGAGATCGTAGCCGCGGATGCGTGGAAGGCGGTGGCGTCACAGGTGATAGCGGTCGTTGTCATTGCCCTTGTCGTCGCCGCGCAGGTCTATTTCATCCTCATGGCTGCGGGGGTGTGCAGTCTTGGTGGCTGCTGACCATTCGTGCCGTGACCTGAGGGCTCGGGTTCGCCTTGAACCGTTTTCAGGTCCGTGTCGACCGGAAGCCCGTCCACCGGGCACGTCCACGTCCCGAGATCGAAACTTGAGATGACCGGAACTGCCCGAGGACAACCCGTTGATTGGGCGAGGGGTCGAGGGTCATCTCGAATGCGTTAGGCAGTCTTCATTGGGGGCGTCGATGGGCGGCAAGGTTCGACGAGATACGGCGCGGCCCACCTACCCCTTTGCGGCCATCTTGCCGAGGTTCGGTCCTGCGTAGCCGGACAGCAGCGGGAGGGATTGGGGGTTGAATCCGCTGGGGCACCGGGTGGTCACCAACTCGTAGTAGACCGACCCACCAGGGAAGCGCGTCGTGGGCTCAAAGAACTCCGCGTAGCAGGCCGGATCACAGTAGAAGATGGCCGTGGATCCGGAGGTCGACTTGACGGACTGGTCGGTCTGGATCACCTGCTGGTTGCGCAGGTCACCCTGCATGACGTAGCACTTCACCCCGGATGCATCGACGGTTGAGGATGTGGTGATCGTGAGGGCAACCTTGGCGCCGACGATCGGATTGCCCTGACTGTCGAACCGGCCCGTCCAGTTGTCACGTGAAGTGTTGACGACCTGGTTCGTGAGGCAGTTCAGGATGTCCCACTTCGCTGTGGTCTGGACGTTGTAGGAGTATCGGCCCGACGCGTCACGCATGCCACGACACTTGTCGAGTTGAGACTCGACGCTGGCTGATGCCTGGAACCAGCCCAGTGCCCGGATGGGGTTGCCATCATTCGCGATACCGATCGGCAACTTCTGGGTTTCGACCTTCGAGGCACCGAGTGAGTCGATGAGGCACTTGGGTGCAATGTGATAGTGGTAGTCGTCACCGCGCCCGGCATGCCCGCCGCAGGTGTCGAGTTCTCCCATGTCGAGCGTGTGCTGAAGAATCGCACCCTGAGTCCAAGGGCTGAACAGCGGCACGCCGTTCACCGCAACGCCGATTGCCCCGGAGCCAGGCACGGTTGGTGCGGCTGCGGCAGCAGGCGTTCGTGGGAAGGTGAAGGAGTAGTCGTGCGGGCGCGGGTACTGCTGATTGGTGGCGGTGATCCCGACCATCGTGGTGAAGGCGCTGCCCGGGAGGCCGTTGGACTTGAATGTGATCGAGGTACCGGAGCAGCTGACATTGCTCACCTGACTGGTGTACGTGCTGGCTGAGCAGAGGGGATCTTGAAGTGAAACGGTTGCCGCCGCGACCCACACCAGCTTGCCCTTGATCTTTTTGCATGTGAACGCGCCTGCAATGGCGCCCTGCTTCTTGCAGGCCGCACCGGCAGTTGGCGCCGCTGGCTGAAGCACCTGCGCGCTTCTGGGCTCAGACTGATCTGGTTCCTGTGCCCCGGCTGTGGGCATCGGCCCTGCCACGAGTGCCACCGAGAAGATCCCGACAAGGATTGTCGAACCAGCAACGACTGACTTCATCTGTGCAACTCCCTAGAATCGAATCAACCGGCGCCGGAGGTGGCTGAGATGCGCAAGGAATAGCCGAGTTCCCCACGGCAAGTGACGGGCTGGCTAGACAGCTGCCAGACGGCCTGTCAGGGGATAGAGTACATGGCATTCGGCAGAAGGAAGCTGGCCCTGAGGCTTCCTGACGACATGTCGCTCACCTGACTTGTAGTCGTCAGCGCTGAGCCCCGTCTCGTCTGGCCCATGCGCGATGACTTTGTCCCACCCGGTGATTCCGTGCTGGTCAAGACACCCTTGCGTCCAAGGTCGGGTCGCTTCGGAGGAGCGTCCGGTCATGATGACGACTCGGATGCCTGACGTTCTCAAGCGGGTGTAGAGCCTGCGCACGGGAAGGATGGGTGTGATCTTGCAGGCCTCGTTGACCGCGTTCCAGCCGTCCTGATCGGACATGAAGTCAGTGCCCTTGTAGAACTCGTAATTGCTCAGGAGCGTCTCGTCTCCCCACATTTTCACCCAGTCGAATGCGGCAGTCGCGACCTCCGCCTGCTGCCGTAAGGCCGTGCCTGAGTCGTAGTAGGCCGTGACATCACTGGCAAAGCCTGTGCCGACGAAGTACGATGCGTCGCATCCCAGAATCCTAGGCGAGCGGTCGGCGAATGCTCACGAGCGTTCGTGCATCACCTTCGCCGGCCGCCAGAACTTCGATCAGGCAATCCTGGATCATGGATTCGCTGATGACGAAGCCGGTCGCGGGGAGGCTGATGATCAGCTCGTCCACATTCGTGTCGACAAGAGCCCGGATACCAACGGGTTCCAGTGATGACTGCTCGGATCCTGCGCACTGGGCGATCAGTCCTTCAATGAAGTCGACGAGCTCAGCGGGGTACGCGTCGAGGCGAGTGAGCGGCTCGACCTCATCACCGTCGATCGTCGTGCCCAATCTGGCAGCTACATCGGTGAGCCGGGTCAGGAGCATCGTGAACGGAGTTTCGTGACCTGTTCTAGGGGATGAGATCAAGCCCAGCCGATTGCGGATCATTGTTGCCTCGGTGGCCGCGGTTGCGCGAACCCACGGGTCGTCGACGGCCAGTGTCCCACCCGCGACCCCCTGCAGGAGGTCGCGGGTTGACGTCGTCAGGAGGTCCCAGCTCATGCGGGTGGCAACCTGCAGATCACGTTCAACCCGTTCGTCGAGAATGCGCTCCCAGATCGCTGCCGTGCGCTGCTGTTGAACAACGAAGTTGCGATCGATCCACACGATCACATAGGCGACACTGACCATGTAGCAGCACACGGTAAAGGCGGCCACAAGCGGCTCTACCCGGCAACTCGCTGGCATGGCGAGTGCGAGGGCTAGGCCCACCAGGGAAAAGGCCGCGACGGTGCCGAGTTGGATCGCGCGATGCCGGCTGGCGTTAAGGAGCAGCAGGGTTCCACCACCACTGACGCCGTACATCAGCAACGAGACGCTGGAGACATCGGAACAGTCTGGCGCTGAGGTCGCGACATGGACAAAGACGCCCAAGCCGAGGCAGATGCCTGCGATGGTCAAGGGGATTCTGGCCCGCGTGTTCCATCCGAAGCACAAAGCAATGTTGATGAGGACATACGTCACGATGAAGAGCAGGACCACCTGCGGGGTGGGGAGTGGCTCGGCGATCACCCAACTCGCCACGAGGAGGAAGATGATCGTGCCGAGCATTCCGATTCTGC
Source organism: Bifidobacterium breve (assembly GCA_945861925.1). Classification (GTDB taxonomy): domain Bacteria; phylum Actinomycetota; class Actinomycetes; order S36-B12; family S36-B12; genus WLND01. The sequence continues at coordinate 3,519 of CAMAWO010000088.1, read as the reverse complement.
TCGTGAGCGAACCGTCGATCAGCCCGACGCGAAGGGGCACCTCGTTGGAATGAGTGCTGATCGTGCTGAGAGCCGATATCGGCAGGGTGAGCGTTACTGTCGTGCCATGGGTTGCGCTTGTCTCAACGGATACCGTGCCGCCGACAAAGGTTAAACCGGACCTCATGCCCTCGCGGATCCCGAAGCTCTCGGCAGCATCCCGGGCAAACCCCGAACCGGAGTCGTGGATTCGGATCGTCATTGAGTCCAGACAGTCGACGTCGATGCTGGCGGTGGTCTGTCCCGAGTGACGATCGACGTTACGAAGCGCCTCAACAACTGCGTCGCGAACAGTGTTGGCGATGTATGCAGGTAGGACTGGGTCCGCATGCATCGTGACCGCACAGGTGACCCGAGATGCACCATCGGACGCCAACGCGGATGAGATAACGGCACGTGCGCTCGTGTTATGAGCGTAGGTCGATCCGGCGCCGATGCCGTCAAGATCCCGTTGACAGATCTGCCGTGCGACCGCAGCACTTGAGGCGGGAATACCCATGGAAATTCCGGCGAGGGTATTGAGGACTGTCTCGTGGATTCGTCGCTCAATGGCAGTCTGGGCGGCGAATACTCGCCGCTCTCCGCGTTCACGTTCCTCGGAGGCCCGCAAGTTTGCGATGAGCCGGTCCCCATCTTGGATGAATCGAACCCAGACGCGTTGGGCCAGGATCAGTCCGGATCCGCTGAGAAGGAGCAGGAGTGGGCCCATGAGCCCATGCATGGGAGATGTGTCAACGAATGCTGCGGCGGGAGGCGCGGAATACCTGACGGATGCGTCGAGTGCGGTGACGCAGATCAGGACGCTGAGGGCTACGCGTGTGGAGAAGTTGAAGATGGCACCCACGATGATGGCAAATGAGGCCACACCGATGATGACCCAGCCCGGGCCGCCGAGCGGGGCGATGATCAGTGGCGAGGCGAGGATGAGCGCGGCTGCACATGTTGATATGGCCGCTCGAAACCGGCGCACCGCCGGCACCAGGGCGATGCACCAAAGGCCTAGGGCTACTGCATAGATCGCCCATTCCCGCCAGTCGCGGACGCCTCGGCCCAGCCAGAGCAGGTAGAAGCAGGGGACGAACGTGGCGATTGCCGCGACATTCAGGGCAGTATTTGCACCGACTTCAAGGACATTCGACTGACGTGGGGGCGCAGACGCGTCAGCGACACGAGTCATCTGTGGGTGTGTGCGGCGTTGAGCATGAAGACATTGATGGTGTCGTACCAGATTTCGTTGAGCGCCTGAACCGCGGCACTCGTGCTTCGCTCGCCGTTGGCGAGGGCCTCTGCGCCGGCTGCTCCCCACGAGGCCGACCAGACGGCATAGCCTGCGTCGACGCCCACCTCCTGCAGGCGGGCGGCGAATTCGTCAACGGTCTTCTGCCCGGAGTTGATCGACGAGGAGAGGGCGACCCGATCGCCAGCCTCGATGGTGTCTGAGCCGATGCCGATGCCCCCGAAAAGGCCGAGGGACTGCAGGGACGAAACCGCGGTTGAACTGACGACGAAGTAGGTGATGGCGCGTGCCGACTGAGCGATTTCCAGGTCGGCTGTCTGCTGATCCTCGGGGATGAGTGCTGTCTCGAGGGACAGCTGGTTGGTGATGAGCGAGAGGTCGCCAGGGAGGGCGTTTTGCGGATCCGATGCGGCTCCGGACTCACCGAGGACGGTCGCGAGGTACGCCTCGTTCGCCGCGCCGGCGCGCACCAGGAAGTTCGTGTAGCCGGAGATGAATGCCAAGGCTTCTTTACCGCCTGAGCCGGACTCGCGAGGCATGGCGCGCACAACGGCGACGGCATCGGGGAAGAATACGTCAATGGCAGCCTGTTGTTCTGCGACCACTCGGGCTGCTGAGATCAACTCGACCTCATCGAAGCCGCCGCCTACGGAATTCTTGAGCGCTTTGAGCACGGCCTCGGCATAGGTAACCCAACCCAGGGCGGGTGGCATGCTCAACTGCTGATCGAGCCCGAGGCCGGAGACATCCGACGATGTGACGATGAGGGCTTCGGCCTGGGCAAGTGTTCGGTCGATGCTGGCGAGCAGCACGGACTTCGCTGAGTCAAGGCCGCCCTCGAGGAGGTTGGTGCGCGCCTGCGATTCACCTAAGCCCTTGGCCAACCGTTGGTAGGCATCTGCTGCGAGACCGTACGCGGTCGCTGCATCCCCCTGAAGGAGCGCAGTTCGAGCGAGATCGGCCTGGCTGGCGATGGCCGAGCGTTGGTTGGCGGGCAGCGGGGCACTGTCGATCTCGTCATCGATCCGTGCGATGAGTGCGCCGGCGGTGCCAGCACCTTCGGTGGCTACTGCTGATGCGATGGAGTAGGGGGTGGTTGCCGGGGGGACAAAGGAGGTTCCGGTGAAGGCCTCGAAGGCCTCGGTGATGTTCAGGACCGGCCGGACAGTGACCCCCATTGCGGCGCCAAACGCGACCATATCCTCCTCTGGTCCATTGCGAGTCGTCGTTGACATCATGTTGCGGACGGGGAGGAGGATCGTCGTGTAGCCGGCGGCGGCGGCCGATTCGATCTTCGTCGCCGTTCCACTGATCGGCCCGATTGACCCATCGGGGGAGATCGTGCCGGTCATGGTGACATTCGCGAGCAGCGGCACATTGCGCAGTGCTGCAAGCAATCCGACGGTTAGGATCCCGCCAGCAGAAGGGCCATCGATCGGGCCGGTGATGGTGAAGTGAATATCGACGGCCCCGGGGTCGGCGCCGCTGTAGAGCGTGGCGACGGCGGCAGCCGACGTGCTGGCCGCTAGCCAACTCGGTCCCGCCCCGCGGGCCTCGATATCGGTGAGATCCATACTGAATCCGGGCTCACCCTCGGTGCCAACCCGCACCTGCGCGAGTTCGAGTCCCCCGACCATGGTTCCGTCGGTGTTGCGTCCGGCCCACAGGGCAGGGACGGTGAGTTCGACACCGGAACCCTGCGTGGCCGAGATGTCAGAGGCGGCCCCTCCGTCACTGGAGCAACCGGAGAGGAGGAGTCCGAAAACGATTGGTGCGATAAACCACTTCGACGTCCGTCGAATCCTTGGTGACGTACGGATGGTGATCACGGTTGTAGCCTACTTGTGAGCCATGAGACGTGGTGTCACCATTTAGGGGGGACAACGGCAATGGGAATGAGCAATTCTCTCGTATCGTCAACGAGAGTGTTCCTTGCCAATGCCCAAGAGACGGTTGTCTCGGTTGGTAGGAGCGGAAAGCTTTCAGGCGCGCACTGACGCAACGTTGAATACACAAGCAGAGAGGTAAGGCCAATGAAGCCTTCGCGCGGCATCATCGTTTCAGTATTCGCCACGAGTTTGCTGCTCGCGGGCTGCGGATCCACAACTGTCAATGCACCTGCAGCTGCACCCTCACCTACCGGTTCCGTAGAGCGCCTTGCAGGGGTCTATTTGGATACGAGGCTGGAGATCAACAACAAGACAGGGGAGAAAAAACACCTTACTCTCGGTGGCAACTGCATT
>CAMAWO010000087.1 GCA_945861925.1 Bifidobacterium breve | reverse complement strand
CGGACCGGGCCGGGAGCTGGCTGAAGTCCGCGAGTTCGGCGCGTGGCAGCACCTCGCGGCGGGGTCCACCGCGGGCGGTGTCCGGCCGACGCCACAGTCGCGGTAGTCCGTGCTCGGAGATGACCTCGGCGATTCCAGTCCGGTTCAGGGCCAAGCCTTCGGCGGACAGTGCGACGGCGATCTCGTCGATGGAGTGGCCATCGGCACGCAGTTCGATGATCCCGCTCCTCGCGGCGTCCTTACGCGGTGCGCTCTTGGGTCCTGGGGTGGCGGTGAGGAAGAACTCCTGGGCACCGGCGCTGGGTCGCACCGGAGGCTGAAGGCTAATCGCTGACTGGTCGATGCGAGGCGTGCGGCGTGTTTCGAGCAGCGAGGAAAGGCACCACGCCGATGATGAGCCCCACGTCCATGTCAATGAACGGATTCTCACTCACCATGCCTGATCGGCCTTGTCCCGCAGACACGTCAATCATCTGAAATTGTGCGACTGGTCAGCGGATTCAGCCCCCGCCGCCACTGCCGCGACTCGCGAATCTGGGTCAACACCTTCACGCGAAAATCAGCGTTAGAGACCGCCCCTGACGACGAAAGTCTTCGACGCGGGAGCCAGCAGCCTCAGGAGTGACGCTTGAGACGGACGAAGGCGGTCTGTTACTCCGCTCGACACCTAGGCTGGCACCTGTCAACGGAGAGAGATGCCATGGACTATCGCGTCGACCTGGACGAGACAGGGACCCTCGATTTCGACGACGCAGCCGAAGAGCGTTACTTCGGCGTCGGGTCGGCGACGTGGGCCGGGCACCACGGGGAAGCCATCTGGCAGGGTCATCGATTGCGGCTGGAATTGGAGGGTGCAGGCATTCGGCTAGCAAAGGGCCTGCATGCCACGAACGGTTCCGCAACCACGCGCTCGCAAGTCTTCGAACTCATTGCGGCACAGAAGCCCCGCCTCGACTCGACGATGCTGCTCAAATCCAGTGCCGAGCCGCAGGTTCGCCTTGCCGGAAAGGTTCGTCTGTACAAGTTGGCCATGTGGATGCACCTGAAGTTCCTCATTCCTGCGACCAGCGAAGCGGGAGACTCGATCTTCATCATCGCAGGACATCTACAGACGACCGGCCATCGCGAAGCGATTCGCACGGCGATAGCCGACATCGCGGGTCAACTTGGTAATGATCGTTCCATCGTGCCTTGTATCTGGGAAGCGTCGAGTTCTTGGGGAATTCAAGTTGCGGACTACGCCCTGTGGCGAGTTCAGCGAGAGGATGCGGGTCGACAACTTCCCCGAGGGGCAGACCTGATCGATTCGTGTTTTGCGAGTCGGTACTACCCATGGCAGAAGGCATAGAGGAGGCCGGCTATCGCGGTCTCCTGAGAAGAAGTCCCCTGGACCTCTTGTCACCGGCCTGCCCCGCAAGGTTATACATCACGCAAGTACCAATCCAGCCGAGTCGCTCGAAGTCTGGGTGCCTCACCGGTTTAGTACCGGGCCTCCGTGGGGAAGGACAGGTGCCTCGGGTATTTGAACCCGGACCTACACATTACGAGACTGCACTTACGCATGGATTTGCCCCTAAGAGTGGTTAACTATCAATGGGTTTCGTGACACCGAGTGACACCGAGAAAGGACGAAGGATTGGGCGAGAGTGAATGCGTGGATTCAGCCCGAATCCGTCTTGGACCTACAGGCCACCCATGCTGATGGGCAGGATCGTGACCCGCTGTCCCACCGGATCCACCGTAAGGAGCGCTCCGAGCTCAAGGTGCTCTCGCGCCACTTCGATCGCGGCCAGCAGGGTGCCGAAGTCAAGGTCCTGCGTGAGGTGATCTGCCGGTTGAGGTGGGCGTGGTAGCGAATCATGCGTTCGGGGGCGTTTGGCTCGCCGACATTGACCCAATGGACTGCGTCATGACCCGCGGCTACGAGAAACCTCACACTGAGATCGAAATCTCGATCTCCTCGACCCTCCATGCGGCGTATGCGAGTTCCTGAAGCACGTACTGAGGTTCCGGGTGATGGCGGTCTTATCTGTCTTCGTTGCGAAGTAAGCCACGAGCTCCTCAAAGTCGCGGGTCAGTCCGGGCCGGGTGTCGTAGACCGCCGACGTCCAGTAGTCGCAACACGGGCACAGGTGCCTGCTGCGGCGAAGCGATACGGTCACGGAGACGACGCCTGATGCACACGTCACTCCCGATACCGATGTCTCGGGCAGGTCGAGAAGACGCCCCGAATAGTCCTAAACCACGAAACCCCCCGCAACACAGGGGCTTTCAGCCCGAGCACTAGATACTTACCCACACTGATGCCGGGAGAGCCATTTTCTATTGCCAACGGCGAAACGACGAGTATCCTTCGCTTCATTCTGGAAATTCTTGAAGGGCTCGACAATGGATCGCAAGTCGCGCAGGGCCGTGCTCGGATTCGCATGCCTGATGTTCACCTTGCTCAGCACCGGGCTTCTTGGAACGGGCCTCGCAATCGCTGTTGACACCCCGACCGAGCCACCCCCTTGTGGCAATACCGGCCTGCCATGCGAGCCCATCACGCCGACGCCCGGGACGCCGGCGCCCGGCACCTACCCGAAGCCGCCGTGTGGCGAGGGAGAACCAGCCTGCATCGAGACGCCACCCGGCGGAAACGGGAAGTCCCCCAACCCCGCACCGAGTTCATTCCCGACCACCGCCACGAAACCCAACTCGGGCGTGACGACACCGAACGACCCTGGCTCGACAAACACCTCATCGCCTGGCGGAGGTTCGGGCGGCGGCGGCGGCAACGGCAACGGCAACGGTGGTAACGCTCCCGTTATCGCCATTGGCGCCTCGGAATTGATCGTCGGCACTCCCGTGGCGGTTTCCATAGCATTCATCGATGGTGGTTACAACGAGGCGGGAGCGGGGATGATGATCCGCGTCACTGTTTCCGTCGAGTTCGGCACCGTCTCGATCGGCGGCGGACCTGCTGGGCCCAGTGCGACCATCACCGCCCCGTACTCGTCGATCATAAACGGGATACCCGACGTGCTCGTCACTGCGAACCGAGCGGGTGAAACAACGATCTCGGTGACGGCAGTACCAAGTGACAGTCCTTCGGGTGGAATATCCGGCAGCCGAGCCCTGGTTGCGTCGGAGCCCGCGACTCCGACCCCGACTCCGTCCCCGACTCCGACCGACGTGCCATCACCGGCAGTCACGGAGGCGTCAACGCAGCAGGTTCTCAATCCGGTCAGTGACCTAGCAGCGGTGGCAGAACCGCGGGGCGCCACGACCCAGCAACGGAGCATCACCCTGCCGACGTACAACCCCCTCGACCAGCCGAAGCAGGTGGTCGACACCACAATCGCGCTTGTCGCCGTGCTCGGCGTCGTAGGGCTGTCGGCCGGGGTCATGGCCGGAGGTGTGCCAGCGCCATCCCCCTCAGGATCAGGATCAGGATCAGGATCAGGATCAGGCTCAGGCTCAGGCTCAGGATCCTCCGACGCGCAGAACAAGAGGGCCGAGGACGTCGGCCGCCATCAGGGCGGTCATGTGCGCGCCGAGCGCAGCGAGGGCTCCCTGTCGAATGTCGACGTATCCTTCACCGGAATCGCCGCTGCCCTTGGAACGGCGGGTTCGGCCGATCGATGGCGGCTTTGGCGTCCCCCGCTTACTTCGCAGGTCGATCGATCGCACCATGTCACGATCGCGTCGGCCTCCCGGCTCTCACCGCTTACGGCACGACTCCTCGCCGACAACACCTATCTGCGGGCCATATTTGGGTCTGGCGCCCTGCTCCTGCCGATAGCCGCCATGGTCCTCGCAGGCCTCGGAGTGATCGAAGTGAACGGCCTCGCGCTCGCCCCGAGCGTCATGATTCTGGGCCTCATCACCTTCATCGGCGCCCTCGACGCGATGGCCGGATTCGCCGCCTTCGCCGTGTTTACGGCAGGCGTCGCGATCTCTGGCGGCATCACCGGGGCCGACAGCATTCGTACGCTCCTCGGCCTAGGCGTCATCGGCTTCGGCCCAGCTCTCATCGCGGGAGCCACCCGTCCCCTCCGCCGAGGTCGCGACGACTACGACCTCTGGGAGCGGCTCACTGATTTCGTCATCATCCCGCTCATCGGTGCCTTTGCAGTGCAGAGCATGGTCGGAGCGCTGGCCGGGCTTTCCGGGTACCAGCTCCCAATCGTGTCGTCCGCGAACCTCATCGCGCTCATAGCCCTAATCGGACTCCTCATGCGAGTAAGCCTCGAGGAGTTTGCCGCCCGCGCCTTCCCCGAACGCCTTGCCGAGGTTGCCCCTGCAGGAAACCCGACCCCTGGCGTTCTCCACCGGAGTATCGTCGCCGCGCTGCGAACAGGCGTATTCATCTTCGTCGCGATCGCCTTTATCGGAACGTCGTGGCAACTATGGGCTGGGGCCGCAATCTTCGCGGCTGCGCAAGCCTGCGAGATCATCGCCAAGTACCTACCGAACAACCCGCGTCTGTTTCATGCAATTCCGGTCGGCATCCCGAAGCTCGTCCTGATTCTGCTGATATCACTCGGTATTTCAACGGCAATATCGCTCCTCATCAGCGATGGGCGCGACCTCGCGAGAACATCCTTCGTCATCCTCATGATCCCGGGCCTCGCCCTCGCGGCGCTTGGGATGTTCGGGAAGGAACCCCGCGAGGGCGACACTCGGTGGTACCTGCGGGATTCGATGCGCGTCTGGTATCGAATCGGTGGCGGCACGCTCCTTGTCACCGCCATCTACCTGACCCAGTTCAGCTAGGCCGCAGGAGAAGAACCAGCTACACCACGAACTCGACCGTCGACCCGGCTTGATCCACCACGACTGTCGAGCGGTCAATTGAACCGCTGGGCAGCACCAGTCGCACCGTCCACGAGCCCTGCGCAACGAAGAACGCGAAGGCGCCACCCTTGCTCGTCGGGCTCTCCGCCACGAACTCACCGTTCTTGTCGAGGAGTCGCACATAGGCACCGGCCTTCCGCTCACCATCGACAACGACGGTCCCGGTGATGGCGTAGTCGCCGGTCTGCGAACGCTCGGGATTCGCGCCGCACATCAGGCGCCACCCCCGGCGGGCGAGCCAGCTGCGTCGCCGATCTGGACCGGGACCCCGACCAGCGAGCCGTACTCGGTCCACGATCCGTCATAGTTCGTCACATTGTCCCAACCGAGGACTTCATGTAGGACGAACCAGGTGTGAGCAGAACGCTCGCCGATCCTGCAATAGGCGATGGTTGGGGCACCTTCGGTCAGGCCTGCTGTCGTGTAAAGCTCGACGAGGTCGGCATCGGACTTGAAGGTGCCGTCGTCATTCGCGGCCTTCGACCACGGCACGTTACTTGCCGTGGGGATGTGGCCCGGGCGCTGCGACTGCTCCTGAGGCAGGTGGGCCGGCGCGAGCAGTCGGCCGGAGTACTCATCAGGTGATCGGACATCAATGAGCTGGACCTTGCCGATCGCGGCGATGACCTCATCACGCTTCGACCGAAGCTCGACACGCTCGGTCGGAACGGGGTAGTCGGTAGCTGCGCGCACGGGGACCTCGGTGACGAGCTCCCGACCGTCGAGCTCCCACTTCTTGCGTCCACCGTCGAGCAGCTTCACGTTGTCGTGGCCGTAGAGCTTGAAGTACCAGTACGCGTAGGCCGCGAACCAGTTGTTGTTGCCGCCGTACAGCACGACGGTTGTGTCCGGGCCGATGCCATTCTTGCTCAAGAGGGCGGCGAAGGCCTCCGGCGTGACGAGGTCGCGGCGTACCGGATCCTGCAGGTCCTGTCGCCAGTCGACCCTGACAGCGCCGGCGATGTGGCCGGTGTCGTAGGCCGATACGTCCTCATCGACCTCAATGAGAACGACGTTCGGATCGGATGCATGGGCGAGAACCCACTCGGCGTTGACGAGAACATCTGTTCGTGACATGTGCGTGCTTCTCCAATGACTGTTGATACTGCTGGGTGAATGGCCCCATTCGGGGTATGACTCAAGCTCGGTTGCTCGCCGAAGGGCGCTTAGGTGCGTCCATGCGGGCGTGGGTCAGGCCCGACATGCCGTCGCGGTCACGCGGCAGAAGTCGATGTAGCGCCGCTTCGTGAGTTCGCTTCCGGTCCTCACGCGCCACCCGCCACGGCCGGAATAATGGAGATCTGGGCACCATCAAGGATCGGGGTGTCGAGGTTGTCGAGGAACCTCACGTCATCGTCATTGATGTAGACATTGACGAATCGGCGCAGCGCTCCGGCATCGTCGAGGACCCTCGCTGCGATGCCCGGGCACTGCATGTCGAGGTCACTGATCGACTCCCGCAGGGTCGAGCCTGCGACGGTGACCTCAGCCGCTCCTCCCGTGTAGGTGCGCAGGATCGTAGGGATCCGGATGCTCGCGCTCATGCCGCTCCCCCGATGTTGATCGCGTCGTAGGCCGCATCGAAGGCTGCGTAGGACGGGGTGATGGTCATGGTCGGCTGGCACGTTGGTGCGACAGCGTCGAGCGTCTTGAGCCCGTCTCCGGTGTTGAGGAGGACCACCTCGGCGTCCGGGTCGATGAGACCCTCGCGAAGGAGTTTTCGATACGTGGCAACGACGACCCCTCCAGCGGTCTCGGCGAAGATCCCCTCAGTTCGAGCCAGAAGCGTGATTCCCTCGACGACTTCATCGTCGGTGACGTCGGCAATGGCACCACCGGTGCGGCGTGCAACGTCGAGCGCGTAGGGGCCGTCGGCCGGATTGCCGATGGCGAGCGATTTTGCGATGGTGTTGGGTTTAACGGGGGTGCAGAAGTCCTGACCGGCACGGAATGCCTGCGAGACGGGCGAGCATCCGGTGGCCTGCGCCCCGAAGACCCGGTACGGCCGCTCGGCCACGAGGCCGAGCTCGGTGAACTCGCGGAAGGCCTTGTCGACCTTCGTGAGCAGCGACCCGGACGCCACCGGCGAGATGACTGCATCAGGCAGTCGCCAGCCGAGCTGCTCGGCGATCTCGTAGCCCACCGTCTTGCTGCCCTCGGCGTAGTACGGCCGCAGGTTCACGTTCACGAACCCCCAGTCGCGCTGCGCCGCAACCTCGGTGCACAGGCGGTTCACGTCGTCGTAATTGCCGTCGATCGCGACGAGGGTCCCGCCGTAGACCGCGGTCGTGACGATCTTGCCTGCCTCGAGGTTCGAGGGGACGAACACCACTGATGTCAGGCCCGCCCTCGCCGCCGCGGCAGCGACCGCATTCGCGAGATTGCCCGTGGACGCGCACGCGATCGTCTCGTAGCCGAGGCGCCGCGCGTTTTCAAGTGCAACGGCGACGACACGGTCCTTGAAGGAGTGGGTCGGGTTGCCCGAGTCATCCTTCACCCATACGGCCTTTGCGCCCAGCGCCGCCGCGAGGTTGTCTGCGCGGACGAGTTTGGTCAGGCCGGGGTTGAGTCCTGGGCGTCCAGCCGCGCCCGGGACGACCGGGAGGAGGGCTTCGTAGCGCCACATGGATTGGGGCCCCGACTCAATCTGCTCGCGAGTGACAGTCGAGCGTTCGTAGGCAACCTCGAGGGGGCCAAAGCACTCAAGGCAGGCATAGCTCGCGTCGAGGGGGTAATGGGCTCCGCATTCGCGGCACTTGAGCGCATGGGCCGAGCCGATGCTCGCCGCCCCAGTTGAACTTGGTACGACAGTCGAAATAGACATGGGTTGAGGCCTCCTGGCTCATCTGTCCTGTTGTCAGGTCGGAGTTGGCACCGAAATCTGGCGGGCCTCAGAATCCGAGATTCACTCGGTTCATCAGTAATGCCGGATAGGTTGCCGGGGCTTCAACGGGCCGTTTCCCTCTGCCCCTCTTGATGAGGTATTAAGTTATGGACGAAACCATAGCCACCACGCCTGCGAAATGCCAAATCGGCCCTGCCCCAGCGAGGGACCTCCGGCAGCGAGCTCAGAGGTAGAGACCAGTGCCAGCGGTGCTCGCGTGCTCCGCGGCGACAGCGTGGATGTCACGTTCGCGCAGGAGGACGTACTCCTGTCCTTGGAGTTCGACGCTTCCGCGGTCCTCGGGCTCGAAGAGCACGCGATCACCCACCGAGATCGTTCGGACGTTCGGGCCGACCGCCACGCACCTCGCCCACGCAAGCTTGCGGCCGACCTGGGCCGTGGCCGGAATGACGATGCCCCCGCTTGAACGACGTTCCCCATCCTCGCCGGTCTCGCGCACGAGCACCCTGTCGTGGAGCAGCTTGATAGGGACGGACCCGTCGGCATTGGGGCGGGTATCGGGGTTGGCCATCTGCGCGGCTACCGGCGACGGCGGGTCATGATGCTCAGGGCCACGACCCCGACCACGACCGCCCCGACTATTGCGATCCGCTCCGGCCGAACCCCGCCCTGCTCATCGGTGAACAACCCGATGACCGCGCGCCCGCCACGCTTGGCGAGCGCTCCTGCCGAAGCCTGCCCTTTGAGCGCGGCGAGGGATGCCGCGAGTTCGGCGCGGGCTGCGGCGATCTCTGCTTGGAGATCAACGACGCTCGGCTTGGGCACCGTCGGGGTTACTTCTTCGTGGGCCATGGTTGCGTAGCCTACGCGGGTCCGCGCTGCGCGGCACGGCTGAACCGGCCGAGACCGTCAGTTATTGCCTATCTTTTGCAGGTACTACGATTCGACTTTAGGCTGCTGCCATGAAACGACTCGTGACAGCCGTCGCCGCTGCATCCCTCGGCATCGCTGCGCTCTCAGCCTGCTCATCCAGCGCATCGACAGGCGACGCCTCGAGTGCCCCCGGCACCCTGCTTGTCGCGACGACCGTCTCGCCAATCACCTCAATAGCGGCGAGCATCGGCGGCGATCGCGTGCGCATTGAGGGAATCGTCCCGGAGGGCACGAACAGTCATACCTTCGAGCCCGAGCCCCAGGTGGCTGCGCTCCTCAGCACCGCCGACCTCATTCTCGTCAACGGGCTAAAGCTCGAGGATCCAACCCTTGAGCTCGCTGAAGCGAACAAGAAGCCGGACGCCAAGATCGTCGAGATCGGCACCGAGATCCTGCCCGAGGCCGACTACATCTACGACTTCTCCTTCCCCAAGGAGGAGGGCAAGCCCAATCCGCACCTGTGGACTGACACGTCGTATGCGATCAAATACGCCGCAGCCATCCGCGACGAGTTCACGGCCCTCGATCCGAAGAATGCCTCGTATTACGCCGCGAACTACGACTCCTTCGCCACCAAGGTGAACGAGCTTGACGCGGCCGTTCGCAAGGACCAGCAGACCGTCCCAGAGGGCAACCTCAAGCTCCTCACCTACCACGATGCCTACGCCTACTTCGCGAAGAACTTCGGCTGGAAGGTGATCGGCGCGGTGCAGCCCAAGAACTTCTCCGACCCCAATGCATCCGACGTCGCCGGCCTCATCGATCAGGTGAAGGCCCAAGGAGTCACGACCATCTTCGGGTCAGAGGTCTTCCCCTCCAAGGTGCTCGAGGAGATCGGACGCGCCACCGGCGCGAAGTACGAGGATTCGCTCCGCGACGACGACCTGCCCGGCGCGCCCGGCGAGCCCGGTCATTCATGGCTCGGCCTGATGAAGTACAACTACGGCACCATGATCAAGGGACTCGGCGGCCAGACCCCGACCATCGATGCCGTCACCGTCGAGTCATCTGTGCCCGACACCGCGGCCTACCCACAGTGACCGGCACCGGGGTCGGCCCCGAACTCATCAGCCTCAACGGCATAGCCGCCGGGTACGACCATCACCACGTGCTCACCGACGTCTCGTTCCACATCCACGAGGACCAGTTCACCGCGGTCGTCGGGCCGTCCGGTGCCGGGAAGACCACCCTGCTTCGCGTACTCCTCGGGGTGCTCAAGCCCGACCACGGCACCATCACGTCACAGCCAGGACTCCGTATCTCGTACGTGCCCCAACTCGAGACGGTGAACTGGAACTTCCCTATCACCGTCTTCGAATGCGTCCTCATGTCGCGCACCGCCGGCCGGCGCCTGCCATGGCCGAGCCGGGCAGAGCGCGCCGAGGTCGCCTCGGTGCTCGAGCGCCTCGGCATCGGCAACCTCGCCCGGCGCCACATCCGCGAGCTCTCCGGCGGTCAGCAGCAGCGCATGTTCCTCGCTCGGGCCCTGCTTCGCCAGCCACAGCTCCTGCTCCTCGACGAGCCGACGAGCGGGGTAGACGTTTCGACGAGGCACGACGTCCTGCACCTCCTCGCTGACCTGCACGAGGACGGCGTGGCGATCGTCCTCACCACGCATGACCTCAACGGGCTCGCCGCGCACCTGCCCCACATCGTCTGCGTGAACGGCGGCATCGTCGCCGACGGCTCGCCCGCCGAGGTGATCACCCCCGATGTCCTCGAGCGCACCTTCGGCGCCCGCATGGAGGTTCTCGAGCACCTCGGCATGCGGATCGTCATCGACGAAGCGCCCCACATGTTCGCTGCCAAGGGGGCGAACTGACCGTGGAATCAATCCTCGAGCCCCTCACCTACGCCTTCTTCGTCAAGGGCCTGTTCGTTGCGAGCCTCGCCGGAGCACTCCTCGGCTTCATCGGGGTATTCATCGTCCTGCGCGGGATGAGCTATATCGGCCACGGCCTGTCCCATTCGATCTTCGGCGGCTTCGCTGCGGCCCAACTGTTCGCCGCCCAGTTCTACCTGATCGGCGCCGGGCTCTGGGGCATCGCGTCAGCCCTCGCAATCACGACCGTAGCAAAGCGCGGTCGTGTCGGAGCCGACGCGGCCATCGGAGTGATCACCACGGCGTCATTCGCTCTCGGCGTCGCACTGTTCGCGAAGTTCGGCACCAGCGGACCTTCGTTCGAAAATGCCCTCTTCGGCAGCATTCTCGGCATCACGACCGAGCAGATCATCGGCCTCATTGCGGTGAGTCTCCTCACCGCGGCTTTCGTATTCCTCCGCTACCGCGCCCTGCTCTTCACCACCTTCGACCCCGATGTCGCCGACGTCTCGGGCGTACGCGTGGGCCGGATCGAGGCGATGCTCATGATCATCCTGTCGCTCGCCATCCTCGCAACCCTCACCGTGATCGGTGTGACCCTCGGTGCCGCGATGCTCGTTATCCCCGCTGTCGTTGCGCGCATGCTCACCGATTCCTTCGGCCGAATGCTTGCGATCAGCACCATCGTTGGTGTCTTCTCCGGCTTCGTCGGGATGTATGCCAGCTACTACGCCGGAGTGCCGTCCGGCACGATGATCGTGCTCGTCGGTGCAGCGATCTTCGTCATCGTCCTTGCCTTCACCGGGGGTCGAGGACTGCGCCGCTCGGCTGGACTCGACAGGCATGTCGATGCACCACTCCTCACCCCGATCGGCGCCAAGTGAGACTCGACGTCGGAAGCCAAGCGCCAGCCTTCACCCTCCAAAGCGACGCCGGCGTTGAAGTCAGCCTCTCCGACTTCAACGGACGCACCGCGCTCCTGTATTTCTACCCGGCCGCCATGACACCAGGGTGCACGAAGCAGGCCTGCGACTTCCGCGACAACCTCGCGGTCTTTGACGGCTCCGGCTACGTCATCATTGGTATCTCTCCCGACAACCCGGCCAAGCTCGCAAGGTTCCGTGAGAACGACGGGCTGCCATTCACCCTCCTCTCAGACCCCGACCACCACGTCATGGAGCAGTACGGCGCCTGGGGGCAAAAGCAGCTCTACGGCAAGACCGTCACCGGGGTCATCCGGTCCACGATCATCAGCGGTCCAACCGGGCTCGTCGAGGTGGCACAGTACAACGTCAAGGCCACCGGGCACGTCGCGAAGCTGCTGCGTGACCTTCAGCTTTCGTGACCGCCTAGACTTCATCCGCCAGCGGGAGTGGTGGAATTGGCAGACACGCAGGTCTTAGGAACCTGTGTCTTCGGACGTGCGGGTTCAAGTCCCGCCTTCCGCACTGGTGGCACCTCACGTCATGGCACCCTTTGACCCCAGAGCGAGCCCCATGGGACGGATTTGACCCAAACGGAGTCCACATGGGGTCGCATCGGACGCCGGAAGGTGGCACGTACAGTTTCAATTGAGGCACGCACCTCGTCCACCTACGTCGCCACGTTGGTCGTTGGTCGTTGGTCGTTGCTCGTCAACCTGTCGCCGACTGGCGAAGCCGAGCCGCGCGGCACTGGTCCCCGTGTCGCCTAGCACCCTCTCCCAGCACCGGAACGAACGGAGGCAGAGTGACACTATTGGCCCAATTCACCGCATCTATCCACCGAGATCGATTCCGAACTCGGCCTTGAAGATGGAAGGCAAGTCAGCGAAGGAAGTCACCGTTGGCACACGGTAACTGGACCAATCACACCGATCGCCGACAGCACTATGCATGCGAATGAAGCGGCACCCGAATTGCGCAGCGGCCGTGAGGTCGGCGGGGGTATCACCGATGCACATCACTGATGTCGCCACGACCCTCAGCCGATCTATTGCCAGTCGCGTCGTCACGATCTTGGGTCCGCATTCAATACCAAAGATGCCGGCGAAGTTCGCTGGATCCATCACAGTTCGCAGCCACGTGGTGATCTCTTGCGCCGGTGCCAGTGAGACCACACACACTCGCGCGTCGCTTCGCTGTATTGCCTCGATGAATGGGATAAAGCCCTCGGTTGGCTTGACAGTCTCAGTTCGCGTGGACCATTGGCTGGTAAAGGTGTTCACAAACGATTCGGCGATCCCCGGACGTTGCATTTGATCTTGCAGCCAGTGCCCAACCCGCGCTCGATCTGCTCCGTTGAGTTCAGCATCCAGGGCGAGAATCAGTTGATCAAGGTTCACCAAGCCGACATGTCGGGCTGAGTCCAGTAATGTCTTGTACTTCATGCCGGTGGAGCGCGCCACCACTCCGTCGAAGTCGACGATCACTCCGTATCGACTTGCCACAACCGGGCTGCTCATCTGCCTGCCCGACTGCTCGCGGCTGCTTCGGCGGATGCCAGTGCGACGAGTCGCCAGCGCATTCCTGAACTCATTCGCCCTTGGGCTAGGTCGTCTCGAAGTTGTCGGGGGTCGGCGATTCTGGCCAACACCGCAGACTGCTCGAGTGCCCGACGGCCTTCGACAAGCAGTTGATCGGACCATTGGGTGGTGCAATCGATGTATAGACCCCGCTTGGTCTTTCCCCAAGCGACGTCGGCA
>CAMAWO010000086.1 GCA_945861925.1 Bifidobacterium breve | reverse complement strand
GCGCCAAACGCTGGCGCCTGATGGACGAGCCCGGTGCCGTCGGCGGTGGTGACATAGTCGGCGAGGATCACGTAGTGGGCATCGGGGATGTCGATGAGGTCAAAGGGGCGCTCGTAGGTCACGTGCTCGAGTGCGGAACCGTGCACCCTGCCGAGTTCCTCAACATCTTCGCCGAGGAGTTGACCGACGAGTGATGATGCGACAACGAGGGTCTGCCCGTCCCCGGTCCGAACGATCGAGTAGTCAGCTGCCGGATTGACGGCGACCGCGGTGTTCGAGACAAGGGTCCACGGGGTGGTCGTCCACACGAGCAGCACCGCACCCGGGAATCGCTCGAGAAAGGCTGCGTCGGTGACGGGGAATCGGACGTAGACGGAAGGATCGACGACGTTCTCGTACCCCTGGGCCAGCTCATGATCTGACAGGCCCGTTCCGCAGCGCGGACAGTAGGGAGCGACGCGGTGGTCTTGGACGAGGAGGCCCTTGTTGTAGATCTGCTTGAGTGACCACCAGACGCTCTGAATGAAGTCGGCGTCCATGGTCCAGTAGGCGCGGTCGAAGTCGACCCAGTAGCCCATTCGACGGCTCATGTCGGTGAACTCGTTGACGTGGCGGAGAACCGACTCGCGGCATCGATCGTTGAAGGCAGCAACTCCATACCGCTCGATGTCCTGCTTGCCTGAGAATCCGAGTTCCTTCTCCACCGCGAGCTCAACCGGTAGGCCATGGCAGTCCCAGCCAGCCTGGCGAGGTACGTGAAACCCCTTCATCGTCCGATAGCGGGGGAATACGTCCTTGAAGACGCGAGCCTCAACGTGGTGGGTTCCCGGCATGCCGTTCGCGGTTGGGGGACCCTCGTAGAACACCCAGGGCGGCCTGCCCTTGCTCTGCTCGACGGACGCCTCGAAGACGCCCTCGGAATCCCACATCGCGAGGACGTCATGCTCCATCGCCGGTAGGTCGATCTGCGCAGGCACAGCGCGATACATGGGGCTCCCTTCGAGGGCAGGCATGCCAGAGCCCGCGAGATATGAAGGATCCCGCGAGGTTCGAAGGATACTGCCAGGGAGGCAGAAGGCCTGATCGGCGCGTCAGCGTGCTTGTGTCGGCGCGTCAGCGTGCTTTTGGGCGCTTCCTCGTCTAATATCCGGCAACTGAAGTGTGACGTCTGGGGGTACGGTGGCGGTCAAAAAGTCAGCAACGAGCAAGGCAGTGTCGGCGCCGGTTAAGAAGGCTGCGCCGGTCAAGAGTGCTGCGCCGGTCAAGAGTGCTGCGCCGGAAAAGAAGAACCGGCCGACGGTCCGCCCCGATGAGTCAGCGTGGACCGCGGCGGAACTGCGCGATATCCAGCGTGAGTTGAGTGAGGATGCCAATCGGCTTGCTGGCGAACTCGTCGCGGCGGAGGTGGGTCTCGCGGACCTCATCAGGGATTCGGGTGACGGCGCGGGCGATGATCAGGCCGATGCGGGGAGCAAGACATTCGAGCGTGAGCACGAGATGTCCCTCGCAAACAATGCCCGGGACATGCTGCAACAGGTCGAACATGCGCTCGGCCGCCTTGCCAACGGCACCTATGGCGCCTGTGAGACGTGCGCAACGCCCATTGGCAAGGGCAGGCTTCAGGCGTTCCCGCGGGCGACATTGTGTCTGTCGTGCAAGCAGGCTGAGGAGCGCTGATCTCGCTAGTCGAGGTAAGGCCCGCGGCGGCGTTAGGCTAGTGGGGTGACCTCGCGCCGTACGTGCATCCTCGTACTCGCTGCGGTGGCCGTGTGCGTGCTCATCTTGGACCGACTCACGAAGGCGTGGGCAGTTGAGATCATGCTCCCGAGAGTCCAGCCGGGCGGTGAAGGCCCCATCAGCGTCGTTGGCACCTTCGTACGATTGACCTATACCGAGAACACAGGGGCGGCCTTCAGCCTCGGAACCGGCTATACGTGGATCTTCTCGATCATCGCGATCGTGGTGGCCGTCGTCATCATCCGCACCTCCCGGCAACTTGGGTCAATCGGCTGGGCGGTCGCCTTCGGCGGGCTCCTCGGCGGGCTGCTTGGCAACCTCCTTGATCGCATCACCCGCCCACCGAGCCCAGGTATGGGATCCGTCGTCGATTTCATCGCCTTCCCGAATTTTCCGGTCTTCAACGTCGCAGACATGGCCATCGTCGGCTCAGCCGCGCTCATGGTCTTCCTCAGCATCCGCGGAATCGAGATCAAGGGTCGCGCGGCGACTGCATGACCGAGCGACTCCTGCCGGTCCCGGAAGGTCTCGAGGGCGAACGCATCGATATTGCACTCACCCGTATGCTCGGGCTGTCGCGGACGAAGACGGCCGAGTTCCTCGACGGCGGCGGCGTTCTCGTCGACGGCCGAGTTGTCAATAAGGGCCAGCGCCTCGTCGCCGGCCAACTCATCACCGTGAATATGTCGGCCCTCGACCGGCCACCAATGGGTGAGATCGTCGCCCAGCCGATCCCCGGAATGAAGATCCTGTTCGATGATGATGATGTCGTTGTTGTCGACAAGCCTGTCGGCGTAGCGGCGCACCCTAGTGAAGGGTTCGAGGGTCCGACCGTAGTCGGCGGGTTGGCTGCCGCCGGATACCGGATCTCTTCCTCAGGTGCAGAGGAGCGGCAGGGCATCGTGCACCGCCTCGATGTCGGCACCACGGGAGTGATGGCCGTCGCGAAAAGCGAGCGGGCCTATACCTCGCTCAAGCGCCAGTTCAAGGAGCGCACGGTCGTCAAGGACTATCACGCGGTAGTCCAGGGGCTCCTCGACCCACTCCGGGGCACTATTGATGCGCCGATCGACCGGCACCCGTCCCGTGATTACCGTTTTGCGGTGGTGGCTGGGGGCAAGGACAGCGTCACCCACTACGAGACCCTCGAGGCCTTCGCCCATGGCTCGCTTGTCGAGGTACACCTTGAGACCGGCCGGACCCACCAGATCCGCGTGCACGTTTCGGCGATGCGGCACCCGTGCGTGGGTGACATCACGTACGGGGCTGACCCGACCCTCTCCAAGAAGCTTGGTCTCGAGCGACAGTGGCTCCATGCGCTGCGACTCGGTTTCGACCATCCTGCGACGGGCGAGCGCATGATGGTGACAAGTGAATATCCGCCGGATTTGTTGATTGCTCTGGAGCGCCTGCGAGAGGGCGCCTGATTCAGAAAGTTAGGGTAGGGCTATGACGGTGGAGGATCAGTTCGTCCACCTGCATGTCCATACCGAGTACTCAATGCTCGACGGGGCAGCGCGGGTCCCCGACCTGCTGGCCCAGGTCAAGCGACTAGGTATGCCTGCGATCGCTATGACTGACCACGGCAATCTCTACGGCGCCTATGAGTTCTATAAGAAGGCGACCTCGCTCGGGATCAACCCGATCATCGGACTCGAGGGCTACTACGCGCCTCAGGGGCGCTTCGAGCGGCGCCCCTTCGACTTCGGTGGCGGATTCGACGAGGGAACCCCTGAGGACCCGACCGCTGGCCGGGGCAAGCACGGGTACACCCACATGACTCTCTGGGCCGAGACCACGCCGGGTATGCACAACCTTTTTCGGCTCTCATCCCTTGCGAGCCTTGAGGGGTACTACCACAAGCCGCGCTTCGATCGGGAGCTTCTTGTGCGTTACGGCAAGGGTCTCATTGGCACCACCGGATGCCCGAGCGGTGAGGTGAACCGTTGGCTGCAGGCCGGCCAGTATGACCGGGCGCTTGCGGCGGCCGCGGACTTCCGCGACATTCTCGGCCCGGAGAACTACTTCTGTGAGCTCATGGACCATGGGCTCGGCATCGAGCGCCGTTTTCGCGAGGACTTGCTGCGGATCGCTCGGACCTTGGATCTGCCGCTCGTCGCAACGAACGACCTCCACTACGTGCATGCCGATGACGCCGCCGCCCACGATGTCCTGCTGTGCATTGGCACGCGCACGACCATGGACGATCCGAAGCGATTCCGATTCGACGCACGCGACTTCTACCTGAAAACGGCCGCTGAGATGCGCAGCGTCTGGTCGGAGTTGCCCGAAGCATTGAGCAACACCCTGCGCATAGCCGAGCGCTGCCACGTCGAATTTAACGAGGGCGCGAGCCTCATGCCGGCATTCCCGGTGCCGGAGGGCGAGAGCGAGGAGTCGTGGCTGGTGAAGGAGGTGGAGATCGGTCTCCATCGCCGATTCAAGGGCCAGATTCCCGACGATGTCCGCCGACAGGCCGAGTATGAGGTCGGCGTCGTCATGCAGATGGGGTTCCCTGGCTATTTCCTCGTCGTCGCCGACCTCGTGCGCTACGCAAAGGAGACCGGAATCAGAGTTGGACCCGGCCGAGGCTCGGCGGCGGGGGCGATGATCGCCTATGCCCTAGGCATCACCGAGCTCGATCCGATCAAGCACGGGCTGCTCTTCGAGCGATTTCTCAACCCCGAGCGCATCTCGATGCCAGACATCGATATCGACTTCGACGAGCGTCGGCGCTCCGACATGATCCGCTACGCGACCGCAACCTACGGCGAGGAGCGGGTTGCACAGATCATCACCTACGGATCGATCAAGGCGAAGGCGGCGATCAAGGACAGTGCCCGGGTCCTTGGCTATCCCTACGCGCTTGGAGACCGGATCACCAAGGCGATGCCACCATCGGTGATGGGCAAGGACATCTCGCTCGCCGGGGTGTTCGACCCGAAGGACAGCAGGTACTCCGAGGCGGCCGAGTTCCGAAACCTTTACGAGGCCGACCCGGACACCCGCAAGATCGTCGACACTGCCCGCGGGCTCGAGGGCCTGAAGCGACAGCCCGGCGTCCATGCGGCGGGCGTCATCCTGTGCCGGAAGCCACTCATCGACGTCATCCCAGTGTGGCGGCGCGAGCAGGACGGCGCGGTCATCACCCAGTTCGACATGGGGGCGTGCGAGGCGCTCGGCCTGCTCAAAATGGACTTCCTCGGGCTGCGCAACCTCACGGTCCTCGACGACTGCCTGCGCAATATCTCAGCCAACCGGGGTGAGATCATCGTGCTGGAGGATCTCCCGCTGGAAGACCCCGCAACCTACGCGCTCCTCACCTCAGGTGACACCCTCGGCGTGTTCCAACTCGATGGCGGACCGATGCGCGCCCTCCTTCGATCAATGCAGCCCGATAACTTCGAGGACATCTCAGCGGTCCTCGCCCTCTATCGTCCCGGGCCGATGGGCGCGAATGCGCACAACGACTACGCGGATCGCAAGAACGGGCGAAAGCCGGTGGTTCCGATCCACCCTGAGCTCGAGGAGCCCCTTGCCGAGATCCTCGGCGACACCTACGGCCTCATCGTGTACCAGGAGCAGGTCATGGCCATCGCCCAGAAGTTGGCGGGCTACTCGCTCGGCAACGCCGACCTGCTGCGCCGGGCCATGGGCAAGAAGAAGAAGGAGATCCTCGAGAAGGAGTTCGTCCCCTTCAGTGAGGGGATGCGTGCCAATGGGTACAGCGAGAGGTCGATCACGACCCTCTGGGAGATCCTCGTCCCCTTCTCCGACTACGCCTTCAACAAGGCCCATACGGCCGGCTACGGACTCGTCTCCTTTTGGACCGCCTACCTCAAGGCGAACTACCCGGCCGAGTACATGGCGGCACTCCTCACCTCAGTGAAGGACGACAAGGACAAGTCGGCCGTCTACCTCAACGAGAGTCGGCGGATGGGGATCAAGGTGCTGCCCCCTGACGTGAACGACTCCGACTTTGACTTCACCCCGCGCGGCACTGATGTCCGGTTCGGGCTGTCCGCCATCAGAAATGTCGGAGCAAACGTCGTCGACTCGATCATCGCGACCCGACGCCGTATCGGACGATTCCAAGACTTCCAGGACTTCATCGCGAAGGTCGATGCCTCGGTCTGCAATAAGCGCGTCGTCGAGTCGCTCATCAAGGCGGGCGCATTCGACTCCCTCGGGCACACTCGCAAGGGCCTCGTCCAGGTCCACGAGCATGTCGTCGACACGGCCGTCGAGATCAAGCGCTCGGAGGCCATCGGCCAGTTCGACCTATTCGGAGGACTCGAAGGTGGCACAGAGAGCGGACTACTCGCACCCCTCGAGGTGTCCCTTGGGGAGTGGGAGAAGTCGGTGCTCCTCGCGCACGAGCGCGACATGCTCGGCCTGTACGTGTCAGATCACCCACTGCAGGGGGCGGAGCACATCCTCGCCCAGCTGACCGAGCGCACCATCGCATCGCTGTTCCTCGACGAGAAGATCGACGGCGCAATCGTGACCATCGGCGGTCTCATCACAACGGTCCAGCGCAAGACGACGAAGCAGGGATCGGCGTGGGCCATCATCACCCTCGAGGACCTCGAGGGCTCGGTCGAGATCATGGTGTTCCCGCAGATGTACACGCAGGTGAGCACAAGCCTTATCGAGGATTCAGTCGTCATCGTCCGCTCGCGCGTGGACCGAGGCGATGATGAGGCCCTGCGCGTGATTGCGATGGAGATCACGGTGCCCGACCTCAGCGAGGCCACATCCGGGCCCGTGCGGATCTCCCTTCAGTCAACCCGCTGCATCCCTCCGCTCGTCGACCGCCTTGCGCTGGTGCTGGCCGGCTACCCGGGGACCACCGAGGTTCATCTCCACCTCACTGGGGGCGCGAACACCACTGTGCTGCGGCTTGACGAAAGGTTGCGTGTCACGCCCTCACCATCGTTGTACGGCGATCTTAAGGCTCTGCTCGGACCGATGTGCCTGAGCTGATGAAAGGCGAATGCTGACGTGTCGGACATGAAAACGTGACCTTCCTGCGACGTACGACCTCGGTACTCACCGCCGGGATCGTCATCGGTCTGGTGGCAGGGACAGCCCTCGGGGTGGTGTGGTGGCAGCTCGCGCCTCGGGTATCCATGGTCGTCCGGCCGGACACCGCTTTCCCCGCGAATTATCAGCCGGACGGGTACATCGCGGCCGACGTTTCCTTTGCAACCCTCGCCTGCCTCGCAGGAGTTGCCGTCACGATCGGCCTGATGAACATGCGCCGGGAGCATCTACTGTCGTCTCTGTGGGCGGCACTGATTTCAGGTGCCATTGGGTCGGCCCTCATGTGGGCTGTGGGCAGCCGGCTTGGATCGGTCGACATCGCCGGGCTGAGCGCAACGATCGACGACAATGTTGTCGTCGACGCACCGCTTGAGATCATGATGCCGGCGATCCTGCTCATCTGGTCGGCCACGGCAGCCTTGGTCGTGACCGTCGTTGCGTTCTCCGATTGGTTGCAGGAGGTCAGGGCGAGTCAGCGCGAGCAATAGCCGCGATGGCCGCATTCGTCACCATGACGAGGTCGTCCGGGGCGATTCCGATGTCGAGTCCGCGGCGGCCGCCGGAGACGTAAATGACGTCGTGTAGCCAAGCCTGCTCGTCAATGATGGCACGGAGTGGGCGCTTTTGGCCGATCGGGCTAATACCTCCGACAACGTAGCCCGTCATTCGTTGGGCGAGGGCGGGATCGGCGAGGTCGGTTCGTCGGCCACCGAACGCCGTGGCGAATGCCTTCATGTCGAGCAGCCTGCTCACCGGAAGCACCGCGACCGCTGGTTCGTTATCGACGATAACGACGAGGGTCTTGAAGACCTCATCGGTGCTGAGACCAAGGATGCGAGCTGCCTCCTCGCCGAATGATCGCTCGTCTGGATCGTGTTCGTACGGGTGCATCGTGAACGCGATCCCGAGGCGGAGAAGCTCACGTGTGGCGGGAGTTGCCGCCGGTCCGGTCGCCATTGCCGGTTAATTGGGGCAAAAGCCGGGGCTCGCGACGTCGAGGGCTGGCAGGCACGACAGCATGGTGATGAGTCCGGTCTCCCTGACAAGCAGGTTCCTGGCCTCCATGAGGCGCGCGCGGCTGTCAAGGGCTGCGAGGAGTCGCTGGCGTTCGGCGACCGGAAGAACCATGGAGGCCGTGACGAGGTAGGCGAGATCAGCCTGATCATCCGGCGCCGCGGGACGCAGGATCTCCTCACCGAACATCTGCTGGCCGAGCAGAGCCCGGTACTGCGAGAAGAGTCGGCGAACCTGTGCCACCAGCGCGGGAGCCGGATCGCATACTGGCTCGTCGAGGAAGTCAACCTCGCCCTCCATGAACGTGGCGGTCGGGTCGCCGGACGGAAGATTGATCGATCGGAGCCGAAATCGCCGATTTCCGGTCGTCACTACGTCGAATCGGCCGTCCTCGTACTCCTGGGCCCCGCGCAGGATGGCGGTGGTGCCGACCTCGTAAAGTGCGGCTAATCCGCTGGTCTCCGTCTGATGGCCGTCACGTACCGCGATGATTCCGAACTCACGGTCGGATTCCTCTGGTCGCGCGAGGAGTTCCTCGATCATCCGGCGGTAGCGGGGCTCGAAGATGTGCAGCGGGAGGACAAGCCCCGGAACGAGGGCTGCGTTGAGCGGGAACAGCGGTAGCGACGAGGGCACGGTTGCAGCGTAAACTGCCCAGCGTGATCCGGCGCATCGACCTTCGGGGGTCGTCAATCGACCCTCGCTCCGTACTCCCGCGTGCCATCATGGATGTCGCGGATGCCGCGGAGCACGTGAAGCCGATTATCGCCGACGTACGCGTCGAGGGTGCCGTGGCGGTCAAGCGTTGGAGCATTGCGCTCGACGGCATTGCGCCACCCTCCCTGCGAGTCCCAGCCGAGCGTCTCTCCCAAGCGGAGCGTGATCTCGACCCTGTGGTGCGAGCGGCTCTCCTTGAGGCCATCAGGCGAGCGCGACTCGTCCACTTCGATCAGCGGCGCTTCGACGTGACAACCGTCGTGGCGACCGGGGGCACGGTGACTGAGCGATGGATCCCGGTCGACCGGGTCGGGCTATACGTGCCCGGCGGGCGTGCGGTGTACCCGAGCAGTGTCGTGATGAACGTTGTGCCGGCTCAGGTTGCGGGAGTCGGATCACTAGCGGTGGTGTCACCGCCCCAGAAGGACTTCAACGGCTGGCCCCATCCCACCGTGCTGGCGGCCTGCTCGCTGCTTGGGGTCGACGAGGTCTACGCGGTTGGCGGAGCCCAGGCGGTGGCGATGCTCGCCTACGGCGTCGACCTGCCCGATGGCAGCGAATGTCGGGCGGTCGACCTCGTGACCGGTCCAGGGAACATCTACGTCACCGCAGCCAAGCGTGCCCTGCAGGGTGTCATCGGCATTGACAGTGAGGCGGGCCCGACCGAGATCGCCGTCCTCGCTGATGAGCACGCCATTGCCAGTCACGTTGCGGCGGATCTCATCAGCCAGGCTGAGCATGATGTTCTCGCAGCGGCGCTGCTCGTCACCGACTCGGTGGCCCTCGCCGATGCCGTCGATGCCGAGGTGACGTCGCAGGTCGCCCTGACAAAACACCGTGAACGCATCACCGAGGCGCTTGGCGGGGCGCAGAGCGCAGTGGTGCTGGTCGATGATCTTGAGGCTGGGCTGCGCGTCATTGATGCCTACGCGGCTGAGCACCTTGAGATTCACACCGTGAATGCCCGCGATGTGGCGATGCGCGTGCGTAATGCTGGGGCGATCTTCGTCGGCACGTGGTCGCCGGTGTCGCTGGGCGATTACTGCGCAGGCTCCAACCACGTCCTGCCCACCGCCGGGTCGGCCCGGCACTCATCCGGGCTGTCGGTCCAGTCCTTCCTCCGTGGTATTCACATCATCGACTATGACGAGCAGGCGCTCGCCGAGGTTGCGCCGCACGTGGTCGCGCTCGCCGACGCGGAGGACCTTCCCGGTCACGGTGATGCCATCAAGGCCCGTGCTCGCAGCGGCCTCGACGCGTGATCGGCGAACCCTTAGATCAGGGGTCGTTCGTCCTCCCGATCCGACCTGATCTCGTGGGCGTTCGGTCCTACGGTGCGCCCCAACTCGATGTGGCGGCGCGACTCAACGTCAATGAGAACCCGTTCCCGCTGCCTGGTGAACTCGTCGATGCCATCACCGATTCAGTGCGGGCAGTTGTGTCCGGACTCAACCGCTATCCGGACCGCGACGCGACAGCGCTCAGGCAAGCTCTTGCCGACTATGTCGGCACCCAGACCTCGGCTCACGTGGGGGTCGATCAGGTGTGGGCCGCGAACGGGTCGAACGAGGTGATGCACCACCTGTTCCTCGCCTTCGGGGGGCCGGGGCGCTTGGCGCTCACCTTCACTCCGACCTACTCCATGTACCCCGAGTACGCGCGTGACACCTTCACCGGATTCACCGACATCCCCAGGGATGCCGCGTTCAGCGTCGATCTAGCGACGGCGCTGCCCGCCATTCGCGAGCTGCGGCCCAGCCTCGTGCTCGTCTCGTCACCGAATAACCCATCAGGGACTGCGCTGCCGCAGGAGGATCTCCAGGCGATCGCGGAGGTCGCCCTCGAGCAGGGTGCGATGGTCATCGTCGACGAGGCCTATGCCGAGTTCCGCCGTCATGGCACGGCGTCGGCCCTTGAACTCCTTGGGCGCTACCCGAACCTCGTCGTGACCCGAACGATGAGCAAGGCCTTCGGGCTTGCGGGAGCCAGGCTCGGCTATGCGGTCGCGGCCGACCCATCGGTCATTGACGTGCTCTGCGTCGTCCGACTGCCGTACCACCTTTCCGCGGTGACTCAGGCCGTGGCCCTCGCGGCCCTCGAGCACTCCGAGTTGCTCCTGTCACAAGTGGCCATGCTCCGCGATGAGCGCGACCAACTCCTCGGCTGGCTGGGAGACCAAGGGTTCGTTGCTGCGCAGAGCGATGCCAACTTCATCATGTTCAGCGGGTTCGATGATCGCGACCGTGTGTGGCGGGCACTCCTTGGCCAGGGCGTCCTCATCCGGGTGCCGGAGCCGGCCGGCTGGCTGCGCGTGAGCATCGGCACGCCGGAGGAGAACGACCTTTTCAGGCGTGCGCTCCTCGTTGCTACTCAGGAGACATCGGCTACCGAACAGAACACGGCGAATCAGGAAGGCACCCCATGAACCGCACCGCCCGCGTCGAGCGATCGACGAAGGAGAGCCAAGTCCTTGTCGAAGTCGATCTCGACGGATCTGGAACCAGCGAGATCGAGACCGGAGTGCCGTTCTTTGACCACATGCTGGCCCAACTTGCCAAGCACGGCGGCCTCGACCTCGTTGTTCGAACGACCGGTGATCTCGCGGTCGATGCGCACCACACGGTCGAGGACACCTCGCTGGCGCTCGGTCAGGCGATCAACGAGGCTCTCGGTGATCGCTCAGGCCTGCGCCGGTTCGGCGATGCCCTCGTGCCCCTTGACGAGTGCCTCGTGCAGTCGGCCGTCGACCTGTCGGGACGGCCGTACCTCGTCCACGAGGAGCCGCAGATCGTGGAGCTCATCGGCTCCTACGACACGACGCTCACGCGTCACATCTGGGAGTCGATCGTCGCAACGGCTCAGATCACCCTGCACGTTCGCGTCATCTCCGGTCGCAACGCCCACCATGTCGTGGAGGCGCAGTTCAAGTCGGTGGCGCGATCGCTCCGCGATGCCGTGACCCGCGATCCCCGCGTCGTCGGAGTTCCGTCGACGAAGGGGACCCTCACCGGCTCGTGAGCAGGCCCGAGGTCCTGATCCTCGACTATGGATCAGGCAATCTGAGATCAGCGCAGCGGGCGCTCGAGCAGGTGGGGGCGATCGTCTCGGTGTCAAGCGACTTCGACGAGGCGATGGGCGCGCAGGCCCTCGTCCTTCCTGGGGTTGGTGCCTTCGAGGCTTGCATGGCTGGCATCAGAGGTGTCCGGGGCGACGTCATCATCGATCGCCGACTGGCCGGTGGGCTCCCTGTCCTCGGCATCTGCGTTGGTATGCAGGTGTTATTCGAACTAGGGGTGGAGCACGGGACCGAGTGTGAGGGCTTGGGAGAATGGCCGGGCGTGGTCGAGCCGCTCGATGCCCCGATCCTGCCCCACATGGGCTGGAACACCATCTCGGTACCGAGCGGGTCTCGCATCCTTGCGGGGCTTGAGGGGGAGCGCTTCTACTTCGTGCACTCCTACGCAGTGATGAGGTGGGAACTGACTGACAATGACCCCAGCCGCAGGGCGCCCCTTGTCAGCTGGGCCCGCCACGGGGTCGACTTCGTCGCAGCGGTCGAGAACGGGCCGCTCGTGGCCACCCAGTTCCATCCGGAGAAATCAGGCGATGCCGGGCTATCGCTTCTCGAGGCCTGGCTCGGCACCATCAGGTAGCGGTCCGGCGTAACGTAGGGTTTCGGCTGTGTCCGCCGCTGAGAGTCTTGTCCTCCTTCCCGCAGTCGACGTTGCAGCAGGCCAAGCGGTCCGCCTCGTCCAGGGCCGGGCTGGGAGCGAGACTGAGTACGGATCGCCTATCGATGCGGCTCGGGCATGGGTTGACCAGGGTGCTGAATGGATCCATCTTGTCGACCTCGATGCTGCGTTCGGACGTGGGAGCAATGCTGAGCTCCTCGCCCAGGTGGTGACCGAGATCAGGAACCATGTGAAGGTCGAGCTCTCCGGTGGGATCCGCGACGATGCTTCGTTGGCGTCAGCGCTTGCGACCGGATGCACCCGCGTCAACCTTGGCACCGCCGCCCTGGAGAACCCTGACTGGACTGAGCAGGTCATCCGAGCCCATGGCGAGCAGATCGCCGTCGGTCTCGATGTGCGGGGTCATACGCTGGCGGCCCGCGGCTGGACTCAGGAGGGCGGTGACCTGTGGGAGACCCTCGCACGGCTGGATGCGGCTGGCTGCGCACGCTATGTCGTCACCGACGTTGCCAAGGACGGGACCATGCGCGGACCGAACTTCGAACTCCTAAGCGAGGTCTGCGCTGCCACGAGCCGGCCGGTCATTGCGTCCGGCGGTATCGCTCGGCTCAAGGATCTGCACAGGCTCGCTGAGATGGTCCCCCTCGGTGTCGAGGGCGCGATCGTTGGCCGGGCGCTCTATGACGGTGCATTCACCCTGACCGACGCGATTGCAGCGGTCCAGCCGCGGATTGATCCCTACGAGTCGGGCCCGCCCCGACCGTGACCGTCGCCATCCGCGTGATCCCATGCCTAGACGTCGATGACGGTCGCGTCGTCAAGGGGGTGAACTTCACCGAACTTAGGGACGCAGGCGACCCTGTCGAACTCGCCGCTCGGTACGACCGAGAGGGAGCCGACGAGCTTGTCTTCCTCGACATCACCGCTTCGAGCT
>CAMAWO010000085.1 GCA_945861925.1 Bifidobacterium breve | reverse complement strand
CAGACCCTCACAAACGGGCTGCAACAGCCCCGAAACCCAATGCCACCCACACGATTGGCAAAATGACGAGCACCCGCTCAACCCGCTAACCGCCGTCCGAAGCGATCACGCCAGCCCCATAGACACCCGTTCGACACCAGCCACCTAGGCCCGCTATGTCAGAATGGGGACATCAGTAAGTCGTCCCCCGCAGTGAGAGCAGGCACCCATGCAGTCGATGTTTCCTTGGGGCGATGTGTCCGTCTATGTCGCCGGCCATCGCGGCCTAGTGGGATCCGCGCTGTGGCGTGCCCTCGAGCAGGCGGGCGCGGGGAAACTCATCGGCTGGTCTTCAAAGGAACTTGATCTGCGCGATCGGACCGCCACGTATGACGCGATTACCGACGCGAAGCCCGACATCATCATCGACGCAGCAGCCAAGGTCGGTGGAATCATGGCCAATTCGACATTTCCCGTCGAGTTCCTGCGCGACAACACGCTCATCCAGACGAACGTCATGGACGCAGCCCATGCCGCCGGCGTCGACCGGCTGCTCTTCCTCGGCTCATCCTGCATCTACCCGCGGCACGCGACCCAGCCGATCCGTGAGTCGTCGCTCATGACCGGACCCCTCGAACCCACGAATCAGGCGTATGCCATGGCGAAGATCTCCGGGATCTTCTATATCGAGGCGCACCGCACCCAGTACGGACGCCGCTGGATCTCCGCCATGCCGACGAACCTGTACGGACCGGGCGATAACTTCGATCTCCAGTCATCCCACGTACTGCCCGCCTTCATCCGCCGGTTCCACGAGGCAAAGGTCACTGGCGCGCCCTCCGTCACCGTCTGGGGCACCGGAACCCCGCGCCGCGAATTCCTCCACGTCGATGATCTCGCTCATGCCTGCCTCGTCCTCCTTCAGCACTACGACACCCACGAGACCATCAACGTGGGCCTCGGCGACGATATGCCGATCCGTGAGCTCGCCGAGACGGTGGCTTCCGTCGTCGGTTTCGAGGGAACAATCGAATGGGATTCATCCAAGCCCGATGGCATGCCCCGCAAGCTTCTCGACATCTCCCGCATCAATGAACTCGGCTGGCAGCCGCAGATCACCCTTCGTGACGGTGTGGCGAGCACCTACGAGTGGTACCTCGCGAACAAGGCCTAGGCGCAGCGTGGCCGAGCAGGTTGCTGATGAGCCGCTTCAGGTATTTCTGCCTGGGCGGATGTCGCTGCTTGTCCGGCTGACCGCCAAGGAGGGGCTGCGGCTCGCACTCCTCGACGTTCTCAACACCTATACCGACCAGCTCGCCGAGGAACCGGGGACCGAGGTGTTCATCGTCTCCGTCGACCCTGACACCCCCGACAACGTCTGGCTCTTCGAGATCTTTAAGGACGAGGCCGCCCAGGAGGCCCACCGGGCATCCGCCCCCTTTGCGGTGCTCATGGGCGCCATGCCACCACTGCTCGAGGGTCCGCCGGCGGTGCTGCGTATGGACCCGCTACGGATGTCACTCCAACAGGGCATGCTCCACGAGGATTGGGCGTTCTAGCCCTACGTGAACGGGGGGCGCTCGTCGAACCTCAGGCTCGTCCGCCCCGCCGCCCGCCAGAGTCGAGCCGTCGCGTCGGTGTCCTCATCGGTGACGAGGTTGCCCATGACACGCAAAGCAATCGTCATGAGTGAGCGCGAGCGCATGCCGACGGGGCCGAAGGTCGGCAGGAAGCCTGGAACGGTAAGGAACCCGGCGAGCCGTCGTGCAATGGAGAACGCGGTGCCGTAGTGCTGCCGCAGGATTGGCGCCCACTGGGCCTCGTAGTCCATCGATCTAGTCGCGACCGATCCCGAAAGCACGTGCGCGGCCAGGCGGCCGGTCTCAAGTCCGTAGTCGATGCCCTCGCCATTGAGGGGGTTGACGCAGCCCGCTGCGTCGCCGACGAGCATCCAGTTCGAGCCGGCAACCCCGCTCACCGCCCCGCCCATCGGGAGCAGCGCCGACCAGGGGGACCGAATGTCTCCCTCGAGCTGCCATTCCTCGCGCTGGTCATCTGCGTAGTGCTGCATGAGGGCTCGAAGGTTCACCTCGGCTGGATGTTTGCTCGTGGCGAGGGTCCCTACGCCGATGTTCACCTCGCCGTCGCCGAGCGGGAACACCCATCCGTAGCCGGAGAGGAGCTCGCCCTGCTGTCCCCTCAATTCGAGGTGTGAGGAGATCCAGGGGTCATCACTTCGATGACTCTTGACGTAGCCCCGAGCAGCCACGCCGTAGACGGTGCTGCGATGCCAGAGCCGTCCGAGTCGGCGTCCGAGCTGGGACTTGGCGCCATCAGCGACGATGAGGCGCTTGCAGCGGATCTCGCGGGTTTGCCCCTTGCCTGTCGCGAAGGTGACCGAGGTGACCTTGCCCGCGTCGACCATCACGTCGATGGCGCGGTGGCCCTCGACGGTCGTGACCCCGGCATCGATTGCCACCCGACGAATGGCGTCGTCGAGTTCGAGTCGAGGGGCTGCCCCGCCATGGCTCGGCAGTGATCCACCGGGCCAAGGGAGGGTAAGCGTCCGGCCGAAGCCGGCTGCCCGAAGGCCCTGGTTACGGGCCTTCCCCTCGAGGAAGGGTGACAGCCCGAGAAGGTCAAGCTCAGCGATCGCGCGGGGCGTGAGGCCGTCACCGCAGGGCTTGTCCCGGGGGAAGGCTTCGGCGTCGGCGAGGAGGACGTCAACACCGGCGCGCGCGCTCCATGCGGCGGTCGCTGAGCCGGCAGGGCCGGCTCCGACGACGAGGACATCGGTCTCGAGGGCAGCAGTCATGATGGGTCTATTGTCCCCGAGTCACGGCCCGAGCGCACTCGCGACCGTTTCGGCAGGCGCAGGATTCCCTGCGCTGTTGCCGCCCCAACGATGAGGAGTACTCCGCCTATGGGCTGGTTCCAGGTGATGTGTTCGTCGAGGAAGAGGGCCCCGATGATGACCGCAATGAGCGGCGGGATGTAAGTGACCGTGCTCGCCGTCGTTGCGTCGGCCCGGCCCAAGACCTGGAAGTTCAAAATGTAGGCGATGCCGCTTCCAAGAC
The DNA here is from genome assembly GCA_945861925.1 of Bifidobacterium breve. Taxonomy (GTDB): domain Bacteria; phylum Actinomycetota; class Actinomycetes; order S36-B12; family S36-B12; genus WLND01. Next base: position 10,331 of record CAMAWO010000085.1, on the reverse strand, counting down.
ATCCGAGTCCAAGCATTGCGATGACGGTGGAAGTCTGAATCGGCGCGATCATCACCCCGGTCACCAGCGCAATCGGCGCCGTCTGGATCGTTCCCATGACAAGAACCCCGGTTGCGAGCGCCAGGGGCGTGAGGTCGCTCGCCAGCGGGCCACCCGTGAGGTGACGTCGACCATACGGGTAGGAGATTCCGTAACAGGTAATCGCGATGATGCAGGCGCCGATTCCGATGAGGGTGCCACCTCCCAGTCCCTGCCAGACACCGACCACGACGAGCACGCCAACGAACCCGATCGTCAGGCCGATGATGCGTTGCCGGTTGGGTCGCTCCTCGGGGAACACGAGAAGGATCGCGATGAGGGTCATGAGTGGCGTTGCCCCATTGATGATGCCGGCAAGCGCCGACGAGATGTGGGTCTCACTGATGGCAAACATCGTCCAGGGAATCGTGCTCACGAGGGCGCCGTAGATGAACAGCCGCTTCCAGGTTCTCCGCGGGGGCAGGGACGTACGGGTGATCGCGATGATGATGAGCAGGGTGATGGCACCGAGGACGATCCGTCCGAGGGAAACGCCGACTGGAGTGAGCGACTCGAGCCCGATCTTCATGAAGGCGAACGACCCGCCCCAGATGAAGGCCAGCAGCAGGTAGGACGGCAGCCATCTGGACGTCGCCGAGGGTTGCGTCACCGGCCATTCATACCAGCGAGGCGGCAACGACTCCTTGACCGCGTGCTTCCAGAGCGAGCAACTGCTCCTTCACCTCGAGTCCCCACGCATAACCGGCCAGGGAGCCGTCACCGCGGATCACCCGGTGGCAGGGGAGCGCAAGAGCACGTAGGGCGGTCATGACGTCGGTCATCGCCTCCTCGTCGCGAATCAGGTTCGCGTGCCTGAAATCGGCGGCAAACTCGCTCGGTGTCATGCCCAGGCATCGGCCGGCCTCCTCGTAGAACGCACGCGCCGATCCGTAGCCCGCGTCGTGGATTGCCTCGGTCACTGTCGAAGCGCTGTGAAGGGCGATGCGCGCCAGCGTCGTCCGCACTGACCTGCCGTATTCACGGGGCGTGACCCCGACCGAGCCGGTGAAATCCCGCTGGAGTTGACGCGCGCCGCAACCCGCGAGGCTCGTAAGGGTCGCCGTGTCGATCGGGCCTCCAGACGCTTCCATGGCCCGGCAGGCGACGAGGACGCGCTGCATTGGGGTCGACACGGATGCAACGGTATGGCGCCCACAAGCACCCGCGCACTCCGGTTCACGACACGATTTCGCCAAACGTTGGCGCCCATTGGGAGCGACGTTCCCGATCCTTCTACGTGCGCGAGGCCATTCAATTGCACCTAGGTGACTTAGAAGAGCGCTACTGGGAGGATCAAGTCATCCAAGAGTGGGAGAACTCCGATCAGTCGACCCGGCCCGCGGTGGAACTCTGGTCTGAACTCGGTTTATGAGTCACTGGACACTTGTCACGTCCAAGTCATTTGATACATCCGCTCGGAGGATCGACAGGGCTTCGCTCGAACGCATACACCTAGATGCAATAGGTCACGACCCTCACCGACCCTCGTGCACGGGCCCAGTCTCTCCCAGGAAATTGGTCGGGTTACTGGCGTTATCGCATCGGTGACTACCGAGTGTTTGTTCAATTTCGTGACACAGAGTTACGGATCATTGCGGTCAAAGGGGGTCACGGGTCGGCGATCTACGTAGAGTGATGGTGTTGCCCGGCCTTTGGTCAGTTGCAGGTGCACTGCTGCTCGACCGGCACGTTGGCCATCACCTCTTGCACGTGCTCACCACAACCACTCCACGTGACCAGACCGCAACTATTGCAACGCACAGGACTGCACATTCAAGCCTCCATCGGTTGATGCCAACACTGGAATGATACCCTAGGGGGTATACAAACGCCAAGACACTTAGCCTAGGACCCTCGGTCAACTTGTCGGAACGCGCCAACTCAGACGCGTGCCCCCGATGTCGGACACCCTCTCAAGTGCGCAAGAGCCCCCTAGGCCGATGGCCCGTGCGTTGAGGTTTGCCACCCCAGATCTGCGCCCACCACCATCAGCGGCCACGCCAATGCCATCGTCCGTCACGACGAGCACCACCTCGGATCCAATAACCTCGACCACCACCTCAACCTTCCGCGCTTGCGCGTGTCGTGCAGCATTCGTGAGCGCCTCACGCAGCGCGGCAATGAGGTGGTCGGCTGTGGTGTCAGTCACCATCGCCTCGATTACCCGGGTGAAACTGACGGATGGCTCAAAACCCAGAAGGGCTGCCGCCTGCGCTGTCTCGCGCTGGACCCGGCCACGGAGACCCGTCGACGGGCCCACGCTCGGCTCATGCAGCGCGAAGATCGTCTGTCGTATCTCACGAATCGTCTCGTCCATCTCGTCGACTGCCCGCGACATCCGGTCGCGCACAGCATTGTCGAGCCCCGGAGCGCGTAGCGCCCCTTGCAACTGCATGCCCGTCGCGAAGAGACGCTGGATAACAAGATCATGGAGGTCGCGCGCAATTCGGTCTCGATCCTCGTAGACCGCAAGCCGGCCCTGCTCCTGCCGCGCCTCCGCAAGCACCAGGGTCACTGCTGCCTGCGCAGCGAACGCCTCCGCGAGCTCGACGATGTCGAGGGGTACGGCACCAGCGCTGACATCCCACAGCAGGGCCACGACACCGAAGGTGCGATCCGCCGTGAACATCGGAAGTGCGATCACGTGGCCAATCGCGCGTGGCTGATCCATGTCCAGAGTGAACGGTCCTCGTCGGATGGTGGAGCGTGACGTGAAGGCCTCCACCAAAAGATCTCCGTCGGACAGCCTTCTGCCGAGGAGGCCACGGTCAATCTCGTCGAAGGCCTCATTGCGCGGAACTCGCCGGCTTCTTGGGCTACGAGACCATCGGGTGTCGGACAGGCTGGCGTCCCCCTCCTCTGGCCCAACCTTCACGACCTCGACCACGAGGTAGCCGTGGATGTCCGGCATGGCGATCACGCAGGCGTCCGCGCCCGTGATTGCACGGGCCTGCTCACCGACGACAGGGAGAACCTCGGCGCTCTCTACTCCGCTCAGCACTGCGTTTGAAATAGCTGCGACCGCATCCTGCCAACGCTCGCGCTGACGGCTGCGCTCATAAAGTCGTGAGTTCTCGATGGCAACGGCGGCGGCGGCGGCGAGCGCCATAACCGACCGTTTATCTTCCGGCGTGAATCCGCCACCACCGCGCTTCTCAGTGAGGTAAAGGTTGCCGAACACCTCACCGCGAACCCGAACCGGCACCCCGAGGAAGGACTTCATCTGTGGATGACCACGCGGGAAGCCGACTGAGGCAGGATGGTCGGCGAGGCGCTCGAGCCGGACCGGGCCCGTCTCTTCGGTGATCACGCCGAGGACTCCCTTGCCGGTCGGGTGCGGTCCGATCGACTCGGCGAGGGTCGCATCCACACCCACATGGATGAAATCGACGAGCCTGCCATCGCCCCCGATGACACCGAGGGCCCCGAACTCCGCATCGGCGAGGTCCGCCGCCGCCTTCACGATCCGGCGGAGCGTCCCCCCGAGTTCAAGGCCCGCCGCGACTGAAACAATCGCGGCGAAGAGTCCGTTCTCCCTGTCTCCGCCCACAGGGTGATCATCCACTCATGTTGCCGCAACTGGAAATTGGCGCTCTGCGCATCATCTGAAAGGCTGTCCGAGTGACGACGAGCCCGATTGAGATGCGATCGCCTCAGGGCACTCGGGTGAGCTCCGGCACGACACTTCAGATCTGGGCTCCACTCGTAACGCTTTGGCTGGTGTGGGGGTCGACATATCTCGCAATCGCCGTGACCACCGAAACCATGCCCCCCTTGCTCTCCGCCGCCCTGCGCTTCCTTGCTGCGGCCGCGCTTCTCGGGCTCGGGCTCATCATGTTCAAGGGCATCAGCGTGCTTCGGGTCAGCGTCCGCGAGCTCGCCTTTTCTGGCCTCATGGGAGTGATGCTCCTCGGCGTCGGAATCGGGACTGTTTCGCTGGCCGAGCAGCACATCCCGAGTGGGGTTGCGGCTCTCCTCGTCTCCGTGAACGCGCTCTGGGTCGTCCTGCTTCGGGTCCGCGCCGGGCAACGTCCGTCGCACTTGACGGTGGCGGGGGTGGCCGTCGGCATTGTTGGGCTGGCGTTCATGCTCCTTCCCGGGGGGACTGCAGTCGTCTCAGGCACCGACGGCGACGTCGTTTTCTGGTCGGCGGCCGTGCTCGTCAGCGCCTTCTCATGGGCCTTCTTCTCATTCAAGTCAACGGCCTACACCCTGCCACACAATGTGTTTGTCATGACCTTCTACGAACTCGTGATCGCGGCATTCGCCCTCCTCGGCGCCGGTGCCATGACCGGCGAGCGCCTTAATTTCACCGTGGTCACACATTCCTCGTGGGTCGCCCTCGGTTGGCTCATCCTCGCCTCCCTCATCGGGTACTCCGCCTATGGCTGGCTACTCAACAAAGCGCCGCTGTCACTCGTCTCAACGTACGCATATGTGAACCCCGTCGTCGCGGTCCTCCTCGGCTCGCTCATTCTCAGCGAGCCACTCACTCGCGACGTCATCGTCGGCCTCACCGTCGTGCTCGGCGGCGTCATTCTGGTGATCAATGGCGAGCGCCGCACCCGCTGACCTCCACGCCCCGCCGACCCTCGAATCGACCCCGAGGGCCGCACACCGGCGTGACATTCAGGGCCTGCGGGCTATAGCGGTCCTCATGGTCGTGCTCTTCCATGCCCGTCTGCCCATGCCTGGCGGGTTCACTGGCGTCGACGTCTTCTTCGTCATCTCCGGCTTCGTCATCACCGGGATGCTTCACCGTGAATGGCTCGCCACCCGCCACATTCGCATGCGCACCTTCTACCTCCGCAGGTTCATGCGACTAGCGCCCGCCCTCGGCCTCCTCGTGGGCGTTGTTGTCCTGCTCTCCATCGTGCTGCAACCTCCCTTCGGACCGCAGCAGACCGTTGCGGCCACCGGGCTCGGCGCCCTGCTCATGTCGGCGAACCTCGTCATCGCACGTGCGGCAGGCGACTACTTCGCGGTCACCGCAACCCAAAACCCCCTCCTCAACACCTGGTCGCTCTCCGTCGAGGAGCAGTTCTATCTGGTGTTCCCGGCCCTGTTGCTCGTCGGCTGGGTTCTTGCTCGACGACTTCGGCGAGTCATGGCACCACCGCTCCTCCTCATCACCTTGGTCTCATTGCTCTCATTCGCCGTCTCCCTCATATGGACCAACGGCAACGAGTGGGGCGCACCACTCACCTCGTTCTTCGGCGGTCCGCAGGTTTTCGCGTTCTACGGACCCTTCTCACGGGTCTGGGAATTCGGAGTGGGGGCCATCCTCGCGCTCCTCGTCGCGAAAGGATGGTGCCTTGGGAGGTCATCGGGTCACCTTGCGGGACTCGCTGGCGGGGCGCTCCTTCTCGTCTCAGCCTTCGCCATTACCGACGCCATGCCCTTCCCTGGGACGGTGGCACTCGTGCCCGTCGCCGGCACCGCGCTGCTCCTCATCGCCGGCGCGAGCCAGGGTTCATTCGTCAACCGGGGCCTAGCGGTTCGCCCACTCGTCACCCTCGGTGACTGGTCCTACTCCTGGTACCTCTGGCACTGGCCGCTCATCGTCTTCGTGGCCGTCATCCTGCCCGGGGAACCGGCCGCCGTCGTCATCGCCGCGATCGCCTCACTCCTCCCCGCATGGCTCTCATACCGTCTCGTCGAGCAACCGCTGCGCCGATTCCGGCCAGCGGGAAGGATCAAGACCGCCCTCGTTGTCGCCGCTATCTCCGGGGTCCCCATCGCCCTGTGCCTCGGCCTGCTCTGGGGTGCGAACACCGGTTGGGGTGGACGTTTCATTCTCCCCGCGGAGCCGGCGTCATCGTCAGTGCTCACTCAAACCGGCGATGGGCAACCTGATCCCGAGGCCTTTGATCCCATCGCGGGCGACGGAGCAATCGAGAAGGACACCGCAAGGGGTGACCTGCGAGCGCAGCACGTGGCCGTCAAGGCCGATTGTGTGAACACCGACATCGACCCGATTGGCTGCCGATTCGGACCGGCCACCGCCAAGGGCACCGTTCTGGTGCTCGGCGACTCCCAGGCCTACGCGCTGGCCGATGGCGTCATCAATGCCGCGAGTGCCCTCGGCTATGACACCGTCGTAAGCAGTAGGACCGGATGCCCCTTTCTCGGCCGCGAATCCAGTGGAACAAATGACAACCCGTGCCGCCCATGGCAGAGGTCGGCCCTGTCGTACGCCCTGTCGAGTTCGCCAGTCGCCGTCGTCATCGCGAACCGGTCTGCCGGATACGTCCATCCCGAGTGGGGTTGGCGCACGGCCGCGACCGATGAAGGTGATGCGGCCACTTCAGTCGCGCAGGCGGCCGGGCTCTGGGAGCAGGGCATTGATGCCATCGTCGCGCCCCTGCGCGAGGCTGGTATCCCGGTCGTCATCATTGCTGCGGTGCCCGAAATGCCCGAGTTCACCGATCAGCGCTCGCTGTTTTCCCAGGCCTTCGGATCCCGCCCGTACGAGGTGCCGAGGAAGCAATCCATTCAGGATCGAAGGCCTGCCCTCGATGCCGAGGAGTCGGTCGCGACACGTCACCCGGGAACCCTTATCTTCGATCCGATCCCGGCCATGTGCCCGACAGAGACCTGCTTTTCCGCCGTCGATGGGGTGCTGCGATACCAGGACGAGACCCACCTGACCGTCGACGGGTCTGTCCTCCTCGCCCCTGGGATTCAGGGCATTCTCGGGAAAGCACTCACCGTCGGACCCTGATCCGCCCTAGCCTCCCCAGCATGAGCCTGTCCTTTCCCAGCATGAGTCTGCGCAGGCGCGCCACCATCTTCTCGCTCATCACGATCACGATCGTCGTCATGACATCGGCCGCCCTCACCCGAGATTTCGTCGACGAGGTCGATCGGCAGAGCCTCATCACTGACCGCCTCGAGCCCGCTGCCCAGATCGCAGGCTCACTCCAGGCAGCGACCGCGCAGACCTCCGCGGCAATCGCGCAGTACGTGGTGACGGGAGAGGGCGACGAGCGGCGCCTCGCCGAGACGAGCCTCGCCGAATCAACCAATCTGCTCGCCTCACTGGAACGCCTCGTGTCGAGTGACCCAGCACTACAGGTGTCCGCCAGAGTTGTTGCGGGGACATTCGAGACGTGGGTCACCGAGGACGTCATGCCGCTCCTCGCCGACATGGCGGAGGGGAGGAAATCGGCCGCCGAAGCCATGGTCGACGCGCCCTCCGCGAACAGACATTTCGCAGAGATCGACTCTGCGAATACTCAACTCATCACGCACATCGAGGCCGCGCGTACCGAAGGACTCACCGACCTGCGTCGAATCACGCAAAGCCTCGGGCTCGCCCTCATCGCGGCAGCCATCCTCGCGATCGGCCTGTCCGCTTGCACTATCCTCGCCCTGCGCGCCTGGATCTTGGATCCGCTCGACCGAGTGCGAGCTGACCTCCGTCAGGCCGCTGCGCTCCCCACCCATGAGACCCCGATCGCGCCCACCGGTGCGCAGGAGATCGCCGAGGTGGCCAAGGATGCCGAGGCACTTCGACGAGCACTGCTGCGCGAGATCGACGCCGCTCAGGCAGCGAGAGTCGCCCTCGAACATGGCGCTCCCGCCGTGGTCGCACTCGAACGCGAGATGGCGCCCCCGTCCGGCGCACACCTCGCCGGCATCAACGTGTTCGGGACAACTCGCGCTGCCCAGGGAGTGATCGCCGGGGACTGGTGGGATGCCGTCCCACTTCTAGGTGGCGGGCTGGGCCTCATCATCGCCGACGTCTCAGGACATGACCTTCACGCCGGGATCACCGCGGTCGGCCTGCGCTCCGTCTTCCGGACCGGTTTACTGGCGGGACTCAGGGCAGATCAGGTGATGGATCTCGCCGCAAATGGACGACGAACCGGTGGGCTGCTCGTCACCGCATTTATCGCTCTGGTGCCTGTTGGTTCCGACACCCTCGAATGGGCGAATGCCGGACACCACCCGCCGCTTATCGTTCGAGGGGACGGAACCATCGGCTCGTGCGGGAGCACCGGCCAACTGCTCTCGCCTCTGGGTGGGCAGTGGCGCACCGATCAGGCACCCTTCGGCCCCGGCGACATATGCCTCGCGTTCACCGACGGTCTCGTCGAATCCCTCGACGAGCGTGGTGAGGAGTTGGGGCAGCACGGTCTCGTTTCCATCATTGAGGGCTTGGCACCGTCAGTGCGGGCTGATCCGGCAGAGCTCGCTGAGTGCGTCATCGGTCGAGTCCGACTGCGTGCGACCGAATGGAATGCCGACGACATCACGGTGCTGGCATTCGGACGCGACACCTGAGGTCGCCCAAACCGATTGCGTGACTCGCCCAGCCCGTACAGACTGGGGATCCAATAACTGCCGCCCCACTCCTTGACTGATCGGATCCTGCATGAGGTACGTGCTGCCCCTCACGGACCCGGTCCTTGCCACCCGGTCCATCTGCGTCACGCTCAGCGGGCTTCGCATCCTCGACGACGTGAGCATCGGCATTCCCGAGGGCACCGTCACCGGGCTCATTGGCCCGAACGGCGCCGGCAAGACCACCGTCTTCAACGTCATCAGCGGGTTCGTCAAGCCTGACTCTGGTGAAATTCGAATCGACGGACGCAAACTGGGGCACATCCATCCACACCGACTCACCGAACTTGGGATCGCCCGCACCCTTCAGGGGGTCGGCCTCTTCCCCAGCCTCACCGCGCTTGAAAACGTCATTCTCGGCGGATCCTCGCGGGTGAAGAGCGGCATCATCGCCCAGGCCCTCGCCATGCCATGGACCGACACCGAGCAGGCCGACCTGCGCGAGCGGGCACTGGCGATCATGACTGAACTCGGGGTCGAGTCTGACGCCGCGCGACTGCCCGGCGAACTCCCGTACCCGATCCAAAAGCGCGTGGCGCTGGCCCGCGCCCTCGTGAGCGATCCGAAGATCCTTCTGCTTGACGAGCCGGCCGGCGGGATCAGTGCCGGCGATATGGCCGACCTCGCCCGGCTCATCATGAGTTGGGTGCCCAAGCGCACGGTGCTCCTCGTCGAGCATCACATGGAACTCGTCATGGAGGTGTGCGACCTCATTTGGGTCCTCGACGCGGGCAAGGTCATTGCCGCCGGCACCCCTGAGGTTGTCCGGCAGGATCCAGCAGTACTCGCCGCGTACCTTGGCCAGGATGGGGCTGCCTGATGCTTTCCATTACAGATCTCACGGTGAGCTACGGCCCGGTCGAGGCATTGAACGGGGTGACGATCTCAGTGCCCCGCGGCGAGGTCACGGCGGTCATTGGCGCCAACGGCGCTGGCAAGTCGACACTCATGCGCACACTCGCCGGGCTCGTGACCCCGGCGGCCGGGCAGGCCACCCTCGACGGCGAGATCATCACGCGCAAGAACCCCGAGGATATCGTCCGCATGGGTGTCGCCCTTGTCCCCGAGGGACGTTCGACGATCCCTGAGCTCACAGTGGAGGAGAACCTGCGACTCGGTGGTCTGTGGCGGCCCAAGGCGGACCGCCGCGCCGCCCAGGCAGAGGTGTTCGACCTGTTCCCTGTGCTTGCTGAGCGCCAACGCATGCGGGCAGACACCCTTAGCGGTGGCGAGCGCCAACAACTCGCAATCGGGCGGGCGCTGATGTCGAATCCGAAGTGCCTGCTCCTCGACGAGCCGTCACTCGGCCTCGCCCCGCTCATCGTCACGCAGATCCTCCACCTCGTGCGCCGCCTCGCGGACGAGACGAGGATCGCCGTGCTCCTCGTCGAACAGAATGCCGTGACCGCACTGCGCATGGCCGATACCGGCGTCGTACTCAATCTTGGCCGGATCGTCCAGACCGGGCCAGCCTCCGAGATCGCGTCCGACGAGAAACTTCGACATGCCTACCTCGGCTACTGAAGGGCACAGCGATGACCTCATTCATTGATTACCTCATCGGTGGCGTCAGCAACGGTGCCATCATCGCGCTCATGGCGATCGCGCTCGTCCTCATCTGGCGCGCGACCCGGGTCGTGAACTTCGCGCAGGTAGGTCAGGCGATGTTCACCACCTTCGTGGCATTGACCGTGCAGACTGTGACCGGCTCCTGGGCGCTCGCCCTCGTGGTCGCCATGGTCTCCGGGGCGATCCTCGGCATTATTGTGCAGTTCCTTGTGTTGCGGCCAATGCGCCGCGCTGACACCTCGGGCGCCATCATCGCGACCTTTGGTGTCCTTATCGCCCTGCAGGCTGCCGTCGGCATGATCTGGGGTGGCGATGCTCAGGCCTACCCACAGCCC
>CAMAWO010000084.1 GCA_945861925.1 Bifidobacterium breve | reverse complement strand
CTGTCGTCCGGTCGCTTGTCCATGCCTTCAATCCAGTCATGGTATGGCGATTCAATCTCGGCCGCGACCAGGGCGTTGTGCAACGCATGAACCCTCGCCTTGCTGAACTGCTGGTTGTAGTAGATCTTCTGGACCTGCCACGGATCCCCGCCCGCGTTCGGGAAGGCGACGGGATCGGCAGCCGCATCGACGGCGGCCATGGTGACCTCATGGCAGCGAACGTGATCCGGGTGCGGATAGCCGCCGTGCTCGTCGTAGGTGGTCACGACCTGGGGCCGAAACTCCCGGATAAGTGCGACGAGGGGCCCGACGACCTCGTCAAGCGGGAGCGCTGCGAAGCACCCCTCTGGAAGGGGTGGCAACGGATCGCCTTCGGGGTAGCCCGAGTCCTCGAATCCGAGCCAAGCATGGCGCACACCGAGAATCTGGGCCGCTAGCGCCATCTCGCGCCTTCGCACCTCCGCGAGGCCAAGGGCCGCGACGTCATCCTCCGCTATCGAATGCAGGACGTCGCCGCGCTCACCGCCTGTGCATGTGACAACCATGACCTCGATCCCCTCGGCGACGTACTTTGCGGTCGTGGCAGCGCCCTTGCTCGACTCGTCATCAGGATGCGCGTGCACGGCCATAAGGCGAAGGGGGTGAGTCACGTCCATATTCTCCCAAAGCCACAATGGGACCATGCCGAGCCCCTTCCGTAAGGACCAACTCTCCCCGGAGATGGCCCAGCGCTATGGGCTCGATCGCACCCCGTGGGGCACCGCGATCATCGTCACGAGCGTGATTGGCGCATTTGCCCTCGTCCTCGGATGGATCGGTTTCTCTCTGGCATCCGGCGTCAGGACACGGGTCCTCACCTGGGACGACTCCGCTTCCGATCATGTGACGATGGAGTTCGAGGTGCAGCGCGACGGAGCACTCGCGCTCGATTGTGCGATCCGGGCGCAGGACCGCACCCACATCGATTCAGGCTATGCCCTGACCTCAATCCCACCGGGCGCTGACACCGTGCGCATCTCCTATGCCCTTCGAACCCTCGCCCCAGCGTTCACCGTCGAGGTCCTCGGCTGCGGCCCGCCCGGGGAATTGCGCGTCACCCCACCACAATTTCCGCCCGGCGTTGTCGCTCCATCGCAGCCCTACAGCGAATAACCGCGTAGCCTAGGGTCCCATGACCACCGAAGTGACCTGGCTGACCCAGGAGGGCTACGACCGGCTCGTCGACGAACTCGCCGACCGCGAGGGGCCCCGGCGCCAAGAAATCGTCACCAGGATCTCGCTCGCGCGTGATGAGGGCGACCTCAAGGAGAACGGCGGCTACCACGCTGCCAAGGAGGAGCAGGGCAAGAACGAGGCCCGGATTCGGGTACTCAAGCACCTCCTTGAGCATGCGCAGATCGGCGCCCCCGATGCGGCGCACGACGAGGTCTCACACGGCAAGGTCGTCACGGTGCGATTCCCGAGTTTCGACGAGGAGGAGGTCTTCCTCCTCGGCTCCCGCGAGGAGGCGGTTCACACCTCGATTGAGGTCTACTCCCCCACCTCGCCGCTCGGCGCAGCACTCATGGGCAAGCGGGTCGGAGAAACGGCCAGTTACGCACTCGCGAATGGCAACGAGATGCTCGTCGAGATCGTCAAGGTTGAGGCCTACGCGCACTAGCCCTCCGGATATCGGACGGATCATCACTCAATCCGTTCATTGTCATACCCCGGTGCTCTACTGAAAGGAGAGAGGCGGTTCACCTTGAATCGCCGCAGATAGGTCGGGGGACTTGTCATGGTGTCACAGTGGTTCAGCAGATCTCGGGCACTCCAGGCTCGGAACGGAACGTCGAACGGTGCCCGTGCTTTGGCACCTGTGCATCCCTGGTGGCGGTCAACCCTTCTCGGCGTCCTCGTATTGAGCGTCCTCACCGTCTCGTATGCGCAGTTCAGTAACGCCGCTACGGGCCTTGTAGTCGACAAGTCGGTGGCCCAGTCCGTCGCTGATTGCACGGACCCTGCCCCTGAATCTTCAGCCAATGGTGGCACCGATCCCACTCAGGGACCATCGCCATCGCCATCGCCATCGCCGTCCTCGTCTCCATCCCCGTCTTCATCGCCATCCGCCTCGGGACCTCAAGCCATCGATTGCTCCGAGCCACCAGCAGCCCCGATGCTCGAAGCCAGCGGTTCAATCAATCGCCTCATCGTTCGCTACGAGTCGGGCGTTTCACCGATCGATCGCGCCAGTGTCGTCGCTGGAGCGGCGAGCGTGCCCTCGACAACCCTCACGGTAGGTGAAGACGTCGGCTTCGGCCTACGAACCGTGAATCTCACCACGGGCGTCAGTGCATCCGTGGCGCAGAGTATTGCCGATGACCTCGAGTCCTCCCCGCTCGTGGTGTCAGCCGAACCCGACTACGCGGTGCAGCTTGCCGACGACGTCAGCAGCCAGACGGTCGCGGTCGGGCCAGCCTGGGGCCTCGACCGAATCGACCAGCGCTCGCCCACCCTCGACCTGCACTACGAGTACGACAGCACCGGAGCAGGCACCACCGTGTACGTGGTGGACACCGGGATACGAGCGACTCATTCGGAGTTCGGCTCCCGAGTAGCGTCGGGCTTCGACGCGATCGACGGCACCAATGGACGTGCCGACTGCAACGGGCATGGCACTCGCACGGCCGGCGTCGTCGGCGGGACCACCTACGGCGTGGCGCCGTCCTCGACCCTGGTGCCGGTGAGAGTCCTCGCCTGCGCCGGTACCGGCAGCACGTCCGACGTTATTGCTGGACTCGACTGGGTTCGCAGTAATTTCCGCGGTCCCTCCGTGGTTCTCATGCCCCTGGGCGCACCCTCGAGTGCGGCCCTCGATGCCGCGGTCAGCGCCGTCATCAGTGCCGGTGTGGCTGTCGTCGTCGCCTCAGGAAACAACAGTGCCGATGCCTGCTCCTACAGCCCAGCCCGAGTCCCTGCGGCCATTACGGTGAACGCGCTCAACGTAAATGATGCGGCAGCAAGCTTCACCAACTTCGGATCCTGCACCGATATCTACGCACCGGGGGTCGGCATCCGCTCCGCCGACAGCTCCTCCGACACTGCACTGGCCTCCGCAGACGGCACCTCTATGTCCGCCCCGCATGTGGCTGGAGCCCTGGCCCGAATGCTTCAGACCTCCTCCTCGCTCACCCCGGCCCAACTCGCCACCGAGCTGCTCGCCGCCGCCACGTCCGTCGACGTCCGCCCAGCAGATGCCAGCGACGCCAAGAAGGTGCTCTACATCGCACCTGGATCGGGCGTCCCTGGTATTGCTCAGGTCTCCACGGTTTCGACGGGTGACCGCAGACTTACGGTGCTGTGGGATTGGCCCGCGACGAGCGGCGCCAGCGCCGTAACAAGTTACACCGCACGTGCCTTTGCGGCGCCTACCGGCGGGAGCCCCATCGCCACCTGCACGACTGTCACGAGGACGTGTGTTCTCACCGGCTTGACGGGTCGGGTGCCGTACTACGTCGATGTCGTTGCGGTGAACGTGGCCGGCACGAGTAGTCCCGGGCCGAGGCAGCGCGCGGTGCCCTCATCGCAACTCGATCTTGAGTTCGCGTTCGCGATGAAGAGCGAGAACCAGATCCAGTTCGGGGTGTGCCACAACATCACCGGACCAGCCTTCAGTGGAAACGTCAACCTATCGATCACGGTCACGCAGGGAGGGGTCACGATTCCCTCAGGATTTTCGTGGGGCGCCAATCCGGGCCACAACGCCGACTGGACCGTCATCACTCCAAATTGCCGGGCCGCGAACTCTCCCTACCAAAATGTCATGAACTGGTACAGCGTCGACCCACTGGCACCCGGCACGACCTATACCTTCGCCGGCACCTACACCTTGACTCCGATGGTGTTGAGCGGTGGTTCATGGGTCAACACCGGTGCAGCCGATCCGGCTCGCGTCTATACAGCGAGCGCCATGGTCACCACAGGTGGTGGCTGCCCCGTCGGCGCTCCTGATGACACCGGGCTGAGGATGCACCCGTGGTGGACTGTCGGGGTTGAGGCTGATGGCCGGGTGCTCTTCCCCGGCTACATCATTGATGCAGAGAATGTCCCGGCTTGGGCCTGGCAGCAGAACCCCACCATTGTGTCCTGGAAGCCTAGCTACCTCTGGAGCGGCCGCACGCTTGCAACCACCGGCATGTACTTCGATGCCGCAACCGGCGGCTTCGGACCTCGCATACCCACCGGTGGATCGATCTCTGCCGCCTCCCTCGCCAGCCAGGCCGGCTTAGCCGGCTGCTCCGGAAATGCCACGGTCGATGTCGTGGTCCCGCCATCGTCGGGTGACGTCTGCCGGGGGACCTCGTCTGGCGTCACCGGTGTATCCACCGGTGGCTGCGAGGTGTACATCATCGCAACTCGATCCGGGCAGACTGTCACGCGCTCGGCGGTCGTCATGGTGGCTCCGGGCTCGTCCAGTGGAGGTGGCGGTGGAGGTGGCGGTGGAGGTAGCGGTGGTGGTGGCGGCGGCGACGGCGGCGCGGGTGGCAGTGCCGCAGGGGCCATTGGGGGCGGAGGCATCTCACCCGGATCGAACCCCATCTTGGCCGTGGCCGGCCCCCCGCCTGCTGGCAGCATCGCTAATCCGGCCCTTCCGGCTTGGCTGCCAAATCCAGCGGCGTTCACCTCCCAGGCTATGGCGGGTATCACTCCTTCGCAGCTCAGCACGCTCAACTCATCAGTGTTCGCTCAGTTGCCCCCCGCCGCACTGTCAGCGCTCAGCCCAAGCCAGGCGCAGGCAATTCGACCCGCGCAACTCGCTCTCCTGCCTGCAGCATCAGTGTCCGCACTCCGGCCAGCAACGATCGCTGCCCTCAATCCCGGGCAGTTCGGTGGCTTCATGCCCTCCGCCGCGCGCGGCATCAGTCCCTCGGCGATCGCCCAACTGTCCGGTGATCAGCTTGCCGGGCTTCGGCCAGCGTCCCTGGCCAAGCTCCTGCCCAGTCAGGCCCGCGCCATTAGCCCGGATGCGGCGGCTGACCTTCCGGCTGCAGCACTCAAAGCTCTGGCACCTGCGGCCCTAGCGGGTCTGCGGCCGAGCGCGCTAGCTGCAATGAGCACCCGTCAGTTGTCGGCGTTCAGTCCCCTGCAGATCAGTCGGCTTACCCCAAGCCAGTTGAGGGCACTGTCACCAGCGCAGCGGGCCGCATTCACTCGCCGCTCGTGACAAGGCCAGACCGCCGATCAAGGCCGCTATTTGCTCGTCGTCCGACTGAACTTGCGTACCGAGAGCGTCGCGAAGATCGCGATGATCAGCGCGCACGCCATGACGGTGTAGGGGATCGGGTGCTGCAGCGGCCAGTAGTCGGGCTGGATGCCCGTCGGGTTGCCGAACAGCTCACGTGTCGCGAGTACAAGGGTCGAGACCGGATTAAAGGCAGCGAATGCCTGCAGCCAATCGGGCATCGACGAGATGGGCACGAATGCATTCGACAGGAAGGTGACGGGGAAGAGCCAAGCGAGCCCGGCCGTGCTCGCTGTCTCCGGATTCGGCATCGCTAGGCCGATCGTCGAGCCCACCCATGACACCGTGTAGGCAAACAGCAGAAGGAGCAGGTAGGCGTAGATCGCGTTCAGCAGTCCCCCGGTGATGCGCCAGCCGATGACGAACCCGGTGATGCTCAGTACCGCGAGGACGAGAATCTGCCGCGCTGCGTCAGCAAAGGTGCGGCCGATGAGCACCGCGCCGTGCGCCATGGGCAGCGCCCTGAACCGGTCAATGAGGCCCTTGCGCATGTCCTCCGCGATGCCGACAGTGCTGGCAGCCGCGGCAAACGCCACGGTCTGGCCAAAGATCCCTGGCATGAGGTAGTTGCGATAGGCATTGGCCGCCTCCTCGGGATTCGCGCCGTCACCTGGGATGGGGATCGCACCACCGAAGACGTAGGCGAACAGGAGCACGAAGATAACCGGCTGCACGAGGGAAAAGAAGAGCGACTCAGGTACCCGGATCGACTGAATGAGGTTGCGGCGCGCGACAACAATTCCATCGTGGACGGCCCAGCCCACCATTGGCCGGCTCCGCACCGGTGCAATGGTGGTCATGACTGACGCCCCCTTCGGCCGCGCTTGGCTAGGACTGGTGTTTCCTCCTCGGCAGCGTGGCCGGTAAGCGACATGAAGACATCATCGAGGGTGGGCCGGCGGAGCAGGAGGTCACTCACCTCGATCCCGGCGACGTCAAGGGCTCGAATCGCATTCACGAGAACTGTGGAGCCACCCGAGACAGGCGCCGAGACGCGGCCCTCATCAATCGCGGGCTCGCCAGTGCTCACCGTGCGGAGCACGTCGGCTGCAGCGCCGGCTTGGACGACATTCACGACCGTGACCTCGATGCGGTCGCCGCCGATCTGGTCCTTGAGAGCCTCGGCCGTGCCGTGCGCAATGACACGTCCATGATCGATGACGACGATGTCCTGAGCAAGCTGATCCGCCTCCTCGAGGTACTGGGTTGTGAGGAGCACCGTCGTGCCCTCGGCAACGAGGCCCTCGATCACCGCCCACATTCCGAGACGTGATCGCGGATCAAGGCCGGTGGTCGGCTCGTCAAGAAACAGGATGGACGGGCGCGCGATGAGGCTGGATGCGAGGTCGAGCCTTCGTCGCATGCCACCGGAGTAGGTGCGGACGGATCTATCTGCGGCCTCCGAGAGATCGAACGAGTCGAGGAGCTCCTGGGAACGGCGCTTCACGTACTTGGGTTCGAGGTGGTAAAGACCACCGAACATTCGAAGGTTCTCGCGGCCGGTGAGGTACTCATCGACCGCTGCATACTGCCCCGTGAGGCCGATCGCACGGCGGACCTCATCCGGCTGGGTCACGACATCGAATCCGGAGACTCGGGCAGTGCCCGCGGTCGGGGTGAGGAGGGTCGAGAGGATCCGGACCATCGTGGTCTTGCCAGCACCATTTGGTCCGAGCAATCCGACCACCTGACCCCGCTCGACCGTGAGATCCATACCGTCGAGCGCGACAACGTCGCCGAACTTCTTCACCACGCCTTCAGCGAAGACCGCCAGCTCATCACCCATGTGGGTGACCTTACCGAAGGCCCACGACTCAGCCGAATTCGCGGCTGAGCGACTGCGAGACGACGCGATACTCGGCGGCGAGGACCCCAAGCACCTCATCGCAGTGCTCCGGGCCGCGCGTCTCCATCTGAATCACGATGTCGACCTCATCAACTCCAAGGCCCACATCGAGTCGATCGTGTCGAACCTCGAGAACATTGGCCCGCAGGTCCTTCACCTCCGCCAGAAGCCGGGCCAGGGACCCGGGTTTGTCCGGTACCCGCACCGTGACGGTGAGGTAGCGGCCGGCGGCTGCGAGGCCATGTCGAATGATCCGGAGGAGGAGCAGGGAGTCGACATTGCCACCCGAGATGACGACAGCAACGGGCGGCTCGAAGGACCGCGGGTTCGCCAGGACTGCAGCAGTTGCCACCGCCCCAGCCGGCTCGACGAGCAGCTTCGCACGCTCGAGCAGGAGGAGCACCGCCCTTGAGATCTCCACCTCGGAGACCGTCTCAATGTCATCGACGTAGCCTTGGACGATGGCGAACGGTACCGCACCCGGTCGTCCGACAGCGATGCCATCCGCCATCGTCGCCATGCGATCGAGGAGCACCGGTTTCCCCGCGGCCAGTGACGGCGGGTAGGCAGCGGCCTCCTGCGCCTGAACCCCGACAATGCGCACATCGGGACGCTGCGACTTCACCGCCATCGCGATTCCAGCGAGCAGGCCACCCCCGCCCGTACACACAACGATCGTGCGGACGTCAGGGACCTTTTGAAGGATCTCAAGCCCGACCGTGCCCTGACCCGCGACGATATCGACATGATCGAATGGATGGATGAGGACGGCGCCGGTTTCCTCCCCAAAGGTAATCGCCGCTGACAGCGCCTCGTCGATCGTCGATCCGGCGAACCGAACCTCGGCCCCATAGGCACGTGTCGCCTGCACCTTAGGGATAGTCGCACCCTCCGGCATGAACACGGTCGCCCGGACACCAAGGAGTTGGGCAGCCAGCGCAACCCCCTGGGCGTGGTTGCCTGCACTCGCAGCCACGACACCTCGCCCTCGCTCCTCCTCGGACAGAAGCGAGATCCGGTTATAGGCGCCCCGGATCTTGAAGGAGCCCGCACGTTGCAGGTTCTCGGTGATGAGATGCACCCGGCCGCCCACCCGGTCGTCGAGCCATCTGGCCCCGGCGATCGGCAACTCTCGGATCACCCCCGACAGCCGCTCAGCCGCAGCTTCAATGTCACCGAGCGTCACGGTGCTTGTGCTCATTGGCCCGATCCTTGCACCGGCCTCTTGCCGGGCAGGGCCTGCTGCGCCGCGAGTCTCGCCAAGGAGGCGGCCCTTCGGCCGGCATTGCCCGATGATCCGCCGTCACCTCGCACTCCACCCGTATACCCGGCCCACGACCCACGAGCCTTCGAGGTGCTGCGATGGAAGTCGCCGATCTCCTCCGACTTCTGGCGCAGCACGAGCGACCGATCAATTCCATCGGGCTCCGCCGGTGCCCGATACGCCTGCTCGGTGGCCGCCTCGCGAGCCTCGGTCAGGCGCTCATGAATCCTTGGGACGTACGCCTGATAAAAGGCCACCCTCGCCGTCTGGGCGGTGTGTTGCTTGAGCACCTGACGGGAGCGTGCACCCTCCTTGACGACGGCGACGTATGTTTCCCGCCGCCACGGGCCAACCGCAAGCCAGGCCTGTGCCGCCGCCGTCATCTGCACTGCTAGCGATGAGAACAGCGCATTCACCACGTCTAGGTCGGAGGGCATTCCGTAGGCGATGACAAAGGTTGAATCTGACGCAATGTCGACCTTGACGTCATTCGCCTGCGACACCGCGATGAACAAAGAGATGAGGTGACGGTTGGCACGCTTGCCCTTCTCGCCGATGATGACGGTGCGCATCTCGGGCTGCTCCCGCTGCTCCTTCTTCGCCGTGCGCGACCTCGCCATCGCCAGATCGATGCTCGCAGCGGTCGCTAGGGACTGTGCCTTCATCAGGTAGGCATCGGCCTCCTCTGCGTTGTCGGTGCGCTCCGCCTTGGCGAGCAGGGCAGCGATTCGGTCAATCGACATGGGCGGGAACCACCAGTCCCTTCGATTCAAAGCAGCTCCGCAGGAGAAGTGATGACTCCGGCGTCTGGGCGCGGCCGACGAGGGCAACCATAAGGACGCGAAATCGGGGGCCGTGGGCTGGCTGTGAAGATTGCGCGCCCTCGCAGGAACCCGAATTGAGGTGATGGGCGAACTCGTGCAGCAGGACCGACTCCCGGCAGGCCCAGGTCGCAGCCATCGGAATGGCGATCACCCCGTTTGAGTAATGCGCTCGGGTATCGCCACGTCGATGCCGAGCCGAGACCGGCGGGATGTCCGGATACATCGCCTGGAGGCTCTCGACGTACTGCTGAACCGCGGGCAACGATCCGAACCGGGTCTGCACCGGCAACTGCAGACGAGACCCGAAGAAGTCGATGACACCGCCTCGATCGATCGCCGCAGACCATTGGTCCTCGGCGGTGTAGACCGCCGCGCGATCGACGTCCCTGCTCATCGTGGCACCTGCCATCGAACCTCCCCTCAATGTACCGAGGATAAGGTCTCAGGGTGGGTCCTGTTACTCGCCTGCAGGGCGCAATCCGAAGCACACCGATGCTTCGCGATCTCCCGCGCGAGGTCGCAGTGCTCTCCGCCGTCGCATTCTGCGTGGCCCTCGGGTTCGGAATCCTCGCACCCGCCCTACCCGTCTTCGCCCGTACCTTCGACGTCACCGCCCTTCAGGCAAGTGCCGTCATCTCGGTTTTCGCGCTCGTCCGCTTCGTCACGTCACCGATCTCCGGTGTCATGGTCGATCGATGGGGCGAACGAGTCGTTCTCACGAGCGGACTCACAATTGTCGCAGTCTCGAGTGCCGCAGCGGGATTTTCACAGTCGTACCATCAACTCCTAGTCCTACGCGGCATTGGCGGCCTTGGATCGTCGATGTTCACGGTCTCGGCCCTCGCGCTGCTCCTGCGCGTCGTTCACTCCTCCCAGCGCGGTCGTGCCGCAGGCGCCTTCCAGGGCGGTTTCCTTCTCGGTGGCGTCGCGGGCCCCGCTGTGGGCGGCCTCGTCGTCGCGTGGTCCATCAGGGCACCCTTCTTCGTGTACGCAGCCGCCCTGGCGCTCGCGGCTGTCGTCGCTGTCGTGTTCCTCGCCCAGGCTCACCTCGCCGAGCGCGAGCAGGAGGTTTCTCACGGGGAGGCGGGGAAACTTGAGCGACTCCGCGAGGCCCTCCGCGATCGCGGGTACCGGGCAGCCCTCGGCGTGAGTCTCGTCACGGGGTTCGTCGTGTTCGGGATGCGATCCTCCGTGGTTCCGCTCTTCATCACTGAGGGCATGGGAAAGAGCGCATCCCTCGTCGGCATCGGTTTTCTCATCGCAGCTGCCTGCCAGGCTGTTCTCCTGCTACCGGCGGGGCGAATGGCCGATACGGAGGGCCGGCGCAAGGCAATGCTCATCGGCACGGTCACCACGACGATCGGCATGTTGGTGCTCACCGCAGCCGACGTCGCCGCTAACGGCTGGGGCACCGCCGCTGTTGCGGGAACTGCGCTTTTCCTGCTCTCAATGGCGATCCAGGGCGCAGCAGGAGCCTTTCTTGCGTCCGCTCCAGCGGCGGTCGTCGGTGACGTCGTGGGCGGGCGCAAGGGAGGTGTCGTCGTCGCGACCTTTCAGATGATGTCTGATCTCGGGGCCGTGCTCGGACCCCTCATCGCCGGAGTGCTCGTCGACATGTTCGATTTCGACTGGGCCTTTGCAGCGGGTTCGGCTTTGAGCGTCGGAGCGGTAATCTTGGTTCTCGTGATGCCAGAGACGTTGCATCGCACAACCGCATCAAATGAAGACCACCCCGAGGAGAACGTTTCGTGACTGCTATGCCCCCACGCAATTTGTGGATCGTCGCCGTGACGGCGGGCGTGACATCCCTCGGGATCATTGCAGCGGCCGGAATCTTCTCAGCGAGCGCCTGGTCCACACCGCATCGCGAGATCACGGCCGGAAACGGTCTCATGACTGCGCTCAATCCCGGCCTCGGTCCGGTATCGCAGCAGGCCGTTGTCACCGATGAGCAATTTCAGTCCACGATCGACAACATCGTCTTCATCCTCGCTGATGACCTCGACTGGGCCACCTTCCGCCAAGTCCCGCGACTTAATGCTCTGCAGGCAAAGGCGACTACCTTCACCAATGCCACGGTAACCGACTCCCTCTGCTGCCCGTCGCGCGTCTCGATCCTGCGCGGCCAGTATGTCCACAATCACAAGGTTTTCTCCAATGAACCAGCCTCTGGCGGCGGCTGGCCCACCTTCTATCGCCTCGGCGAGGAGAAGGACTGCCTGCCGGTCTGGCTCTCGTCCGTCGGCGTGCAGACAGCCTTCATGGGCAAGTACCTCAATGCCTACCCCGACGGCGCGAAGAACCCCGCGTACGTCCCACCGGGCTGGGATCGCTGGGTCGTTCCGGTGACCCAGCCGGAGATGTACCGCGGCTACGGTTACACGCTCAATGTCGACGGAACCCTCAAGACCTACGGCACCAATTCCGAGGACTTCCTCAGTGACGTCCTCGTCGGCGAGGCCGCCAAGTACATCGTTTCCGCACGGGAGCCCTTCTACCTGCAACTGAGCCTCACGAACCCGCACCGGCCATCCCCGGTCGCCACCCGGCACCTCGCGAGCAGTAAGTCCGCGACCGTGCCGAGGTCAAAGGGCTACAACGCGACGGGGCTGAATGAGCCCGCATGGCGCAGCAGCCTGCCAACGATCAACCCTCGACGACTGGCCACCTATGACGGGCGCTGGCGCCAGCGCGTTCAATCCTCCGAGTCCAGCGCCGACGCCTACGACTCCGTCGTCGCTGCCCTAGCGAAGGCAGGAAAGCTCGACACGACCCTCATCGTGATCGGGTCCGACAATGGGTACCACTCGGTCGTTCGACGACTCCCCCCAGGTAAGCGCACCCCGTACCTCGAGGACACCGTCGTGCCTTACCTGTTCATCGGGCCGGGAGTGGAGGCGGGGGCCAAGGTGGCCTCCATGACCTCGACGATCGACCTCGGGCCAACGTTCGCTGCGCTCCTTAATGCCAAGGCCCCCGAGTGGACCGACGGCCGCTCCCTCGTTCCGTTTCTCGCCCGCGGCACGGTCGAAGACTGGCGCACCGGGGTCATCTCCGAGAGCCTGTCTCAGGCTCGGCCGGGCGACCCGGATTACGAGACCCTCAAGCCGCCTCGGTTCACGGCACTGCGGACCGAGCAGTGGGTGTACGTCGAGTACGAGGACGGCACAAAAGAACTCTACAACCGCCTCACCGACCCTGACGAGCTCAACAACGTCCTGCCCACGGCTGACCCGGACCTCGTCAAGGCCCTCAATCGCCAACTCCTCGCCCTGCGCACCTGCGCTGGCCCCACCTGCCGAGTAGCAGACTCCCTACCCGACTAACCCCGTTACCTTTTTCATCTGGCCCACAATCTGGGTGAGATGAACGAACTGAGCCATATTTCAGGCCAATTCGTTCATCCGGCCCACCCCCTTTCATCTGACCCACAATCTGGGCGAGATGAACGAACTGAGCCATATTTCGCGCTGAATCGTTCATCTGGCCCGGATTCTGGGCCAGATGAGAAGAGGGGTTAGGTGAGGGCTTGTTGGAGGTCGGCTGCCAAGTCTTCGAGGGTTTCAATCCCGACCGAGATCCTGATGAGGTCTGAGGGGACTTCTAGCGGACTGCCCGCCGCCGACGCGTGCGTCATCCGCCCGGGGTGCTCGATGAGGGACTCGACCCCGCCGAGCGACTCGCCGAGGGTGAACACCTTGGTTCGGCCGCACACATCGACTGCGTGCTGCTCCCCGCCGCTCACCCGAAACGAAATCATTCCGCCGAAGTCACGCATCTGGCGCTTCGCGACCTCATGTCCCGGGTGCATGGCTAGGCCCGGCCACATGACATGAACCACCGAAGGGTGGTTGATGAGAACATCGACGATCGCCCGCGCATTCGCGCAGTGCCGGTCCATGCGGACGCCCAGCGTCTTGATTCCACGCAGGACGAGCCAACTGTCGAACGGCCCGGCGATGGCACCCATGGCGTTCTGGTGGAATCGCAGCCGCTCGATAAGCGCCGCGTCTGTAGCTACTAGCGCGCCCCCGATGACATCACTGTGTCCGCCGAGATACTTCGTGGTGCTGTGCACCACGATGTCGGCCCCGAGCGCGATCGGCTGCTGCAGGTACGGCGAGGCGAAGGTGCTGTCGACCACGAGCAGCGCACCCGCAGCGTGCGCCACCCCGGCCAGCGCGGCGATATCGGCGATATTGAGGAGCGGATTGGTCGGCGTCTCGATCCAGACGAGCTTGGTACGCCCGGGGACGATGGCCGCTGCAACGGCAGCAGGATCGGTGACGTCAGCCGGAGTGTGATCGACCCCCCACGGGCCAGCCACCTTCGAGAAGAGCCGGTAGGTGCCGCCGTAGGCATCGTTGGGGATGACTGCGTGGTCGCCGGGCCGGCAGATGGTGCGGATGACGGTGTCCTCGGCAGCAAGGCCCGAGGCAAACGCCAGACCGGCGGCGCCGAGCACCCCCGGCGCCTCGAGCGCCGCAAGGCACTCCTCGAGCGCCGTGCGGGTCGGGTTGCCGCTGCGCGAGTACTCATAACCCCCGCGAAGTCCACCAACAC
>CAMAWO010000083.1 GCA_945861925.1 Bifidobacterium breve | reverse complement strand
TGCCGCGTGCGCACCTGGCCGAGTTGGAACCGCGGAACAGCCCCGAATGCGGCCGATGCGGCGACAACTGCCAAGGAGGCGGTCGTCGCCTGAAGGGCCGTGAAATTGAAGAGAAAGAGAAACGCCGGTACCGCCAGCACTGCACCACCGGCGCCGACGAGGCCGAGGATCGCCCCGACCACGAGGCCGACGATGAGTGCTTCGATGACGATCAGGATGGTGATCCCTTCTCTGAGTCCAAGACCGATGGTTGAGTACCGGTCGAGCGTCAGTCCGTGTAGGCAGCACCGAGTCGCTGCCCGACGGGTGGTCGCACGATCATGAGGCCAGAGGTCTCGGCATTGGAGAAGTCATCGTCCACGTGCACGACCGGAATGTCGAGTCCATCGAGCAGCGACGCCCCTATCGACGCCCGGAATCCGCTTCCGCAGTAGGCCCAGACCGGACCGTGCTTGGACGTGTCATCGGCCCACCTCCTCACCTCATCAATGCGGCCGCGAAGTTCATGGAGGGGAACATGCTTGGCTCCCAACACGTAGCCATCGTCGAACTCGGTGTTACGTCGCAGGTCAAGGACGGGCAGGCTCGGGTCATCCGCAAGAGCCTGTGCGAGATCGACATGGGTCCCCCGCCGATACCACGATCGGGGCGCGGGCGAACTCACCCAGTCTGCGGATGTCCCAACGGCATAGCCCACCGGTCGGTCGATACCGATGCGGACGAGCTCGCGCTGCATCGTCTGCACCTCGAACGCGTCGGCGCCCAGCAACGTGATGGGCGTGCCCCAGTCGATCATCCAGCCGAGGTAGGTCACGGCATTGCCGTGGACGTCGAAGGACAGCGCGCCCTTCACGTGGTCGGCGGCGAACGCCTGTCGGTGGCGCAGGTCGACGACCCATTCGCCGGCGGCGATGCGGCGGGCGATGTCGCCTGCTGTTGCGACCATCGGAAGCGAGAGGTCGATCGGCCCAGCGCCCCGCTGGTTCGCCGGACCCATGTGGGCGTAGTAAGCCGGGTATTCGTCGAGGGCGGCGATGAGCTCCTCGACGAAGGTGTCCTCGGCCACGGAGAATGCCGGGTTGCTCGCAACCTGCTCGGCGACGGTCGATTCGTTGCCGACCGTGGCCGTAGCGCTGCAGAAGGAACCGAAGCCATGCGTCGGGTATACCTCCGCCGAGGGCGTGATCTCGGCACCGATCCGCCGCATCGAGCGCCACTGCGAGCGCGCAAGCGGCTCGGTCAACTCCGGCCCGAGCAGGTCGGGCCGGCCGACGCTGCCGAAGAGCAGCGAGCCACCGGTGAAGAGCGCGACATCTGCCCCGCCTACGTTGAGGGCGAACGAGATGTGGTTCGGGGTGTGTCCGGGCGTGTGGATGACGCGGAGCCGTCCGATGTCGGATGCGAGCTCCGCGGCATCGCCCACCTGGCGGGCGGCGAAGTCGATCTCCATGCCCTTCGGAACGACGTACTCGGCCTTGGTCCGGCGGGCGAGCTCGAGGCCCCCGCTCACGTAGTCATTGTGGAAGTGGGTTTCGAGGACGTGCGATGCACTCCACCCGTGCTGGTCGAGGATCTCCTCAACGCGGTCTATGTCGCGCTGCGGATCGATGACGATCGCGGACGATCCGCTGCCCACGACGTAACTGCGGTCGCCCAAGTTCGGGGTGTCGATCGCGATGACCTCGAGGCCGGTCACTGGGTCACCACCGATGCACCTGAAGCAGCGAGGTCATCGAGGCCGCCGTTGAGGTTGACCAGGCTCGTGAATCCTCCGGTGGCCATCGCATCGGTGGCGACCGCGGAGCGTCGCCCGCTTCGGCAGTAGACGGCGTAGGTGGCCGACTTGTCGAGCGATTCGATCTGGGAGGCGAAGGCCGGGTCCTCGACGTTGATGTTCACCGCATTCAGCAGGTGCCCCGCTGCGAACTCATCGGGCGTGCGGACGTCGACGACGACGACTCCCTGCTGGGCGGTTGTCGAGATGAACGCCTGCGGATCAACGGTCTGCACGGCACTCGTGCCCGACGCGCACCCGGTGAGGGCCAGCGCTGCGAGGATGCCCGCTACGGCGATGATTCGTTTCATCATGCTCCTTCTCGGTTTTCGTGCACTAGATGATCATTCCGGGGTCGCCGTTGTCGCCGACGACGGTTCTGCCTGCCTGCTGCCACGCACCCATGCCGCCATCGACGCTGACGGCGCTGAATCCAGCCTTGCGCAGTTGTGCCGCCCCCATGAGGGAGCGGTTGCCCGACCGGCAGATGACGAGGACGGGCCTGGCCGGATCGAGTTGCCCATGGTCCGAGGGCACCCGGGCCATCGGCATGTGCACCGCGACCGGGTCGTGGCCCGCGCTCCACTCGACGAGCTCACGAACATCGAGGAGCACCGCGCCTGCCTCGAGCATCGGGAGTGCCTCGTCGACGCTGACGTTGAGGTTGAGGTTGCCACCGCTGGCGGTCAGGCCCACGCCTATGCCGCCTTTGCCTCGACGGCATCCGCGAACTCGCAGAAGGCTGCGTAGGCACGTGCCCCGTAGATCGTTGCGGGGCCGCCCTGCATGAGGAAGGTGACACCGATGGCCATCGCGATGTGCTCCTTGGTCTTCGTCTCGAGCACCCCGGGAGCTAGCACCGATTGATGATGAACGTGAGTGGTCATGCTTAAATGATATACCCCCTGGGGTATCTGTCAACCCACGTCCCGTGCCTCGGGTGTCACCTCAGCCTGACGCAGGACCGATCGAGTTCGCCGACTGACGTAACCCCGAGGAGTTGCATCGTGGTCTTGATCTCCTTCTCGAGGATGCTCACGACCCGCCGTACCCCGTCCTCACCGCCGGCCATGAGCCCGTAGAGGTAGCCGCGGCCGATGAGTGCCCCGGTCGCCCCGAAGGCAAGTGCCGCGACGATGTCGGCGCCGCACGTGATGCCGCCATCCACGTACACCTCGATCCGGTCCCCAACTGAATCGACAACCTTCGGGAGGATCTCGAGCGGCACATTGCCACGGTCGATCTGTCGACCACCGTGGTTCGACAGGATGACGGCGTCCACTCCGAGATCAACAGCGATGACGGCATCCTCGACCGACTGCACCCCCTTGAGCACCAGTTTGGCGGGCCAGATGCTGCGGAGCCACGCGATGTCGGCCCCCGTGATCGACGGGTCGAACACCTTCGTGAGGAGGTCGCCGACGGTGCCACCTGTCGATGACAAGGAGGCGAATTCAAGCGGCCTCGTCGTAAGGAGGTTGCCCCACCACCGTGGGTAGAGGGCCATTCCGGCAAGGGTGCCTAAGCTCAGCTGAGGCGGGATCGTGAGCCCGTTGCGAACATCGCGAAGACGGATTCCGCCGACTGCGGTGTCGACCGTGAGGATGAGCGTGTCATAGCCAGCCAGCTCAACGCGCTTCACGAGTGCCTCGCTCGCCACTCGGTCACGCCACACGTAGAGCTGGAACCACCGCCGCGTATCGGGGGAAGCCTGGGCAAGGGCCTCGACCGAGGTCGTGCCGAGGGTTGAGAGTGCATACGGGATCCCAGACTCCCCGGCCACCTTCGCCACCGCAGGCTCCCCCACGTGGTGCATCATCCGTGTGAACCCCGTTGGCCCAAGCGCGAATGGCAGCGCCGAGCGCTTTCCGAGCATCTCTACCGAAAGGTCCACGGACGAGACGTCACGCAGCACCCGCGGTGTGAATTCAACGCGGGAATACGCCTCGACCGAACGGCGAAGGGTCAACTCCGACCCAGCAGCACCATCGGTGTAGTCAAAGACCGGCCTCGGCACCCGGCGCTTCGCGAGATCGCGGAGGTCCCCGATGCTTGCGCACCGCTCAAGGCGCGCCTGGAGCCGCGTAAGTGAGCGATCCCGTCGCCCGATGAGCGGCAGGATCTCACTCGGCCTCGGCAGTCGTCGATCGACCATAGTGCGTCCTCCTCGTAGATACCTAGCGGGCAATGCGATGGGCGAAGTCGAGCCACTGCTGCCGTGAGCCTGCCGGATGGTACTCCCGGATCTCGGGCATCGCCGCGATGAGCGACCGGGCCTCACCAAGTGAGGCAACAGCGCTGGTCGACATCCATTGGACGACCGCGTTGCCGAGCGCAGTCGCCTCCACCGGACCCGCCACCACCCGCTTGCCGGTCGCGTCAGCAAGCCACTGCATGAGGATCTCAATCCGACTGGCTCCCCCGACAACATGGACGACGCTCCGAGCCTCAGTGCTGAGCCCATCAAGTTCCAGAGCACGCTGGGCGAGCCTGACGACAAGCGATTCCAGAATCGTCCGGATCACCGCTCCCCTTGACCCGTCCCACTCCCCCACGAGGACATGTCCGATCGTCTCGGGTGATTGGCCCGGCGCGACCAAGGATGGGTCATCGATGTCGAATCCCGCCGCGAATGGCGCGCACTCCGCCGCCGCTGAGAGCAGCGGCGGGACAGCGGGATCGACGCCGTCCGCAGCAGCCCAAGCGCGCCTGCATTCATCGATAAGCCACATACCTGACACGTTACGAAGGACTCGGATGGTGCCATCGATCCCGAGTTCGTGCGTGACGTTCAAGGCCATCGACTCCGTGCTGGGTACCGCCGTCTGCGACTCAAAGCCGATGAGCGCCCACGTGCCGAGCGAAAGTATGAGTGCGCGGTCGCGATCGTCAACGGGAGTTCCAGCGAAGGCACTCGCGGTGTCATGGGTTGCAACACCGACGAGCGGCAGTCCGCGCAACCGATCGTCGAGGCATGGGCCTCGTACCAACCCGGGCTCGTCAAGCGACAGGAAGCCGCCTGCCGGAAGTGCCAGCGCCGAAAGGATTTCCTGCGACCAAGCGCGCGTCCGAGGGTCGACGAGCGCGGTGGTCGATGCATTCGTGACGTCGCACGCCCGCACTCCGGTCAGCCAGAACGTCAGCAGATCCGGTACGAGGAGAAGGGAAGTGTCGTCGCGTAACCGATCATCCACGGCAAGCTGGTAGGCCGTATTGAACGGCAGGTGCTGGATGCCAGTGACGTCGTAGTGCCGCTCCCACGGAAGCACCGATCGAGCCCAATCGACCCCGAGGGCGTGACCCTCGTCGCGATAGGCGATCACCGGGCCGACGAGCCGGCCAACCTGGTCGACGATGCCGTAATCGATCGCCCATGTATCGATTCCGCACGACTGTGCGCCCAACGCCACCGCCACGGCGAGGCCGTCGACCACCGATCGATGGAGCGTCGTGACATCCCACGTCCAACGACCATCAACATGAATCGGGCCATTAGGAAAGCGAGAAACCTCGGTGAGCGACGGAAGGCCGTCGACGAGATCGCACAGGACGACTCGTCCGCTCCCCGCGCCGATATCGACGGCCGCGACCCGCGACATGACGGCTACCGCACGAACGCGGCAGCAACTCCCGAATCGACCGGGATGATCATGCCCGTCGTGCGCGAGAACTCGTCCGACACGATCGCTGCCACCGCGAGCGCAATGTGCTCCGGAAGCACCTCTCGCTTGAGGATGGTCCGCTGGGCATAGAAAGCCCCGAGGTCCTTCTCCTCAACCCCGTAGACAGCAGCGCGGTTGGCGCCCCAGCCACCAGCGAAGATCCCGGAGCCCTGCACCACGCCGTCGGGGTTGATGCCGTTCACCCGGATCCCGTGCTCGCCGAGTTCGACTGCGAGCAGTCGCACCTGGTGGGCCTGATCGGCCTTGGCCGAGCTGTAGGCGATGTTGGACGGGCCGGCGAAAACGGCGTTCTTGCTCGCAATGTAGACGATGTCGCCCCCCATGCGCTGGGCGATCATCGCCCGCGCGGACTCGCGACTTACTAGGAAGGACCCGCGCGCCATGACATCGTGCTGGAGGTCCCAGTCGTCGACCGTTGTTGACAACAGATCCCTGCTGAGGGAGAGCCCAGCGTTGTTCACGATGAGGTCCACCCCACCGAAAGCGAGGCAGGCCTCGGCGATCATGGCCTTGATAGCCTCCTCGCTCGTCACATCGGCCTCGACTGCGATGGCGAAATCGGGCCCGCCCATGGCGAGTGCAAGCTCCTGCGCAGCAACGAGATTCCGGTCTGCGATCACGACGGCCGCACCGTCGCGCACAAGTGCCTCAACGGTCGCCCTGCCGATGCCACTGCCACCGCCAGTGACGAGTGCCACGCGCGATGCCAGTCGCTTCGGTTTGGGGAGCCGGCGCAGCTTTGCCTCCTCGAGGTCCCAGTACTCGATGCGGAACTTCTCGATTTCGTCGATCGGCTGGTAAGTGGAAAGCGCCTCAGCGCCGCGCATGACGTTGATCGCGTTGACGTAAAACTCCCCCGCGACTCGAGCTGTCTGCTTGTTGGGTCCGAAGGAGAACATCCCGATTCCGGGGATGAGGACGATCGCCGGGTCGGCGCCCCGCATGGCCGGGCTTTCCGCGGTGGCGTAGCGCTCGTAGTAGGCGGCGTAGTCGCGTCGGTACTGCTCGTGCAACTCGTGCAGCCGCGCGACCGCCTCATCGTTCGACGCTGTCTGGGGCAGGTCGAGCACCATCGGGCGCACCTTGGTACGCAGGAAGTGGTCAGGGCACGACGTTCCCAGTGCCGCGAGTTCTGGATGCCGCTCGCTCGACAGGAAGTCAAGGACAACATCGCTGTCGTTGAAGTGACCAACCATCGGCCTGTCGGCCGAGGCGAGCCCGCGGATGACGGGCGCGATCGTTGCGGCGCGTGCCCGGCGCTCGGCGATAGACAGGGGCTCATATCCAGCCAGTACTCCTCCGAAGGGGTCAGGACGCCCGCGGCTCACGATGAACGCCTCCGCCGTGCGAATGATCTCCAACGAGTTCGCCTCGCACTCCTGCGAGGTTTCACCCCACGCGGTTATGCCGTGGCCGCCAAGGATGCAGCCGATCGCTTTCGGATTCGACTCTTTCAAGGCCGCCATGTCCAGACCAAGAGCAAAGCCCGGGCGACGCCACGGCACCCATGCCACTCGATCACCGAAGCACTCTCGGGTCAGCGCCTCACCATCGGCTGAAGTGGCCAGTGCGATGCCCGAGTCTGGGTGGAGGTGGTCGACATGCGGCGCATCGACGAGGGCGTGCATCGCGGTGTCGATGGAAGGGGCCGCGCCCCCGGTGCCGTGCAGGCAGTACGTGAACGCGTCGACCATCTCGTCCTCGCGCTCGACTCCGGGAAACACGTCGATGAGTGCCCTCACCCGGTCGAGTCGCAGGACCGCAAGACCCACCTCGGTTAACGTCCCGAGATCCCCTCCCGAGCCCTTGACCCAGATGACATCGACCGGCATCTGGGTCACCGGATCGACAGCCTTGCCCTTCGCCGAGGTATTTCCCCCAGCGAAATTCGTGTTGCGGGCATCTGAGCCAAGCCGGTTGGATCGGGCGATCAGGTCGGAAACTGCTGGAACGCTGTGCATGTCAACGTGTCACCTTCTGTGAAGTCTGACGTCGTGCTCGCTCGACGCTTCGGCGCTGAGCGTATCCGGACGACCGATATGCCTCCATGGGTTCGGGACTGAGGGCCGGGCAAACCGGGTATATTCCACCCCAACTCGTCGTCGGCCAGTCCACTGGGCCGGTTTCTGCCTCCGATACTCTCGTCCGATGAGCGAGGCGATGGAGCAGCAGTCAGTCATCAGGGTCCGAGAGAGGCTCGCCCTCCTCGGGGCACGCGGCGAGGTCAGGCGGCTCGACGACAGCGCCCGCACCGCGAAGGAGGCGGCCGACGCCCTCGGCATCGAGGTCGGCCAGATCGCGAGTTCGCTCATCTTCCTCGCCGACGGTGAGCCTGTACTCGTCATCGCCTCCGGCGGGCATCGCGTTGACACCCAGATGCTCGCCGCCATCCTCGACGTGGCGGTCATCGGCAAGGCGAGCGCCGACGATGTTCGTGCCGCCACGAGTTTCGCTATCGGGGGCGTCGCGCCCGTGGGTCACCCCGAGCCGCTGCGCACCATCGTCGACATCGCACTCTCCCGCTTCGACGAGGTGTGGGCTGCCGGTGGTCACCCGCACTACGTATTCCCGACCAGTTACGAAGAACTACTGCGGATCACTGGCGGCGAGGCCGCCGAGGTAGGCGCGTGATCAAATCCGCTCAGCCAGACCGTTCACTAGAACCGAAGTCCATGACCTCGGCGAGTTTGAGTCTGTTCGTCGCCCAGTCGCCTTGCCTGCGCACCAGCGCCAGCGCAGCCGCCGTCTCGAGGGAGACGTCACCACCAGCCGCCATAAGTTGCGCAAGGGCGACCACGTCGCCTACCGCAAATTCTCGCCCGGTCTCACCTTCGATGATCCACCACTCATTGCCTGGGTTCGCAGACGCCGCAACGGGGATTCCACACGCCATCGCCTGGAGCAGGGTCACTGACGTGCCGTCGGTCTCCGAGGCCGTGACATAGAGGTCGGCGCCGCGGAGAAGTTCAGGCAGTGCGTGTTCATCGACCCTCCCGATGAAGCGCACGCGATCCTCAAGACCGAGTTCGGCAACCCTGTGCACGTGATTCTCCGTGAGAGGTCCATCTCCGCCCATGACGAGCACGACGTCTCGGTTGATGTGAGTTGCTGCCGCAAACGCCTCGATGACATCGCCCGTTCGATAGAGATGATCATGCGTGCGCAGTGACAGCAAAACTCGGCTGGCGTCTGCGAAGCCATGGTCAGCAGCAGTCAACCGGGGTCCGTCCGGCGTGAACACCTCGAGGTCGACGCCCCAGGGAATGAGAGCGATCCGCTCGCCCAGCACCCCAAGGGACATCGCTAGGTCGCGGGTGACGGGACTGTCGACGACCAGACCGTCCAGATCTCGGATCCAGCCGAGTTCATCGAGCGACACCGCCTTCGAGTGCCCCTGCTGCAGGTCGTAGCCCCATGACAGGCCGATCACCGGTCTCGGCAGCCCGACCAGCCGGCGGGCGACGGTGTCGAGCGGGCCGGCGAGCACGGGAGCATCAACCGGCCGAGCATTGGCGACTGTCTCGACGAGGGTTTCAGGATCGGTTCGTACCTCGACCGTGAACCCACAGACCTCGAGGGCGGCAATCCACCTGCGATCGTGGATCCCCAGCCCCGTCGAGGCGTAGATGACATGCCTGCCGCTCATGCTGACGGAGCCATGTCCTCCCAGACGAGATGCTCGCCGGCAACGAGGTCGCGGGTGAGTGTCCGACCAACGACCAGGGCAACGGACTGCGGCGGCACTGCATCCGCCGGGGCCGGGCGCAGCACCTCGAGGTCAGACCGATCGATGACCGAGCCAGCGGTGAGGTCGCGGGCCGCACGGACGCAACGGCGCTGGAGCACGACCGTCTGCTGCTCGTTGGCCTCGATCTCCTTGATGCCGTTGCCAAGCGCGGTCTCGAGCCGGCGGGTGTCGTCGACCATCGCCCGCCAGGTGACGGGGTCGAGGGAGAATCCGTGGTCGGGACCCTCTCGGGTGGTGTCGTCCGTGAAGTGCTTCTCGATCGCCCGGGCCCCGAGGGCGACGGCCCCGAGGGTCGTCACGTGGCCGGGCGTGTGATCGGAGAGCCCGAGGACAACACCGGGAAACTCCTTGGCGAACTGCTCGAGGACAAGGAGGTTCACGAAGCCAAGATTGTCTGCAGATCCGGTGTAATTCGTATTGCACTGCATGAGCACAATCGGGACGTCCGCCTCGGTGAGCAGCGTCATGGCGCGATGGACATCGTCCAACGTGGACGCACCGGTCGCGATGATGACCGGCTTGCCCATCGAGGCGATGAATGCGAGTTCCTCGAGCCAGTTCACGTCGCCAGAGCCGACCTTGTAAGCGTTGACGTAGGGGTCGAGGTGCGCGACGGCCTCGACGTCGTAGGGGGACGACATGAACTCGATGCCGATTTCAGTGCAATGCTTGGCGAGGATCGGGGTCCACTCCCACGGCAGTGACGCATCCTGGTAGACCTCGAAGACCGACTTCGACCACGAAGCCTGGTGGTCGAGTTGGCCGCCGAGGCTGCGGAATCCGTAGTCGCTCACGATGTGGGCCGCGCGGAAATGCTGGAACTTCGCGGCATCCGCCCCCGCCTGCGCGGCAAGGGTGATGAGTTCGAGAGCCCGTTCAAGGTCGCCATCGTGGTTCGCGGCAATGTCGGCGATGAAGTAGGTCGGCTCGTCCATACCGAGGAGTCGATCGCCGATTCGAACTGTGGTCATGGGGTTGCCTCCGCCGATTGCCTGTACGTCACGCGCATCACGTCATCCTAGGAGGTGAGTGTGGCGAGCGTGGAGGGCGCAAGCAGCCAACAAGCCTTCCTTTCCTCTCACCCAGAATCTGGGGCGGATGAACGAATACCGCTCCGAGGCTGCCATATTCGTTCATCTCGCCCAGAATCCGGGTGAAACGGCGAGGGGGTGGGCCGGACCTTAGACTCGTAGGCATGAGCGTGCGCGTCTATACGGGGCCGCACTCCGACAGGGGCGGCCCACCTTCAGCCTGGCTCGTCTACGTGCCATGGGGTCTGACGGCCGTCACCATCATCGGCCAGATAGCTTGGATTCTCACCACGGGCGAATCACGGGCGGTCCTCACGTCCATCACCGTGGTCGGATTCTTCCTCACGAGTACCACCCATGCATTCGCGACCCGCGGCCTCGCCTGGACCTCCGGCTTCCTCGGGATCTCGCTCACGCTCGGTTGGGGCATCGAGGCGCTCGGGGTAGCAACGCAGTTCCCGTTCGGCGACTACTCCTACTCCGATGCCCTCGGACCCGCCCTCCTCGGTGTGCCGCTCGTCATCCCGATGGCCTGGGCGATGATGGCTTACCCCTGCCTCCTCGCCACGCAGCGCATGGTGGGCCAAGGCCTGGCGGCCGCATTAATCGGCGGCTTCCTCTTCGCATCCTGGGACCTCTTCCTCGACCCGCAGATGGTGGGCGAGGGCTACTGGGTCTGGAACGCGGTCAACTGGACCCTGCCGGGGATCGAGGGAATCCCGCTGCAGAACTTCCTCGGATGGCTCCTCACCGCATGCGTCCTCATGTACCTGCTGGACCGTCTCCCTAGGAAGGCAGCCAAGGACGGCGTGCCCACCCTCATGCTCTCGTGGGTCTATGTATCAAATGTGCTTGCCGCCATCATCTTCTTCGGCGAGCCTGCAGTGGCGCTCTGGGGAGGCATCTGCATGGGCGCGGTCATCATCCCGTGGTGGTGGCGCGCCTGGAGTCAGCCTCAGTGGTGATCCGGGCCCTGACAGCGGTCGGGGCTGGGATCGCACTCGCGATCACCGGGCACACCGTCGTGAACTTGCGGTCCCTGCGCACACCCCGACGCGACGCCACGCCAGGTTCGGAGCGAGTGAGCCTGCTGATTCCAGCGCGAAATGAGCAGGCACATATCGAGCAAACGGTTCGAAGTGCGCTCGCCCAAGAGGACATCGACGGGCTTGAGGTCATAGTGCTCAACGACGGGTCCACCGACCGGACCGGTGAGATCCTCGCATCGATCACCGACCCCCGACTCACGGTCATCACCGGCGGCCAGGAGCCACTGCCCCCCGGCTGGCTGGGCAAGCCGTGGGCATGCGCCCGACTTGCCCAGCGAGCCGAAGGGTCGGTCCTCGTCTTCGTCGATGCCGACGTCCACCTCGAACCGTGGGCCGCCCGAGCAGCACTCGCCGAGATGCGAGCCGGGTCTTTCGCCCTCATCGCGCCCTATCCCCGGCAGGTCGCGACGTCATGGCTCGAACGACTCGTCCAGCCGCTCGTGACCTGGTCCTGGGTGGCAACGCTCCCCCTCGGCTGGGCCGAACGATCCCATCGCCCCTCGCTCTCCGCCGCAAATGGCCAATTCATCCTCGTCGACTCCCGCGCCTACCGGTCGGTGGGCGGCCATGCCTGCGTCCGCGGCGAGATCGTTGAGGACGTCGCGCTCATGCGGGCCTTCAAGACCGCGGGACACCTCACCGCAACAGTCGATGGCTCGTCACTCGCGCAGTGCCGCATGTACGAGGGGGCGGGAGAGGTCGCCAATGGGTACGCCAAGAGTCTGTGGTCTGCGTTCGGCGGGCCCGCCGGGTCATTGGCCGTGAACGCCCTTCTTCTCACCGCGTATGTCGTGCCGCCCGCAGCGATGATTGCCTCGCAGGACCGCCGCACGCGCGCCCTTGGGTTCGCGGGCTACGCGACTGGAATTGCGAGCCGCGCCTTGGTCGCACGCCGCACCGGCGAGCGCGTCTGGCCCGACGCAGCGACACAGCCGGCTTCCATTCTGGCGTTCAGCGTGCTTAACGCGGTGTCATGGCGTCGTCACCTGCGCGGAACCAACTCCTGGAAGGGTCGGCCCGTCTAGCGGGCTGTGTCGCTCAGGGGGGTCTTGGTCGGCGGCATCCACGATCGCATCAATGCGATTGGCGAGGAGTAGGTCGAGGTCGGTCAGCCCCCCTGACGAGTGCGTGCTGAGCCGAAACGTGAGCGTGCACCAGCGAATGTCGATGTCCGGGTGGTGGTCAAGATCCTCAGCCGCCTCGGCGATTCGATTCACCCAGGCAATGGCGGCGGTGAAACTCACCGCCGTGGCAATGCCGACGAGATCATCACCACGACGCTCCCAGCGACTGCGTGCGCTGCAGAAATCGTCGATCTCCCGGTTACCAAGTAGGTCGCGCATCTATGCCTCCCAGTAACAGATCCTAGGCTGGCCCCATGGGCACGGTGGTGGTGATCGGAGCAGGCGTCGGGGGGCTAGCGACCGCGGCACGCCTCTCAGTGAAGGGTCACACCGTCACGGTCCTCGAGCAGGGCGATCAGGTCGGCGGCAAGTTGCGCACCTACCGCCGTGACGGATTCGCATTCGACACCGGTCCCTCGCTATTCACCCTTCCCGCCGTCTATCGAGACCTGTTCCTCAAGACCGGCGGCCCGTTCGAGGACGCCGTCGACCTGCAGCCGCTCGAGCCGGCCTTCCGCTACCGGTTCGCCGATGGATCAACGGTCGTCATGCCGGGGGTCGATCCGGCACGGTGCGCGGCAGCACTGGGTGCCGCCTTCGGCGGAACGGCGGAGGCGGACTGGCGAGCGCTTATGCAGCGGGGCGGGGCGATGTGGCAGGTCACCCGCGAGCCCTTTCTCCAGTCGCCGCTCAACGGGCTCAGGAGCGTCCTGTCGCTCGCGAGGAGCCCCCAGGACATCCGCACCGTCGCACCGTTTACGTCACTTCGAGCGCTCGGCGGCCAGTACCTGCATGATCCCAGGCTCGTCACGCTGCTCGACCGATATGCGACGTACACCGGCTCCGACCCCCGCCTGGCTCCCGCTGTCCTCGCCACTGTTCCCTATGTCGAGCAGACCTTCGGCGCCTGGCACCTCGGCGGCGGGCTTGGCACCCTAAGCGACGCGCTTGCGACCCGGTGCGCCGAGCGGGGGGTCACCGTGCGACTCGGCACCTCCGTGGCATCGATCAACCTCTCGGAAGGCAAGGCATGCGGGGTCACCCTCGATGACGGCACCCGCATGGCAGCGGACATCGTCGTCGCGAACGCTGATGCCGGGCAGGTGTACGGCACGCTGCTCTCCGGTGACCCGCGGGCCGCGCGGCTGGCGAAGGACCTCGCGAAGTCGCCGGCGTCGCTCGCCGGCTTCGTCCTGCTTCTTGCAGTGAAGGGCCGAACCCCGGGAGTCGAGCACCACAACGTGTGGTTCCCCGAGCACTATGACGCCGAGTTCGATGACATTTTCGGGTCCCGACCGCGCCCGGTCCAGGACCCGACGGTCTACGCCTGCGTACCCGATGATCCGCTCATGCGGCCCGACTCAGACCACGAGTCGTGGTTCGTCCTCGTCAATGCGCCTCGCCACGG
>CAMAWO010000082.1 GCA_945861925.1 Bifidobacterium breve | reverse complement strand
ATAGGATTGATAACTGGACTATTGTGTAGGTAGTTCGCGCTTGACCTGTCGGCGGGCGCTGGGCGGCCGCGGACCAGATGAACGAATTGCCGTCGAAATGTCCGATTTGATGGTCAGTTGAGCCGGATACTGGTTGAAATGACTGGGGTGGGGTCTTGGTTGTCGTTGGTTCGCGTGGTGGTGCCCTGCTTGCCCGGAACAGTAGGAGAATGAATCGTGCGCCTCTACCGTGACGAAGCCGTCGTCCTGCGGACGCAGAAACTCGGTGAGGCCGACCGCATCGTCACCCTCCTCACCCGCAGCCACGGCCGGGTGAGGGGCGTCGCGCGCGGCGTCCGCAAGACCTCGAGCCGCATCGGCGCACGGCTCGAGCCCTTCAGCCACGTCGATGTGCAACTCTATGAGGGACGCTCCCTGGACTCGGTGAACCAGGTCGAATCCATCGCCGCCCACGGCGCGTCACTCTCGTCCGACTATCCAAAGTGGACCTCCGGCACCGCGATGCTCGAGACCGCCGAACGGATGACCCCCGAGGAGCGCGAGCCGGCGGTACAGCAATTCGCCCTGCTCGTCTCGGGCCTACGGTCCCTCGTCGCGGGGGAGCATGAGTCGAGCCTCATCCTCGACGCCTACCTCCTGCGATCACTCGCGGTGGCCGGATGGTCCCCGTCCTTCGCCGACTGCGCGAAATGCGGCGAACGCGGCCCGCACCGGGCGTTCTCAGTCCAAGGCGGCGGCGTTGTCTGCCCAAGCTGCCGTGTCGCCGGCTCCGTGGCCCCCGCGCCAGAGACCCTCCTCCTTCTGGGCGCGCTACTCAGCGGCGACTGGGAGGTCGCCGATGGCAGTGACCCAAGGCAGCGACGCGAGGCGAGCGGACTCGTTGCCGCGTTCCTGCAGTGGCACCTCGAGCGCGGGCTGCGATCGCTCCCGCTCGTCGACCGCAATGACAGAGCCGACCGGAGCAGCGGATGAAGCGATCACCTGAGCCCAGCCGCCAGCCAACCCCACATGCGAGCGGAGCCCAGCCGCCCGCGATCCCCGCGGAGCTCGTGCCCCGTCACGTCGCGATCGTCATGGACGGCAACGGACGCTGGGCGAAGGAGCGCGGCCTGCCACGGACCGCCGGCCACGAGATGGGCGAGGCGAGCCTGTTCGACTGCGTCGAGGGAGCCCTCGAACTCGGCATCGGCTGGATCTCCGCCTACGCCTTCTCGACCGAGAACTGGAAGCGCTCACCCGACGAGGTCCGCTTCCTCATGGGCTTCAACCGCGATGTGATCCGCAGGCGACGCGACGAGATGAACGAGCTCGGCGTTCGCGTGCGCTGGGCGGGGCGCAGGCCCCGGCTCTGGCGAAGCGTCATCAAGGAACTCGAGGAGGCCGAGCAGCTGACGGCCAAGAACACCCGGCTCACCCTCACGATGTGTGTGAACTACGGGGGTCGCGCCGAGATCGCCGATGCCGTCGCCGCGATCGCCCACGACGTCAAGGCCGGCATGGTGAATCCCGAGAAGATCGACGAGCGCATTATCAGCCGCTACCTCGACGAGCCCGACATGCCCGACGTCGACCTGTTCCTTAGATCATCAGGCGAGCAGCGCACGAGCAACTTCCTGCTGTGGCAGTCGGCGTACGCCGAGATGGTGTTCCTCGACACCCTGTGGCCGGACTTCGACAGGCGGCACCTGTGGCACGCGTGTGAGCTGTATGCCTCGCGCGATCGCCGTTACGGGGGAGCCGTCCCGAATCAGACCCCTGACTTCACCTGAGGTTCGTCATCAACCGACCGTCGGCGCCTTCGCAGGGGCACGGCGATCACTGCGAGTACCGCGAACAGGGCAAGGGCCTCAAGGACGATGGTCGGCCCAGGGGGAACCTCGACCACGAAGGACGTGACGAGGCCACTCACGCTCGCGACAAGGCCAAGGAGGACCGCGAGGGCAGTGGTCGCCCTGAACGAGCGAGTGACCTGCTGAGCGGCGGCGACCGGCACAATCATGATGGCGCTGACGAGCAGAAGCCCGACGACCCGCATGCCGACAACGACGACGACTGCGGCGAGCACGGCGAGGAGCGTGCTCATCATGCGTACGCGAATCCCTTGCACTGCAGCAAGTTCTGCGTCGAGGCTCATCGCGAACATCTCTCGTCCGAAGATCACGAGGAGCGCGATGACGAGCAGGCAGAGTGCAAGGAGCGCGATGACGTCGCCGCTGGCAACAGTGGAGAGGGAGCCGAAGAGATAGGCATTGAGCGAGGATGACGCCTTGCCCGGCGCGAGTGAGGCGAACAGGACGCCACCGGCGATCCCGCCGTAGAACAGGAGGGCCAGTGCGACATCGCCGGCGGTTCGGCTCCGGTAGCGGATGAACTCGATGAGGAACGCACCGGCCGCTGCGGTGGCCATCGCGGTGGGGATCGGCGCGGTGCCGAGGAGGAACGCGAGGCCGACTCCGGTGAGCGCCACGTGGCCCATGCCGTCGCCGAGGAGGGCCAGACGGCGCTGGACGAGGAACACGCCGATGAGTGGGGCTAGGAGCCCGACGAGCGCTGCGGCGATGAGGGCCCGCTGCATGAAGTCGTAGTTGAGGAGGCTCATGCGGGATCGAGTTCGACTGGCGGTGCCTTGTGAGCGTCATCGTGGTGGTGGTGGACGTCGTTGTCGAAGCCCGC
This sequence comes from Bifidobacterium breve, assembly GCA_945861925.1. Lineage (GTDB taxonomy): Bacteria > Actinomycetota > Actinomycetes > S36-B12 > S36-B12 > WLND01. The sequence continues at coordinate 11,199 of CAMAWO010000082.1, read as the reverse complement.
GGGCACGGGCGGAGGTCCGTCATACTTCACGGACTCGTGATGGTCGTTGCGGAGGACGACCGCGCGGGTGACGAGGTGGCTGATGCCGGTGAGTTCGTGGGTGACGACGATGATCGTTGTGCCATCCGCGTGGAGATCGGCAAGGAGTGCGGCGAGAGCTTGGAGGTTTGCAGTGTCGAGCCCGGCCGTCGGCTCGTCCATGACAAGGAGGTCGGGCGATGTTGAGAGTGCGCGGGCGATGAGCACCCGGCGCTGTTGCCCACCGGAGAGGGTGTCGAGCCGGTCATGTCGGCGGGACCACAGCCCGACCGATTCGAGGGCTCGCTGGGCCGCCTGCCTCGAGGAGCGCGGGAATGGCCGCCACCGGCCCCTTGGCGTGATGCCTCCAGAGAGGACCGCCTCCCAAACTGAGACCGGGATGCTCGTGGCACCCGGCAGCCGTTGGGGGACGACCGCGACCCGGTGCCAGTCGCGAAAGCGCCCAAGTGGGGTGCCGAAGAGGGCGATCTTGCCGTGCTCGAGGGGCTGGAGGCCGAGGATCGCACGGATGAGCGTGGTCTTGCCGCTGCCGTTCGGCCCGAGCAGGGCGATGAACTCACCCTCCGTAATGGCCAGGTCGACGTTCTCGAGCACGTGCTCGCCGTCGAACTCGACGCAGGCTCGGGTGACCGTGACGACGCTGCCAGCACTCACGTGCATCCTTGCCCGGTGCGGAGGGTGGCCAAGTTACTGGCCATCATCGTCGGGTACGACTCCGCCGATCCTGCCACGAGACCCTCTATCGGGTCGAGCACCGCGCTCGTGGCACCGGTCTCGTCGGCGAGAGTCTTGGCAACCTTGGGATCGACGAGGGTCTCGTAGTAGATCGTCGTGACGCCCTCACGGGTGACGAGGTCGGCGACATCACGCATCCGCGCGGGACTGGGCTCGGCGTCGGGCGAGAGCCCGGAGATGCCGACCTGGGTGAACCCGTAGGCGGAGCCGAGGTAGGCGAACGCCTCGTGGCTGACGACCATGATGCGGGAGCGGCAGGATGCGAGCCCTGTGGTGAACTGCTCGTTGAGCGCTGCCATCTCGGATCCGAGGCGCTCATTGTTCGCGGTGAATGCCGAGGAGTCATCGGGGGCGCTCGAGGAGAGTCGGTCAGTGACCGCCGTGCCGATGGCCGCCATGTTGAGCGGGTTCAGCCAAACGTGGGGATCGGTGGCGGTCTGATCCCCGTCAGGTGCTGCGGGCAGGAGGGTGAGGCCGGCTGAAACGTCCAGGGAGTGATCCGCAGCCTGCTGGGCGACCGCCTCGTCGACGGCCGGTTGATAGCCCTTCACGTACAGGACGAGGTCGGCGCCGGCGATCTGCGCAACCTGGGCAGCGCTCAGTTCTAGGTCATGCGGCTCCCCGCCCGGCGGGGTGAGGCCGATGACGTCGTATGCGTCGCCACCGACTGCCCGAGCGGCGTACTCCAGCGGGTAGAAAGCGGCCACGATCGTGGGTCGGCTGCTCCCGTCAGTCGATTGGGGGCCGGTTGAGGGGCTGCCCGATGCAGACGTGCAGGCAGCAACGGCGACCGAGGCTGTGGCGAGGCTGATCAGCAGGGATTTCATAGAAAGAGCCTGACACTAATGAAAATGAATGTCAATTCAGATTAGATCCGGCCCATGAACTTGAAGACCGCGATCCCGACGACGGCGACGACGGTCACCAGCCGCAGCGTGCGCGAGCCCATGGTGAGTACCGGCCACGACAGCACGAGGAGCCAGGCGAGGAAGACCGCTACGAGGAGGAGCAGAATGCCGCCGAGCCACGCCAGACCTCCGGTCTGGATGAGGCCGAGGAAGAGCAGGGCGGCAGGCAACACCACCATGACCCAGCGCGGAACCCGCTGCAGGGTCACGAGGAGTGGGTAGCTCTTTATTTCGAGGGCGGATCGGGCGGGGCTCGACGGGTTGCTGAGCTTGGGCGAACGGGCAGGCTTTGATGAACTGCCGGATGACCCACCACGGGCCGCGGGCTTCGCGGTGCCCTTCGGGGGAATGGGCGGCGGACCCCCGGGACCTCGCACACCGCTCGGCTGGTCGTTGCCCTGCTTGGCCATTGATCCTCCGCAATTCCCGGCGTGCGCCGCTGGCGCCCGCGCTCCAGCGGGGTGGACCAGCGTCCATCCCGCTCCAGCGGGGTGGACTAGCGTCCATCCCGTGTTCGACTCTAATACGTCCGCCCCTGGGCTCGTCGTCATCTCCCGATTCACCGTCCCGACGGACCAGGCGCCACAGTTCGCCCTCGACGCACGAGCCGCGATCGCAGTCCTCGCCGAACGCCCCGGTTTCGTCGATGCAGTCCTCGGACAGTCGACCGACGACGAGTCCCTTCGCGTCATCACGACGAGATGGGAGGGCATCGGTGCCTACCGTCGCGCCCTATCTTCATACGAGGTGAAAGTCGCAGCCATTCCCTTCCTCTCGCTGGCGATCGACGAGCCATCAGCCTTCGAGATCGTGCACACCCGCACGCCAGAGGGCACGAGCGAGGGCATGAGCGGCCTGGCTGCTGATGCCGGTTCGATCGGACTCGGCTTTGCATCGGGACCCGACATCGCCTCGGTCACGTCATGACCTCCTTCGAGAATCTCGAGGATGCCGGGAGGGTGCTCGCCGGTCGCGTCCTCGACGAGTTGGACGTCACCGGTCCCAACATTGTGCTGGCGGCCATTCCAAACGGTGTCCCGGTCGCGATTCCAGTGGCACGTGCCCTCGGGGGCAGGGCAATCGCGCTGCCGATCACGCGAACCAACGACGGACCCATCATCGGCGACCCTCCCGAGGTCAGGGGTCTTGTCGTGCTGGTGATTGACGACGGAGTTGAGACCGGGTCCGTTGCCCGCGCGGCTGCCTTGGCGCTGCGCGATGCCGGTCCCAGCCGACTCATCCTCGCCGTACCGGTCTGCTCGCGCGAGGCCATGGCCCATCTTTCGCACCTCTACGACCAGATCATCGCCGTTGACATGCCGCTTGGCCGGCGTTCGCTCGCTTGGCATTACACCACCTTCGACACAATCGATGACGAGACCGCGGAGCGATTGCTCGATAGTCAATAGCTGCTCGTAGACTTGCGTGATCCGCCGACAACCAGCCGGAGTGGAGCGCACGTTGCGCTCAAAGAAGAGGAGCGCGTCATGGCAGCCGATCGTGTCGAAGCAGTCGTCAACCTGTGTAAGCGACGGGGCTTTGTCTTCCAGTCCTCCGAGATCTACGGTGGCAGCCGCTCCGCCTGGGACTACGGTCCCAATGGCGTTGAGCTCAAGGACAATGTCCGTCGCCAGTGGTGGCAGGCGGTCGTTCGCGGACGTGACGACGTCGTCGGCCTCGACTCGTCCGTCATCCTTGCCCCGCAGGTCTGGGAGGCTTCCGGGCACGTCGGCGCCTTCTCCGATCCGCTCACCGAGTGCAAGAAGTGCCACAAGCGCTGGCGCGCCGATCAGCTGATCGAGGCATACGAGGAGAAGCACTCGAAGGCACCCGCGAATGGCCTCGCCGACATCGTCTGCACGAACTGCGGCACGAAGGGCGACTTCACCGAGCCGCGCGACTTCAACGGCATGCTCCGCACCACCGTCGGCCCGGTCGAGGATGCCGGAGCCGTGCACTACCTCCGCCCCGAGACGGCCCAAGGCATCTTCGTCAACTACCTGAACGTCATGAATACCGCCCGCAAGAAGCCCCCCTTCGGGATCGGCCAGACCGGCAAGAGCTTCCGCAACGAGATCACGCCGGGCAACTTCATCTTCCGCACCCGCGAGTTCGAGCAGATGGAGATGGAGTTCTTCGTCGAGCCGGGCAGCGATGAGCAGTGGCACGACTACTGGCTTGAGCAGCGCTGGAACTGGTACACCGACCTCGGCATGAACCCTGAGAATATGCGCTACTTCGATCACCCGAAGGAGAAGCTAAGCCACTACTCCAAGCGCACCGTCGACATCGAGTACCGATTCAGGTTCGCCGGCTCGGAGTGGTCAGAGCTCGAGGGCATCGCCAATCGCACCGACTTCGACCTCAAGACCCACGGCGAGCACTCCGGCACAGACCTGTCCTATTTCGACCAGGACAAGAACGAGCGCTGGGTCCCGTACGTCATCGAGCCGGCGGCCGGCCTCAACCGGGCGGTGTTCGCATTCCTCCTCGACGCCTACGCAGAGGACGAGGCCCCCAACGCCAAGGGCGGTGTTGACACCCGCACCGTACTTCGCCTCGACCCGCGTCTGGCACCGGTCAAGGCCGCCGTGCTGCCCCTGTCTCGCAACGCCGACCTATCGCCCAAGGCAAAGGATCTCGCGGCGGAGCTCCGCAAGCGCTGGAACGTCGATTTCGACGATGCCGGCGCGATCGGCCGCCGTTACCGTCGACAGGACGAGATCGGCACGCCATTTTGCATCACCGTTGACTTCGACACCCTCGAAGATCAGGCCGTAACGGTTCGCGAGCGCGACACGATGCAGCAGGAACGCATCGGCCTCGATGCCGTCGTCGGCTGGCTGGCGCAGCGCCTCCCGACCTGCTGACCGGCCTATTCCCCCGGATGCGGTGAAGGATCAGTCGCAGGCGCAGCGTGCGCTGCTCTCCGGCAGGAGAGCGATGACCGAGCCCGCCGAGTCGATGGTGAAGACACGGTCGTGCGCCCCCACCACGGCGTATGGGGCGGCCCGCATCATCGACTCGACAACGAAGGCCGCGGTGAGGCCGTTCACGTCAACGACCGAGCCAATATGGAACAGTGATGTCGTCTCATCGATTGCGTCATCAGCGCCGGCGCGAATGACCACGAGCAGCTCATCGGCGACGGCTCTCGCCGAGATCGCCACCGCGATGTTGTCACGTTCATCGCTGCCGGCGGCCACGAGTGCGATGGCACCAGTGAGGCCGGTGCGGCGTAGGACTCGGCGGGACGAGGCATCGCCAATAACAACGGGGATCGCCAGGTCGCGCGCGAGCGGTAGCCCGGCCGCATCGGCGTGCCGCTCGATGCCGACGACCGCGACGCCAATGGCGCGCAATTCCTGCGCGAGCCGAAGCCCCACCTGCCCCATGCCGGCGATCACCACATGTCCGGAGCGGGGCATGACCCGTCTGCCAACGAGGGAAACATGCCGGCCGGAGAGGAGGTGATGGACGATGCCTGCGGCGAATGCAGCGGTGAATCCCATGACGAGGATCGCGGCGAGGGCTGCCCAAGCGAGGACCCAGGACTCGTCGGCGAGGTCGGGGGAGGAGATGGTTGCGGTCGTGCGAGTCGCGTCGTAGAGGGCGCGGATGAGGGACTCGTGGCGAAGTCCAATGAGGGTATCGAGGAAGATGATGACGAGGAGTCCGAAGGCGCCGCCGAGTAGGACTGACGAACCTGAGTCGTACGGATGCAGTTGCCCGCGGAGGCGCCCGATGAGCCCGCGCAGTCGAAGACGGACGGGCACGGAGTACTGGTGAATGCTCGCCCGTGGGGCATCGGCTGCCTTACTGATCGTCACCCACGAGCGGTCGGCAGTCGACCCTGACCTACGGACCGCGAGATGGTCTGGTGCGATGGCAGCGGCGACCATGCTCGGCACCGAGATGGCGGCGGGTGACAGGACGATGCAGTTGGGCACGGTGCGCTCGAGTTGCGCCCGAGCCGTCCCGTCGAACATCGCCACGAATAGTCTGATGCCGGGCCGCACGTGCTCGATCATCAGGGAGTAGCGCAGGGCTCGCATATCGTCGTGAAGGAGGACGGCTACTCCGTCAACCGGTCCGGCGAGGGCCTCGCGCACGAGCGCATCGGATGGATCGTCGAGATGGGTCGTCCGCACGCCCCGCGACTCGAGGAGCGCGCAGGCCCTGCGCCCGACGTCCGTGTGCCCGATGACGACGATGTGCTGCACGCTCCCCGTCATGACGTCAGTCCTTCGTGGCTGGGGGCCGGTAGCCCTCTGACTCGATCCGGGCCGCGTTCTTCGGCAGCAGGAAACTGGTGAGCAGGCCCAGCAGGATAAAGAAGGCGGCAACCCACGCCACCTGCTTCGACGCATCCGCGAAGCCCTGCGAGGCACCCTCGACGAGCACCTGCCCATCGGGTTGGGTGGCGAGGGCCGGGATTGCCTGGCCGGCGGATGACGCAACGACATTCGAGACCTGCTCGGCCGATGCAGCAGGAACTCCGAGATCGGTCAGTTGGTTGTTCACCGAGCTGCCGAGGCCGATGAGGAGCGTCGTGCCGAGGATCGCGGTGCCGATCGCGGCTCCGACCTGACGTGACGTCGACTGCACGGCGCTCGCCTGCCCGGACTCGGCCACAGGGATCTCCGAGAGGATGACACCCGTGAGCTGCGCAGTCGCGAAGCCGACGCCCATGCCGTAGACGAACAGCCACGGGGCCAATCCCCATCCGGTGATCTCCGTCGAGATGACGGCGCCGATGGCGACGATGCCGATGACCTCGAGCACCATCCCGAGTTGCAGCACGCGCACCGGACCCACCCGCTGGGACAGCCCGGCCCCGGCCCCTGATGCTGCGAATGAACCGATTGCTAGGGCGAGCAGGATCACGCCGGTCTGGAGGGCGTCGTATCCGCGGACCGCCTGGAGGAACAGCGGGATCGTAAAGAGCAGGCCGAACTCGCCAAAGCTCACGACCACCGCGACGGCATTGCCGGCTCCGAAACTGCGGATACGGAACAGCCGCAGATCGATGATGACGATTTTGCCTGCGGCGAGTCGATTCTTCTCAAGCGACACTAGCCCCACGAGGGCGGAGATACCGATAATTGCAGTGATGAGCACGATGGACACGGTGTCGGCCGGCCAGGTGATGGGTCCGGCCTTGAACGGCGCGATCGCCATGATCCACCCGTACCGCTGCCCCTCGATCATCGCGAACACAACGCCGAACAGGCCGAGGGTGACAAGAACCGTTCCGGGGACGTCGATACCTCGCCGACCGGTTGTGTCCTTCGTCTCGGGGACGGTCATGAATGCGCCGATGAGGACGATGATCCCGATTGGGACGTTGATGAGGAAGGCCCAGTGCCAGGAGGCATTCGTGGTGAGCCAGCCGCCGACGAGCGGGCCGACCGCAGCCATGCCGCCGATGGTGCCACCCCAGACCGCGAACGCGACGGAGCGTGACTTGCCAACGAAGACCGCATTGATGACCGAAAGGGAGGCGGGCAGGATCATCGCTGCACCGACGCCCTGCAGGGCCCGGGCGCCGATAATCGACATTGAGGTGTCGGAGGCGGCCACGAGTACGCTCGCGCTCACGAACACGATGACGCCGATGACGAACATGAGGCGGCGGCCGAACAGATCGGCGAGCCTCCCGGAGAGGATGAGAAGGGACGCGAAGGTAAGTGAGTAGGCCGCGTTGATCCACTCCGCATCATTCGTCGTGAGCCCGAGATCCTTGATCATCGATGGCAGCGCGACATTCACGACCGTCGCGTCGAGAATGATCATTGCCACGCCGAGGGCGAGGAACAGCAGGGCTGCCCACCGATTGCGGCCCGTAAGAACGGTGCGGGCGTCCATTGAAGGTTCTGAGATCATGCTGTTCTCCAGTTAGCAGACTGGCTCGGGTAAACGCAGTCTGCCGCATATGGGCCCCGACGGCTGATTAGATGCAGTGGGTCGCAGCAAGGTGTCGGATGGGAGACTCGTGCCATGAGCGTCATCGACCTGCCAGCGCGCCCATCCGCGGGTCTTCAGGTCGGCGGCATGCTCATCGATCCGCCGGTCGTCCTTGCGCCGATGGCCGGCATCACAAATCGCGCCTATCGCCGGCTCTGCCGCGAGGCCGGGGCCGGCCTCTACGTCTCGGAGATGGTGACCTCTAGGGCGCTCGTCGAGCGCAATGCCGAGACCATGGACATGGTGTCGTTCGCTCCGGATGAGAATCCTCGGTCGGTGCAGTTATATGGAGTTGACCCGCAGGTGATGGCCGAGGCTGTGCGCATCATCGTCGACGAGGACCACGCCGACCACATCGACCTGAACTTCGGCTGCCCCGTCCCCAAGGTGACCCGCAAGGGCGGCGGCAGCGCCCTGCCCTGGAAGCGCGATCTCTTCCGCGACATCGTCCGCGCTGCGGTGCGCGCGAGCGATGGCCGCGTCCCGATTTCCGTGAAAATGCGAAAGGGCATCGACGAGGAACACCTCACCTACCTCGACGCCGGCCGAACTGCAGCCCAGGAGGGCGTCGCCTGGGTCTCGCTGCATGGACGCACCGCGGCGCAGATGTATGGCGATACTGCCGACTGGAAGGCGATCGCCGACCTCAAGGCCTTGCTCGAACCGCTCGGCACCCCTGTGCTCGGCAATGGCGATATTTGGACGGCTCAGGACGCGCTGCGGATGATGGAGCAGACCGGCGCCGACGGCGTCGTGGTCGGGCGCGGCTGCCTTGGGCGGCCATGGCTGTTCGGGCAACTCGTCGCCGCATTCGAGGGCCGCCCCATCCCCGTGGACCCCACCTTGGACGTCGTCCTGAGCACCTTGCGGCGTCATGCCGAACTGCTGTGCGTCGACTATGGGGAGCCGAAGGGCTGCCGCGATATCCGTAAACACATGGCTTGGTACCTCAAGGGATTCAGCGTGCGACAGCATGTCCGTCATTCGCTTGGCACGGTTGGGTCCCTTGACGAGCTTGACGAGTTGCTCGGCCAGATCGACGGTGACCAGTTGTTCAATACCGAGGTTGGTTCGGGTCCGCGAGGCCGTACCTCGGGCAATCGTCGCCCGGCCTTGCCAGACGGTTGGCTTGATTCGCCGTACCTCGACGACGCCGCAGTGTGCTCGCTCCGTGATGCTGAGATCTCCGTAAGCGGCGGCTGAGCGCTGCCAACGTGACAGAGGTCACGCCCCAAGAAACGTCTCGATGACTTTCGGCTTAGGTGGCAAGCGGTTGCAGGGTGTTACATGCGCAGATGACACGTGCGCCGTATCCAATCGAGTACGTCTTCACCTTTGCGCAGGGCGACCGGTCCAAGCAGGACCTGCTCGGTGGGAAGGGCGCGAACCTCGCGGAGATGACCAGACTAGGACTGCCGGTGCCGCCGGGCTTCACCATCACGACCGAGGCCTGTCGTTACTTCCTCAAACACGGGCAGGCACCTGAGGGTTTGCGGCGCCAAATCGAATTCCACGTCGGCTGGCTGCAACGTGAGATTGACCAAAGGCTCGGCGACCCCTCCGACCCAATGCTTGTCTCGGTACGGTCCGGGGGCAAATTCTCGATGCCGGGGATGATGGACACCGTCCTGAACATCGGGCTCAACGACGAGAGCGTCGGCGGACTGGCCACCAAGGCCGGCAACGAGCACTTCGCCTGGGACTCCTACCGGCGGCTCATCCAGATGTTCGGCAAGACGGTGCTCGGCTTGCACGGCGAGAGCTTCGAGGCCGCACTGGACCGAGCGAAGGATGAGGCCGGCGTTTCGACCGACGTCGAACTTCCGGTTGCGTCCCTCAAGGTCCTCGTCGACGACTACAAGGCGATTATCCGTGCGGAGACCGGCCAGGATTTCCCGCAGGACCCCCACGAGCAACTCGACCTCGCGGTCCTGGCGGTGTTCAAGTCATGGAACACCGATCGGGCGAAGCTGTACCGCCGGCGCGAGCGGATCCCGCACGACCTCGGGACTGCGGTCAATATCCAGATCATGGCCTTCGGGAATGCTGGGCCAGGATCGGGCACCGGGGTTGCGTTCACGCGAGACCCCGGCACCGGAGCGCGCGGCGTCTACGGCGACTACCTCCCCGACGCCCAGGGTGAGGATGTCGTAGCAGGCATCCGAAATACCCTGCCACTCGAGGCCCTCGGGGATCTCGACCCCGCCTCGTATGCGCAGTTGCGCGACATTATGCGCCGTCTCGAGCTCCACTATCGCGACCTGTGCGATATCGAATTCACGATCGAGCGCGGCAAGCTGTGGATGCTCCAGACCCGCATCGGCAAGCGCACAGCGGGCGCAGCCTTCCGCATCGCCGAGCAGCTCGTCGAGGAAAACGTCATCACGATGGACGAGGCCCTCCTGCGGGTCACCGGCCAGCAGCTCTCGCAGCTGATGTTCCCCCGTTTCGCCAATGACGGGTCCCACCAGCTGCTCGCGAAGGGGATGAACGCATCGCCTGGGGCAGCTGTCGGGAAGGTCGTCTTCGACTCTGCCACCGCGGTGCAATGGGTGGAGGCCGGTGAGCGAGTGATCCTCGTGCGCCGCGAGACGAACCCCGATGACCTCGAGGGCATGGTCGCGGCCGAGGGCATCCTCACGAGCAGGGGTGGCAAGACCTCGCACGCCGCGGTCGTGGCGAGAGGCATGGGCAAGACCGCGGTGTGCGGCGCCGAGTCACTGAACGTCGACACGAAGGCCCGACGCATCATCGCCCATGACGGCACTGTCGTGGTCGAAGGAGACACCCTGTCCATTGATGGCAGCACCGGCGAGGTTTTTCTCGGCGAGGTTCCGGTCAAGCCAAGTCCGGTCGTCCGCTTCTTCGAGGAGGGACTCGACGCTGCAGTATCGGACGTCGATGACGAAACAGCCGAGCTGGTGAGGGCGGTCGAGCGCATCATGCGTCACGCCGATGTAAAGCGGCGACTGCGGGTCCGAGCGAACGCCGATACGCCGGAGGATGCGGCCCGCGGACGCCGGATGGGCGCCGAGGGCATCGGGCTCCTGCGAACCGAGCACATGTTCCTCGGCGAGCGACGCACCTACGTCGAACGACTCATCCTGTCGGAGTCGAAGGAGGAGCGCGCAGAGGCCCTTGAGGCACTCTTGCCGTTGCAGCGCAAGGACTTTATTCGTATCCTCGAGGCCATGGACGGCCTGCCGGTCACCATCCGGCTCATCGATCCTCCCCTCCACGAGTTCCTCCCCGACTTCACCGAGCTCTCGGTCCGAGTAGCACTGGCCGAAGCCAGGGGCGAGTCAATCGAGGCGGACCTGCGTCTCCTACAAGCAGTGAGCCGGCTCCACGAACAAAATCCGATGCTCGGCCTGCGCGGAGTGCGCCTCGGGCTCGTGCTGCCGGGCCTCTTCGCCCTTCAGGTGCGCGCCATCGCTGAGGCGGCGTGCTTGCGCCAAAAACTTGGCGGCGACCCGCAGGCGGAGATCATGATCCCGCTCGTCGGCTCGATTCAGGAACTCGAACTCGTGACCGACGAGGCAGCCGGTGT
>CAMAWO010000081.1 GCA_945861925.1 Bifidobacterium breve | reverse complement strand
CGGTATGCGCTGGCAGTGCTCACGACCGCGTTCGGCGGCGGTATGAGCAGCCGGCTGTTCCAGGAGATCCGTGAGAAGCGCGGCCTCGCCTACTCGGTTTACGCCTACTCGCAGGGGTTCTCCGACGATGGCATGTTCGGCCTTTATGTGGGCTGCCTGCCAGGCAAGGTTGCCACGGTCCTTCAGGTGTGCCGTGAGCAGATGGAACTTCTGGCGCGACACGGCCTGAGTGATGAGGAGATCGCGCGGGGCAAGGGGCAGGTTCGAGGCGGCACCGTGCTCGGCCAAGAGGACACGGGTGCGCGCATGACCCGGATCGCCAAATCCGAGTTGCATGACGACCCGCTCCTCAGCATTGATCGCCTGCTGCGCAAGGTCGATGCCGTGACGTCGTCGGACATCAAGTCCATTGCATCGAGCCTGCTCAGCGCCGAGCCGACCCTCGCAGTGATTGGGCCCTTCGAGGATGCCACGCTCTTCGAGATCTGATTCCTGCTCGACCGCATTCGGTTGTCGGGCGCACTCCGAGCGGTAAGGTCGGAGTGTGATTCGAGTCGGTGTCATCGGTGCACGTGGGCGCATGGGAGTGGCGGTGATGGCCGCCGTGGGGGAGGCATCGGACTGCGAACTCGTCTGCGGGGTCGATGCCGGGGACGACCAGGCAGCCCTCGGCGATTGTGAGGTCGTCGTTGACTTCACGACGCCTGACGCTGTGATGGCGACCCTCGAGCGTTGTATCACGAGTGGCGTCCACTGCGTTGTCGGCACGACTGGGTTCGATGACGCACGCCTGGCCACGGTCGCCGGATGGTGTGCGGGAAACCCTTCAGTCGGGGTGCTCATCGCTCCCAACTTCGGAATCGGCGCAGTTCTCATGATGCAGTTCGCGGCCAGGGCAGCGGCCTTCTTCGAGTCGGCCGAGATCATCGAACTCCACCACCCGGAGAAGGTGGATGCGCCTTCAGGAACCGCTCGTCACACGGCGGAGTTGATCGGCGCGGCGCGCACCCTGCACGGCTTGGGGGTCGCGCCCGATGCGACATCTCAATCCATTGACGGCGCACGAGGTGCCGTGGTCAATGGTGTCCATGTTCACTCGGTGAGGGCTCGGGGGCTCGTTGCCCATCAGGAGGTCATCTTCGGCGGGCCCGGCGAGACCCTGACGATTCGGCATGACTCGATGGACCGAGCCTCGTTCATGCCCGGTGTCCTCCTCGGTATAAGGCGGGTAGCAGCGAATCCGGGCCTTACGGTCGGGCTCGACGGCTACCTCGACGACACCGTCCCCCAATGAGAGTCTGACTAGCGCTGCTCACCCCATCGCTGCAGTGCGAGTTTGGCCATGTCGTACGCCTCGGCCCGACCGATGAGGTCCAGTGACCGGCGGCTGATGTGGGTGCTGAACCGTCTTCCATCGCGAAGCGTGACGATCACCACGCCTGATTCGTCCACGACGTCGCGAACCTGAGCCCATCGCGCCGAGTCAGTCCCGAGGAGCCGCTGGACGGCAATCCCGGCATCGTTGACGTAGGTTCCGACGCTCCAGCAGCGCAGGAGGAGGACGAGGAACGTGGCGATGAGGGCGGAAACCGGAAACAGGAGCACCCAAGAGGTGCCAATGGCCGCGCTGAGCGCTGAACCGGTGAGCATCGTGAGACCGGCAGTGCCGGTGACGAGCAGGGCGATGCGCAGCGGTCCTCGGGTCGGCACCCGAACGAGGCGGACCTGGACGTAAGCCTCGTCGACGGGGGCGCTGGGGTCTGGCCGCGGCCAGAGGAACCCGAGGATGGGACGGGGATGCTCCTGGGTCACGCGGCAACTCCTGTCGCGCGAAGGACACCCGCAGTGATCGCTGCAGACAGGATTACGACGAGAAAGGGGGCGCGGAGCATGAGAGCCACGATAGCCACCGCTAGCCCGGCGAGTCGCGCATCGACGGACACTGCCTGTCCGGTGGCGAATGTCTGGACGATGACGAGGGCTGCGAGGAGGGCGACAGGTAGGAGACCCGCGATGCTCCGAACGATGGGACGGTCAAGGACCGTTGCGGGCAGGATGAAGCCAATGAGCTTCTCTAGGTAGGTACCCGAGGCGCCGAGGAGGATGGCGAGCCAGATCACGCACGCCTCCAGACCCAGATGCCTGCGGCAACAGCAACGAGCGCCGAGCCGAGGACGGGCACTCCGGGAGCGGTAATGGGGATGAGTGCGAGTGCGATGAGTCCACCGGCGCACGCAACTGCCCAGGAGAGGCGGTCCTTGAGCCTGGGCCACAGGAGGGCCATGAATCCGGCAGGAATGGCGGCATCGAGACCCAGGATTTCCGGCTCGGAGAGCAGGGAAGCCCCGATGGCTCCGAGTGCAGTGCCGATATTCCACAGGACGAATACCGAGATTCCAGTCGCCCAAAAGGCATGCCGGCTCGCGGCAGGGGCGTCCTCGTGCGCCACGGCCATGGCGGTGGACTCGTCGATCGTCAGTTGTGCCGCAACGAGCCTTCGCCATCCGCGCAGTTGCAGCGTCGGCGCAACGTGGAGGCCATAGAGGCCGTTTCTGGCACCGAGGAACCACGCGGTGAGCACCGCGGCGGCGATTCCGCCTCCCGCTCCGAGGATTCCTACGAGGGCGAACTGTGACGCTCCGGTGAACATCAGGACGGACAGGGCTTGCGCCTGCCATATTGTGAGTCCGCTCGCAATACTGATGGCCCCGAACGAGAGGCCGTAGGCGCCGGTCGCTATTCCGATGCCGAGGGCGTTCGAGCGGATGGCTCGTCTACGGGGAGGGAGGAGTTCCACATGCGGCAGGGTGTCACAGTGGCAGCGACGGGAGATGACCAGTCCTCGGCGGAGGGGGTCTCGATACGGGCCACTGAACGGACAGGTCTCCACTGGCCGAGCGTGTCTTGGCCCCATAGGCGGCCACTTCCCTCACCAATTTCCGGGGTTGAGCGTGGTCTTGCCACCCTCGGGATCGTCTGGGAAGGTCTGTGGCTGCTCCCGGACCCGAGCCTGTGGCCGACGAATCAAGGAACCACTGTCGAGTCCGTGCTCCTTGCCGGGGTTCTCGTCACCTGGGCCGCGGTGGTCCTGACCGCGTTCGGTCCGGTCGCGAGTCGGCGCCGGCGGGTGCGAGCCCAGATCGTCAACGTGTGCCTGCTCTTCGCTGCAGGTGGCGCGAGTCTGCACTTCGATTCGGCGTTGGGCTCAACCCCCGCAACGGTCATGACTGACTGGCAGTCGGGGGCATCGCTGGTCAATCTGGCATGCGTCCTCACCGGGCTTCTTCTCGTAACGGTGGTCGCCATTCCAGTTGTCCTCGGGGCGGTGCTCGTCGAAGCGACGCTGCTGTTGATTGACCTACCATCCGCGCCCATGCCAAGTGATCGGCTCAGCACTGTCCTGTACCCGACCTATGCCTTTGCGATGGGGGCCGCGTCCATCGGTGCGCGCCGCGGACTCTTGGTGGCCGCTCGCCGATCCGACGAGGCGCGGACTGGCCTGGAATTCGCTGAAGCGCAGGCGCAGGCCCTGCGCGGTGTGCAGAGGCGGATGAGGGAGCAGCAGCGACTCCTTCATGAAACAGTGCTCAATACCCTGACGGCGATCGCGCGGGGCGGCCTCGGAGGGTCGACCGACAGCGGCTCGCGCACCCGGGTGATGTGTGCAGAGAGCGCCCTTGTTCTACGGACCCTTTCGTCGGCGGAGTTCGCCGTCCCCGAAACAGGCAGTCGGGATTGGGCGGCTGATGTCATGGCTGGGATCGAGCCGTTGATCAATCTTGGGATCCACGTCGACGTTCGCGTGCAGGCGACCGGTCTGGCGATTCCGGATCCTGTCTACGGGGCCATGGTCGTCGCGGTCCGTGAGGCTCTCTCGAATGTCGCAAGGCATGCGCAAGCCGACTCTGTAGAGGTGAGCGTGTCCGTGACGACCGATGCGCGCGTCCGCAGGGACCATTGGATCGTCGAGGTTCGCGACGACGGAAGCGGGTTCGATCCACATAGAACATCGTCGCGATTCGGTCTCAACTCGGCGATTGTCGAGACGATGGACGACGTCGGAGGCGAGGCGACCGTTACCTCGGCCCTCGGTGAGGGCACCTGCGTGAGGCTCACTTGGAGCACGATCCCCGAATCCCGGGTGTCCGTCGTGCTGGGGGAGTCCGCGACAAGCATCAACGCACTTGGCGCCCCGGTCCTTGTGTCATTCGGCGTATTCAGCCTGCTTTCGTTGATCCTTACGATCTCGGAGTTCGAGTTCTGGCGCATCGCGGTCGCGGGATTCTTGATCGCCCTTGCTTGCGGCATCCTGCTCGTGTGGTTCGGGCGTGCGGGAGCCCTTCCTCCGGTACTTGTGGTTGGAGTGTGCATCGCGACTCCACTCGTGTATCGATTCCAGCAGATCGGACTTGGGAGTGGTGCTGGGACCCCTTGGACCGACTGGTCGTCCGAGGCGATCGTGGCGCTCCTTCTCATCGTGGCTGGCACCGGTCCCTGGTGGGGATTTATTGCCGCGCTGGCCGCTTGGCTGCTCACCCAGGGTGACATGGTGGGAGAGCTCATCCGGCCCGGAACTGCCGTGATCGTCGCGGGGGCGCTCTTCGCTCGCAGCGTGCGCGCAAATGATCGCGCTTACGTCGCCGCTATGAGCCAGCGACTCAAGGAGGAGGCCTCGTCGACAAGCAATGAGGTGAGCATCCGTGCCCTGGCTCGACGGTACAGAACTCTGGACGAGTCGTCAGCGATCCGCCTGCTCGAAGGCATCGCCAACGGTCGCATCGACGCGAGCGATGTAGGAGTTCGAGCCGCGTGCGGGCTTGAGGAACACTTCATCAGGACGGTGATGAGGATCGATCCGGCGGCAGGACCCCTGCATGCGCTCGCGTCGCAGTTGGCCAGCGGTGCGCATCACCGCGGGATCGCACTCGACGTCGATATCGCCGAGTCGTCGGGGGTGCGCTGGGGGGAGTTGCTCCAGCTACGGGCCTCGGCAAATCGCGCGATCAGCCACGCGACGCCGGGCGCACCGGCCAGACTTAGCGCACGTCGCGAGAAGGAGGTGCTCATCGTGAGGCTCGTGGTGACGGTAGCGGAGGCAAACAGGGCTGCGGTCGTTGACGGAACCGGGGGCCAGGACATCTCCTGGGATGCTGATCCTGCCGATGGCACGCTCATCCTTGAGGCCAGCTATGCCGGAGCGCCCCGATCACTGACCTCGATGGGGGGAGTGGATGACCAGCCGAATGCTGACTGACGTCACCTCTGTGACGCCGGCTCCGCTTAGGGTGGCGGTGATCGACGATCATGAGCTCGTTCGTGAAGGGCTGGCGTCCCTCATCGGCAGCCAGATGAATGTCTTGATCGATGTCGTGTACTGCGGTGGGAGCGTTGGGGGCGCCACAGTGGCCAGCCCAGATGTGGCCATCCTCGATATCGATCTAGGCCCCGGATCCACCTCGGTGAGCCAAGGCGTGCTGGCGTTGCAGGATGCAGGGGCCAAGGTCCTCATCATCAGTGCCTTCGAGGACCCAACCGCAGTTCGATCCGCCCTCGAGATGGGCGCCCTTGGATTCGTGCCAAAGCGGGTGTCGCTCGACGTACTCCTAGAGGCGATTGCCACCGTGGCCCGTGGCGAGCTGTACCTGTCGGTTGACCTCGCGGCCATTCTGGCTGCGGCGGTTGAGACACCGAATCTCAGTCCCCGGGAGCTTGATGCGTTGCGCCTCTACGCGTCCGGGCTCAAGCTGTCCGCTGTCGGGAATCGTCTGGGGATCTCGCCGCATACCGCGAAGGAGTACCTCGATCGGGTTCGAGTGAAATACGCCAATCTCGGCAGGGAGGCGCGAACGCGCACGGAGCTCTACGCCGAAGCGAACCGCGATGGTCTACTCGAGGAGGGTTAGCACGTCCCCCCCGTTGGGGACACGTTTTGGTGGCATTGGGCCCCCCGACTGCGGTGGAATAGTGATGCCGGCGAGAACGGGGGGCCCGCCGGGGCTGGCCCGCTTCGTTGGTCACCCGCGATTGTGGGTCGTGGTGGTCGGTGAGGCGGGCCGTGGCCGTTGCCAGATTGACGCTAGATCACGAAGGTTGGCAGGGTCAGTCAGTCGAGCACGGTGGCAAGGCGTACCTCACGGATAACCACGCCGTCCGCCTCGATGTCGCGGAAGGCCGAGTCCGGTCCCCAGCCGCAACTGTGCAGGAAAGCCCGGCGTGGCTCATTGCCGACGGGGACCCAAATGTTCGCGTCCGTTGTTCCGTCAGCGCGAAGGTACTCGATGGCGGCGGCCATGAGTCGAGATCCGTGCCCGTTGCGCTGATGCTCCGGATCCACGACGAGATCGAGTAATTCGCCGGTTTCTAGGTCGTCGAGGCAGTCCGGGTCGCTACTCGGACCGATCGCCGCGTATCCCACGATCGTGTCCGTCCCTGACGTTCCCTCGATCGCGACGATGAGGCGGTGCCGCGTCGTTGGTGGATTGAGGATCCCGCTCGCCCACGCTGAGGCAATATGCATCGGATCGAGACCGGTGAGAATCGACTCCGGCAGGACGCCCGCGTAAGTCTGATGCCAGGCGCGGACCTGAACGGCGGCAATGTCATCAACGTCGGATGTTCGCGCGAGACGCGCACCGGTGGGCATAGACCCCATTCTCCTACAGTGGACAGGTTCCCAGGGATGGTCGCCGGGCTTCGCGCCGCGGTTCCCGTTAGTCTTCGTGGCGTGTCTGAGCATCGGTCGATCATCACTCGCAGCGACATGACCGTGGAGCTCGTTCGATCGAGCGCATCCGATGCCGACGTCGTCTTCGCTGCCCGGGTGTCGACCGTAGGGGAGCAGTCCCTCAAGGACCTCGACGCGGATACGGCGTCCGCGAGGGGACTCATCGGCTACCTCATGCGCGAGCGCCACGGGAGTCCGTTCGAGCACAATTCGATGACCTTCTTCGTCCAGGCGCCCATCTTTGTGTGGCGCGAGCACATGCGTCACCGGATCGCCAGCTACAACGAGGAGTCGGGCCGCTACCGCGAGCTCAAACCCTGCTTCTACGTCCCAAACCGCGAGCGGAACATCGTCCAGGTCGGCAAGACGGGCGCATACGAGTTCTTGCCCGGGAGTGGTGATCAATACGACCTGATCGAGTCGTCGATGGTCGAGTCGTGCGAGCGAAGCTATGAGGCCTATCAAGGAATGCTGGAGGCGGGCATCGCCCGGGAGGTGGCGCGCATGGTGCTACCTGTCTCAATATATTCCAGCGCCTATGTAACGATGAATGCGCGGGCCATGATGAACTTCCTGTCGCTTCGGCGCAAGGCTGAGGGCTCGCAGTATCCGTCATACCCCCAGCGAGAGATCGAGATGGTCGCTGAGGCCTACGAGGCAAAATGGGCCCGACTGATGCCCATTACCCACGCGGCGTTCGTAGCGGGGGGCCGCGTCGCGCCATGACGCAGTAGCCTGTTGTCATGCCCGGACCGGTGACACCCAATGCGCCCTTCGGCGTGATGCTCACGGCGATGATCTCGCCCTTTCTCCAGAATGGCTCGATCGACCTTGAGGGCGGCCAGCGGCTCGCGACCTATCTCGTCGATGACCTTGGACACGACGGTCTCGTCGTCAACGGCACGACCGGTGAGTCTGCGACGACAACAGACGAGGAGAACACTGACCTGCTCAGGGCAGTGGTCGAGGCGGTCGGCAACCGGGCGACCGTGGTGGCGGGGGTCGGATCCAATGACACGGCGCACTCCGTGCTCAGCGCTCGAAGCGCAATTGGGGTAGGAGCGCACGCGGTGATGGCGGTGAGCCCGTATTACAACCGCCCGCCGCAGGAGGGCCTCGTCAGGCATTTCCACGCCATTGCCGATGCTACCGACCTACCGATGATGGTCTACGACATTCCCAAGCGCACCGGTGTGGCGATCGAGACGGATACACTTGTCCGAATCGCAGAGCACCCGAGGATCATTGCAAACAAGGATGCGAAGGGCGACCTCGAGGCTGCTCAATGGGGCATGGAGCGCACCGATCTCGCGTGGTACTCGGGCGATGACGTCCTCAATCTGCCGCTCCTGTCGATCGGCGCCTGCGGAATGATTTCAGTGGTCGGTCATCTCGTCGGTGATCGGCTCAAGTCGATGGCCGAGGCGTTCTGGGCCGGTGATGTACAGGGGGCGATCAAGATGAACCGGGAACTACTGCCGGTGTATGCGGGGGTGTTCCGCACGCAGGGCGTCGTTACCATCAAGGCGGCCCTCGCAGATCAGGGGCTACCCGCCGGGCCGGTGCGGTTGCCGCTCGTCGATGCAACCGCGGACCAGCGGGCAATCCTGTGCCGTGATCTTGCGGCCGGACGAGTGCGCGGGTTCACGGCGTGATCCACGGCGAACTCTCCGCTCCCCCCGAGCTCGCACCCGGTGCGCTGAGGATCTTCGCGCTCGGTGGGCTCGGCGAAATTGGCCGAAATATGACGGTCTTCGAATTTGGCGGCCGGCTACTCATCGTCGACTGCGGGGTGCTGTTCCCCGAGGAGACTCAGCCTGGGGTCGATCTCATCCTCCCGGACTTCGGCCCGATCAAGGACCGGCTCGACGATGTCGAGGCGATCGTCCTTACGCACGGCCATGAGGATCACATTGGAGCCGTGCCCTACCTGCTGAGGCTTCGGCAAGATATACCGCTCCTCGGTTCGAGACTGACCTTGGCCTTCCTCGAGGCGAAGCTCAAGGAGCATCGAATAAAGGCGCGGTCCCTCGACGTGGCCGCTGGTCAGATCGAACGTCTTGGGCCGTTCTCGGTTGAGTTCCTCGCGGTGAACCACTCCATTCCGGACGCCATGGCTGTGGCGATCACCACTGCAGCGGGGGTCGTGCTTCACACGGGCGACTTCAAGATGGATCAGGTGCCGCTCGACGGCCGGATCACCGACCTCAACGGGTTCGCCCGTCTGGGCGATGCTGGAGTCGACATCCTGCTCGTCGACAGCACGAACGCCGAGGTGCCCGGCTTCGTCCCGAGTGAGCGCGACATCATCCCGGTGCTCGATGCAGTCTTCCTTCGAGCGGAGGGGCGCATCATTCTCGCGTCGTTCGCCTCGCACGTGCATCGCATCCAGCAGGTGATCGACATGGCCGGGCTCCACGGCCGCAAGGTGGCGTTTGTTGGCAGGTCAATGGTTCGCAATATGGGCATCGCACGCGACCTCGGATATCTCAAGATTCCAGGTGGCACCTTGGTGACCGTTGAGGAGCTCAATGGAATGCCGGATGATGAAAGCGTGCTCATCTGCACGGGGTCGCAGGGGGAGCCGATGGCGGTGTTGTCGAGGATCGCCAATCGCGACCACGCGATCAGCGTGGGCCCCAAGGACACGATCGTCCTCGCTTCCTCGCTCATCCCCGGCAATGAGAACTCGGTGTACCGGGTCATCAATGGCCTCACGAAGCTCGGTGCAACCGTCGTCCATAAGGGCAATGCCCTCGTCCATGTCTCCGGGCATGCCTCGGCAGGCGAACTCCGCTATGTCTACAACATCGTGAAGCCGCGCCACGTGATACCCGTTCATGGCGAGTGGCGCCACTTGCGTGCAAATGCCGAAATCGCGCACAGCGTCGGTATCGATCTCGACCGGATCATCCTCGCGGATGACGGAGTCGTCGTGGATCTAGTCGACGGCCGGGCTTCGATCGTCGGCTATGTGCCTGTTGGGCTCGTGTACGTCGATGGGGCGAGCGTCGGTGGGGTGACCGATGCGGCACTCAAGGACAGGCGCATGCTGGGGGAAGAGGGATTCATCTCCATCGTTGCCGCAGTCGACATGATTGACTCAAAGGTGGTTGCCGGGCCGGAAATTCACGCACGGGGCCTCGGGCTCGACGAACAGGCTTTCGACGAGGTGATTGGCAGGGTTCGAGTCATCCTTGAGGAGTCGCTTGCCGATGGCGTGACAGATACCTACGAGCTCCAGCAGCGGGTGAGGCGGGCGGTTGGCAAATGGGTGAGCACTTCTCACCGACGCAAGCCAATGATCATCCCCGTCATTGTGGAGGCCTGACGCCGCCGTACGAGAATCTTCGCGACACGCACTCGTGTGACGTGTGTGACGAACGGTACGGAAGGGGTTCGTCGGTACGCTAGCCGGCATGGCTTCCCGTCCTCCTGCTCCGGCGCGCTCGCGAGCTGCCCAACCGGCAAATGCCCGCACGTCAGCGACCGCCCGCAAGCGGACCTCCCCGGGTCAGCCTGCGAAGAGGGCTCCGGCGAAGAGAGCTCCGGCGAAGAGAGTGCCGGCTGGGAGGGCACCAGCCAAGAAGACATCGGCCCGGGCAACGACATCGCGACCTGCCGCGACGAGAACCGCCGCGCGCAGGCCCGCCAAGCGAACGACTCGGGCACGCCAGTCAAATGGCGGTCTGCTCGTCCGGCTCTTTCGGGCCCTCGGCCGGGGGATCCGGTTCCTGTGGTTGGGCCTCGCCCATGGGTTTGGTGCGGTCGCTCGGGGGATCGGCCACGGTGCGAGCGACCTTGAGCCAGAGGAGCGTCGTGATGGGACCGCACTCGCACTCATCGCAGTAGCGGGCATCCTCGCTGCCGGGATGTGGTTCGGGGTCGAGGGCTGGTTCATTCAGTGGACGACGAAGGCCGGGGTAGCTCTGGTCGGCGCACTCGAATGGATCATTCCGCTCACCTTTCTGGCGCTTGCCTGGCGAACCCTGCGTCACCCGGAGGACCGGAAGTCCACCGGGCGGTGGGTCATCGGCACCGGGGCCCTGCTCCTTTCGATCATCGGCCTGTGGCACCTTGCACGCGGCGCATCGACGCCCAGCGACGGGTCAACCGCCATGTCAGCCGGGGGCGGGCTCGTCGGTTGGCTGGTCACCGCGCCGATCGTTGCCGCGATCGGGCCGGTCGTGGCTGGATTCACTCTCGTCCTCCTCCTCGGCTTCGGTTTGCTCGTCGTGACGGGAACCTCGCTGCCGATCTTGCGCGACGGCGTTTCCCAGTTCGTCGGAGGTCGGCGCGATGACAATGGAGCCGACCAGGATGACGAATACGGGGATGGCTACGACCAGAACGCCTACGACGATGAATACGACGATGATGACGAATACGAGGATGATTCGGCACGAAGGCTCCGCCGACTCGCGGGCGACGAGCCATTCGTTTCCCCAGTCATCGACGGTGAGCTCCACCCTGCAGCGTTACTCATGTACGGCGTTGAGCAGGCCGGTCGGCCGATCGACCTCGAGAGCGCCCTGCGGCGAACTGAGCAGGTCGCGGGAGCTTCAGCCGTACTGGACCAGATGGCCCGGGCCGCTGCTGCGCGGGAGGCTATCGACCGCGACGCGAGCATGCGCGAGGAGCAACTTGAGCGGGAACGTCTCGGGCGCGAACAGGCTGCGGAGGAAGAACGTGTTGCGGACTTCGCGCGGGTGCAGCGGGACCTTGAACGTGCACTGAGGGCGCCGGGTGCTCATCCGAGCCGACAGGAGACTGTCGCGGTCGTCAAGGGTCCGCCGGCCCCTGAGCGGGCTCCGCGGCGCACTGCTGAGCAATTGCCACTCTCGGGCAATGGCATGTACATGCTGCCCGACATGGCGCTCCTCAAGACCGGTCCCGCACATAAGACCGCGACGAAGGCGAATGACCAGGTTGTTCAGGCCCTCACCGAGGTCCTGGAGCAGTTTGGGATCGATGCCCAGGTGACCGGATTCATGCGCGGCCCGACGGTCACCCGCTACGAGATCGAACTTGGTCCGAGCGTCAAGGTCGAGCGGGTCACGGCCCTGAGCAAGAACATTGCCTATGCGGTGGCGAGCGCCGACGTCCGAATCCTCAGCCCGATCCCGGGGAAGAAGGCCATTGGGATCGAGATCCCGAACACCGACCGGGAGCTCGTCCTCCTCGGCGACGTGCTTCGCAGCACCGCCGCGGCGGGGGAGCAACACCCAATGGTTGCTGCGCTCGGCAAGGACGTCGAGGGTGGGTTCGTCTGCGCCAACCTCGCGAAGATGCCCCACATCCTTGTTGCGGGGGCCACAGGTGCCGGGAAGTCGAGCTGTATCAACTCGCTCATCACCTCGGTTCTCATGCGAGCGACCCCGGATGAGGTCCGGATGATCCTCGTCGACCCGAAGCGGGTCGAGCTCACGTCCTACGAGGGCGTCCCGCACCTCATCACGCCGATCATCACGAATCCGAAGAAGGCGGCGGACGCCCTCCAGTGGGTTGTAGCCGAGATGGACCGCAGGTACGACGATCTGGCGCTGTTCGGCTTTCGCCATGTCGATGATTTCAACAAGGCCGTCGGCTCCGGCAGGCTCACCGCGCCTGCGGGGAGTGAGAGGGTCATGCGTCCGTACCCGTATCTCCTCGTCATCGTCGATGAACTCGCAGACCTCATGATGGTAGCCCCGCGTGACGTTGAGGAGTCGATCGTGCGCATCACGCAACTTGCGCGCGCGGCCGGCATCCACCTGGTGCTCGCGACTCAGCGCCCAAGTGTCGACGTCGTCACCGGTCTGATCAAGGCGAATGTTCCGAGCCGCTTGGCGTTCGCGACGTCGAGCCTCGCCGACAGTCGCGTCATCCTCGATCAACCGGGGGCCGAAAAACTCGTGGGGCAGGGCGATGGTCTGTTTCTCCCCATGGGCGCGAACAAGTCCATGCGAATCCAAGGCGCCTTCATCTCCGAGAACGAAATCAGGGCCGTCGTCGCCCATTGCAAGAGCCAGATCTCGGCTGCGTACGTCGAAGACGTATCGGCACCTGCCGTGAGCGTCAAGGAGGTCGACTCCGACATCGGTGACGACCTCGACATCCTCCTGCAGGCGGTTGAACTGGTCGTTTCGACCCAGTTCGGCTCTACCTCCATGCTGCAGCGCAAACTCCGCATCGGTTTCGCGAAGGCTGGTCGAATCATGGACCTCATGGAGTCGCGTGGCGTCGTTGGTCCATCCGAGGGCTCCAAGGCCCGCGAGGTTTTCATGTCTTTAGAGGAACTTCCACAATTTGTATCACTCCTGCGTGGAGAATAAAGGAGAAACCGAATGAAAACATCAGTTCTCGCCTCGCTTCGTCCCCGCCTACGCTATGCTTCGGCCACACTCAGCAACGAGGAGCTGGTCCCGGTGTCAGTAGGCGAGAGGCTGCAGCAGGCGCGCGTGGCCGCGGGTCTGTCCGTTGAAGACTTGGCGGACCACACGAAGATCCGGGCATCAATCATCACGGCGATGGAGCATGATGATTTTTCCTACTGCGGTGGGGTCACCTACGCCCGGGGCCAGATCAGGTCACTTGCGAAGGCGCTGCGCACTGACGCCGTGCCGATCATCGTTGAATTCGAGATCCAGATAGGGATGCCGCCTTCCGCGCCTTGAGTCCGTAGGCTGCAGGAATGAAGCAGCCGCAGACCGTCTCCATCGTCACATTGGGCTGTGCCCGAAACCAGGTCGACTCAGAGGAACTCGCCGGGCGACTCTCGGCGGCGGGCTGGGAACTCGTCGATGACCCAAGCCACGCCGCGGCGGTGCTCGTGAACACCTGCGGTTTCGTGGAGGTGGCGAAAAAGGACTCGATCGACGCGGTGCTCGCGGCCGCTGATCTCAAGCAGGCAACCGGTGGACCCCGCGCGGTCGTTGCGGTTGGCTGCCTCAGCGAGCGTTATGGCCGGGACCTCGCTGCAGAACTCCCCGAGGCCGATGCCGTCCTCGGTTTTGATGACTCTCCGGAGATTGCGGAGCGGCTTACCAAGATAGTGGCAGGGGAGAGGCATGTACCGCATGCCCCTACGGATCGTCGCCATCTTTTGGCGATATCGCCCGTCGAGCGTTCGGGCGCTGCCACCTCGATACCTGGTCATGGAGCGCGTGAGGACTTGCCGGCGGGGTGGTCGCCGCCGGTGCTTCGGCGCAGACTTGACGGCAGTCCAATAGCA
>CAMAWO010000080.1 GCA_945861925.1 Bifidobacterium breve | reverse complement strand
TCGATCCCCTCGGCATCGACTGGGAACTGGTCAGCGAGTCGGTGCGGCGCACCGGAGCAGTTGTCACCGTTGAAGACGCAACCGCCTCCCACGCGCTCGGACCCCGCATCTCACAGGTCATCCACGAACGCCACTTCGCGGACCTCCGCGCCCCCGTGCAGGTGATAACAGGACTCGACGTCCCCACCCCCGTATCCCGCGTACTCGAGGAGTATGTACTGCTCTTTGATACAGCAATTGCTGGGGCGCTTCGGAATCTGGGGATTTGTGGTGACTGATTCTTTTCTGGAGCACCGATCCCTTCGCGAACTGATTGCCCAGGATCTACGGAGCAGGATCCTCGCCAAGGACATCGCGCCGGGGGACAAACTCGATGTCGCCGGCATCGCTAGCCAGTACGGGGTGAGTTCTGGTTCTGTGCGGGAGGCGGCCTTCCTGCTTGAATCCGAGGGGCTAGTCGTCATCAACCCCCGGCGCGGAATCACCGTTCGAGTCGTCACCCCGACCGATCTTCTCGAGATCTACGCGGTCCGCGAGGTGATCGATGTCGCCGCAGCGATTCTTGTTGCCGCAGCACATAACGAGGAACAACTCAGCAGGCTCAGAACGGGACAAGAGCGCGTCGAGCAGTGTTGGGACGAGGGCGGATTCGCATCGGGTCTAGCGGCGGACCTTGAATTCCATGTCCTGTTGGCTCAGCTGAGTGGGAACTCGCATCTGCTCTCGATCTCGATGAACCTAACGGATCAGACACGTCTGCATCTGCAGCCGGTCCAGGCCGCGGATGCGTCGATCCGAAAACGTCCCCCCGAGCACCTGCATGCGTCAATGATCGACTCGATCGTTAGTGGGGACGAGGACTCGATCCGAGGGGCCTGTGCATCCCACTACGCCTTCTCGCGTACCCGTCTCACGCATGAGTGAATAATCACCGCCATGGGTGCTGAGGTTCCTAGTGCGGAAACGATTCGGTGCGACCTGCGCGATGCTGGAATCCTGACCTCCGATGCGGTGCTCACGCCGTTGACGGGCGGGGTGTCGTGCGAGGTCTGGCGGGTGCATCCGGCGCATGTGACGCCGGCCTTATTGCGCGCCAACCCCCACGGTCTCGTCGTCAAAGCCCCGTTGGCAACTCTGCGGACACCGGAACTTTGGCAGGCCGATGTCTCGCGTGGGTATGCCGAATCGGCCGCATTGTCCTGGTACGGGACCAAGACGGCGGATGCGGTCCCGCGGGTGGTCTGGCGTCATCCCACCGCACCCGTCCTGGTAGTTGAGTCGGCCCCCCTCGGCTGGGCGGACTGGCGGGAGCAGCTACTAAACGCCGCAGCGGACTCACGGGAGGTGACAGGTGAACGCCTTGCGCGTATCAGTGCGCATCTGGGTTCCACACTTGCCGCGTGGCATCTGGGCAGCCGGGACGCGGGAGTGTTACCCGAGGTGCTGCTCACCGGTGATCGCCTGCGCACGTTACGCACCGATCCGTTCCATCGCGCCACCGCCAACGAGGTGCCTGACATTGGGCCGCAACTGCGCGCACTGGCCGATGAACTCGAGTCCGCCCGGACCTGTCTGGTGCATGGTGACTTCTCACCAAAGAACGTGCTTGTCAGCGCACCCACTGTTCCTTTCGGGGCGTGGATGCTCGACGCCGAGGTCGCCCATTTAGGTGATCCCGCCCTCGATGTCGCTTACCTGTCCACCCACCTAGCCTGCAAGGGTGTGGCGCGGCCTCAGTTGGCTGCGTCCTTGGATGGAGCCAGACGCGCGTTCGAGGACGCGTATCGCCGGGACAGTGACCTAGTCGCCGTCGAGCGTTGGGATCGGCACACGGGGGCGATCTTGGCCGCGCGAGTGCGGGGTGTCTCGCGGGTTAGCTACCTAGCACCTGAGCAGCAGGTTTTCGTCCTGGGTTTGGCGCGCGGCCTAGTGCGCGGTGAACTGAGTCTTAATGAAGTGTGGGAGCGAATCCTCGCGTGATCACATGCTGGGTCAGCCGATGGGCGAGAAGATGTGCTCGGGTGTTCCCTGCCGGTTCACGTCGAGCATGAGTACCCGTCCCGCATCGGGTTCGTCGTCGAACACCGGGTAGTTCCCGCCGCCACCGATCGTTGTCAAAAACAGCGTGCGCAGATCCGGGCCGCCGAAGACCGGGCAGGTGGGTCGACGCACCGGAAGATCAATGCGTTCGACGAGGTGTCCAGCGGCATCGAAGCAGGCCAATGCACCGCCGTGCACGCATGCCACCCAGACGTGGTCTTGGGAGTCGATGCAGGCACCATCCGGGCCGCCGCCAAGACCCACGGCCGCGAAAGTCACGTGCGGCTCGCCCGTGCCACTCACAGTGGGAGCGGTCGAGGCCTCGTTAAAGATCCAGCAGGTGCCATGAAGGGTGTCGGCCCAGTGCATGCCGGCGGGTGTTGAGACGAGAGCGTTCGCGACACCGACATCGATGATGGCGGGTTCCCAAGTCCAGTCCGGGTGCACGCGATAGATCGTGCTAATGAAGAGACGGTCCTTGGCGGGCACGTGCATCGAGCCGACCCAGAAGTCACCGGCGGTACTAACCCGGCCATCGTTGAGTCGCACGGATGCGTGCGGAATTGGCAGGGTGATTTTCCAGTCGATGCTGCCATCTAGGTGCAGCAGGCCGATGCGGTGCTCGCTGGCCAGCACCAAGGTGTTGGGGTCCGGGGTGAGCGCGATGCTGCCCGGGCGGTCTTCGAGGGTCAGCGAGATCACCTGCTCGGTGTCCCAACTCCATCGGTGCACCTGCTTGCCATCAATATCAACCCAGAGCAGGTGATCGGTGCGGTCGTCCCACAGCGGTGATTCACCTAGGACGCACCGCGGCCCGATAGCGCGCTGGATGATGCTCACGCGCCACCCTTCGTGGTGAATCGCCGAAGTACGTTTCGCGTCACGATCGCGCACTCGCGGTCACCCTCGTGCAGGCTCGCTGGCCACTCGGTGCTGCCCGCGCAGAAGACTTCGCCCACGCCGACTGGCATTGAGGTGATCATCGCGGCACCATAGCGGCAGAGATCACGGTGCTCCGGGGTGTCCGATCCGTAGCGCACAATCGCGATTCCGGTTAGATCGTTGTCGACTGGATCGAATAGGGAGCCCGGATTGCCGTGGTCCTCCTCCTCGGATGTGGTCGGGGTGAGCGCGAGGATCTCCAAGTTGCTCGGGGTGCCGTCGGATCCGGTTGGGTACGGCAGTCCGTTTCGTACCGTGTAGTCCACGCCGTCGGCCTCGTAACTGACCAGATTCGTCCCCGCACCGATCACATCACCGAAATAGGTATCGAGTCCGTCGAAGGCCCAGTGGCGCGGTCGGTAGACGATGAATCCGCCGACACCCCGGATCATGCTGCCGCCCCAGCCGGCATACATGCCGCGCGTGGCGTTGCCGCCGAACTCGGTGACTGGGGGACGGTCGATCGCGAGCCCCTCGAAGGCGCCGGTGCGCATCTCCACGGGCCCGTGGCGTTGGGGATCATCGTCGGCGCGGAACTTGTAGCACTCGGTCACCTGCGCCTGCGCATCGGCACGCACCTGCCACATGATGTTCCCGCCGAAGCGCGCGTGCTTGCCACCTGCACTCAAGAACCGGGCCAGCACGTCTCGGCCGGTGGCCGCCCAGTACTCGTCGTGACCGCAGGTGATGACGCAGTCGTAACCGTCGAGGATCGTCGGGTCGCGATCGAGATCCCATTGGCTCAGCAGATCGCAGGCGATGCCATCGCGTTCCAGCCATTCGGCCATCAAACCGTCATAGCGCGCCCATCCAGAAGATGCGGACCAGTGTGCATACCCGTTGGCGTACGCCCACTCGGTCCACTCGTGGCGCACCGCCCACCCGATAGGTGGTCGGCGAATCGAACCGAACCTCGGTGCACCGACCGGGCAGCGGATCTGACCGCGTGACCAGGGGCGCTGCAGGCTCAGGCGCGGTTCGAAGGTGCCGGGGAAGACCCCGCGGAGTGCCGTATAGGAGCTCGCCCCACCCCAGTCGTTGTAGGCATTCCAGGTGTACGTCGATGCGATCAAGGCCAGCGGAGCGCGGCGCCGCGGGTGCGCTCGAAGGATGAAGAACCCGTCCTGGCTGACTCGCGCATCTCCACTCCTGCCTTCGGCGACGATGACGTACCCGCCGCTCGGCCAGTCGTCGGGAATATCCAAGGTGAACTCCGCCGGCCATCGGCAACCCGCACGCACCGCATCCGGTGGCATGTCGCACCAGACCCCGGGCCGCGGGCCGAGTTCGGCCATGGTGCGCGGCTCTGCCCCTGCACGCACGAGGAACAGAAGGACTTCGTCGGCGTTGCTGCTGACATGGAAACTCGCGGTGTCACCCGGCGCGTAGGAGGGCTGTCCTGAGTAGACCCATACCTGCAAGTGTGATGGATCGGGGAGCTCAGGCCACTGGGCGTCCTGCCAGGTACGCCACTGGCCCTCGGCCAATGTAGGTGGATCGGACCCCATGCCGTAGTTCTCCTAGCCGATCGGTGTGAGGTCGTAGAACTCGATCGCGGTGCCCGCGAATAGCCGCGCCCGCTCCGCTGGGGTGAAGTCGGCGGTGATCTGCGAGAAAGCCTGGAAGATCGTTGGGTAATCGGTGTAGAGCTTGTCGACGGGAAAATTGCTGGCGAACATCGCGCGATCGGGCCCGAAGATGTCGATCGCCTCGAGCACGATCGGCCGGATCGAGTCCGCCGTCCAGCCGTGATCTAGCATGCCCAAGCCCGAGATTTTCACCGAGACATTCGGGTTGGCCGCCAGTGCACGCATCCCCGACCGCCACATCGTCATCGATTCTTCGTCGCGGTCGATGGGAAAGCCGGTGTGGTTCAGCGCGACGCGTGCGTCAGGGTACGCGGCGACTAGGGCGGCTGCCTCCTGCATTTGATTGGGCCAGATCTGCATGTCGAAACGCAGTCCCATCCGCGCCAGAAGCGCAAAGCCGCGCCGCCAATCGCGACTGGACATGTAGTCCCCGTGCTCGACAAAGGAGCGCCCGGGGACGGTGTCCCAGTTGAGCATATGGCGGATGCCGCGGAACCGGTCGTACTTCGCGTGGGCCTCGAGCAGGGACTGTACATCGGGGTGGGAGAGGTCAGCGAAGCCCACGATTCCCATCGGGAATCCGGTCTCCGCGGCCTGCTGGGTGAGCCAGGCGGTTTCGCCCACCGGATTGGCCGGGTCGAACTCGGCTTGCACGTGGACCGATGCGACCACCGGCAGCCCACCGGTATCGGCCAGATAATCGGTGGCGAGGTAGTTCTGGCAGATGGACTCGTAGTCCCCGACAAAGTTGATCACGCGGGGATTGGCGTGCAGCCAGATGTGGTAGTCGCGCATGTCCCAAAGGTGGTGGTGCGCATCAGCGATAAGCGGAATTTCAAGGTCCGTCATCGCGCTCCTTCCAAGATACGGGCAGATTTCTGGAAATTGTTGATCGTCAACAATCGCGGGACTAGCCTAGGGGCACCCCAAGTTGAAAGGAGACTGTTTATGCAGGTTCGAGTGCTCAATCACATTGCCGTCACGGTCAGCGACACCCAGCGGTCCTTGGACTTCTACGTCGGGAAGTTGGGCCTGGTGCAGGTAGAGCAGCATCAACTCCCGAAGTCTTCCATCGATGCTGTGTTCGGACTCACGGGTGCCTCTGGTACATCGACCCGCCTCCAGGTGCCCGGCCAACCCGACATCCTCATCGACATCATGGAGATCTTGGGGGCGGAAGCAGGGACCGTGGTGCAGCCGTTGGGGTCGATCGGTTCCACCCACATGGCGTTCACCGTGGACAACCTCGACGAGGCGGTAGCCGAACTGAAGGCCAAGGGGGTTTCCTTCATCTCCGAGCCGGTGACCTTCCACCTGACCGAAGGGTCGGTGACCGTGTGCTTCATGCACGATCCGGATGGCAACTACGTCGAACTCGAAGAGGTACACACATAGAAATCCCTGCTGGTTAAAGGGATGTTGTCAGGAATGGTGAGTTATGTTGCGCTGGGGCTTGTTGAGCACCGCCCGGATCAATGATCGCATAATCGACGCGGTGGGCCGCTCCGATCGGTCGACGCTGGTGGCGGTGGGCTCGCGTGCTGCCGAGCGTGCGAAGTCCTATGCGGCTGTACGTGGGATTCCAATGGCCTTCGGAAGTTACGGGGAACTCATCGGCTCCGCCGAAATCGATGCGATCTACCTTTCCTTGCCCAACCACCTGCACGCGCAGTGGTCGATCGCTGCACTCGAGGCGGGCAAGCACGTGCTCTGTGAGAAGCCGCTGGCGTTGACCGTGGCCGAGGTCGACCGTATGACCGAGGCTGCACAGCGCGCCGGCCGGGTGCTGCAGGAGGCTTCCGCGCCGCGGTTCCACCCGCAGACCGCGGATATCGCATCGATCATCGCCTCCGGCAAACTTGGTCGCATCCTGCTATGTCAAAGTGCCTTCGAGTTCACCTTGCCGGCAACGAAGGACATCCGCCTCGATCCGGCAATCGGCGGCGGAGCGCTGTGGGATGTGGGCTGCTACCCGGTCACGTTCTTTCAGGCGGTGCTGGACGAGAACCCCGAGGTGGTCTACGGACAAGCATTTATTGGCCCGTCAGGAGTTGATCTCGCCTTCGCCGGGACGATGGGCTACCGCTCCGGGGCGAGCGTGCAGTTCACCGCGAGCATGACCACGCCCATTGCACGCAGTGCGCGCATCGTAGGAGAGCGCGGTTCGCTCGAGCTCGATCAGCCGTGGTTAACCAATATCGGTGGTCAGACATCGGTTCGACAGTGGTCGATGCGCGCGTCGTCGGGGTCGGGCACATTCGGCGATGATCCTGACCAACTCGAACTCACTAAGTGGGACTACGGTCCCAGCGACGTCTACCTCGATGAATTGCGTGGCTTCGAGGACATAGTCCTGATGGGCGCGCCGTCGCCCTATCCGCCCTCGGAGAGCAGAATCAACACCGAGGTCATGATCAAGCTACACGAGTCGATCCGGACGGGTGGTCCGGTGCGGATAGGGATGGGTTCATGAGTGAAAAGCGCACCCTCGGCCACGGGATCATCGGTGCCGGGTGGATGGGACACGTACATGCCCGAGCCACGGCACGGTTGACCCACCATTACCCGGATCTTCAGGCGCGCACCACGCTCGTGGCGGTTGCGGACACCCTGCCGAGCCACCTTGAGGCCTTCGTTGAGCAGCACGGACCGATCGAGACCACTTTGGACTGGCGCGCGGTGATCGAGGATCCGCGGGTCAACGTGGTGAGCGTGACCGCGCCCAATGCCGTGCACGCTGAAATCGGTGAAGCGGTGGCACGCGCCGGTAAGCACCTGTGGATCGAGAAGCCGGTCGGACTGAATGCGGCCGATTGCGCTCGGGTGGCAACGGCGGTTCGCGAGGCGGGGGTGCAGGCGGCTGTGGGTTTTAACTACCGCAACTTCCCGCCCGTCGAGCACGCCCAGCACCTGATCAGATCCGGTGCCATCGGGGCTCCAACACATGCCACGGTGCGCACGCTCGCGGACTACGCGGCCGATCCGGTCGGCACCTTATCTTGGCGCTACACCATCGCACAGGGGGGTCATGGCATCCTCGCCGACCTCGGTTCGCACGGTTTCGACCTGATCCGCATGCTGCTCGGTGACATCGACGAGTTGGTCGCGGACACCGCAACCTTTATCAGCAAGCGACCCATCGCCAAGCCCGGTGCGAGCCACTTCGCCACGGCGGACCTCAACGATCCAGACCTCGAGTTCGGCGCGGTGGAGAACGAGGACTACATCTGTGCGCTGCTGCGCATGGCTAATGGTGCTCGCGTGACCTACGAGGCCGGGCGCTCGTCCATCGGGGATCAGTGCAACTACGGATTCCACATCCATGGCACCGAGGGTGCGTTGAGTTGGGACTTCCGTCGCTCGGATGAACTGCTGCTCAGCGTCGGCGGCCCCTACCAGGGGCGCCCCACCCAGGTGGCCTTCGGCGAACCGGGAATTGGTGAGTACCAGCGGTTCCAGCCCGGTGCGGGTGTGGCGATCGGTTATGACGACTCCAAGGTGATCGAACTGGCCCGCCTACTCGAATCGATTGACGCGGGCGCGCCGGTGGGGGCGACGATCGAGGACGCGCTGCGGGCTGCGCTCGCGAACGAGGCTGTGCTCGCATCGTTGGCGTCCGGTCACTGGGAGCCGGTGGCATGATTGATCTGGCGCTACTACCTGCCGGACTCGGTGCGGTAAACACACCTGTGCCGGTGTCGGTGTATTCCGAGGACGGCGAGGTCGATGCCGGAGCACTTGCTGAGGCGACCTTCTTTGTGCCGATCTACATGGGGCCGCCGACGAACCTCGCGCTGATGGAACGCATGCCACAGCTTCGCGTCTGCCAAATGTTGACCGCCGGATTCGACAACGCGTTATCGCATCTACCCGCAGGGGTAATTTTATGTAATGCGGCGGGTGTGCACGATGCGAGCACCGCGGAACTGGCCCTCGGCTTGATCATCGCCAACCTGCGCGGACTCGACGACGCGGCTCGCGACATGTCTCAAGGAGTCTGGCGACATCGCCGCCTACCCGCATTGGCGGACAAGGTGGTTCTGGTCATCGGTGCTGGTGGCGTGGGTCAGGCGATCCGTCAGCGGCTCGAGCCTTTCGAGGTCGAGGTGATCATGATGGGCCGGACCGCACGTGCGGGGGTGCGGGGGATGGCGGAGCTAGACGCGATCTTGCCCACCGTGGATGTGGTTATCCTCTCGGTCCCATTGGCTGCCTCCACTTCGGGCATGGTCGATGCGCACTTCTTGGCCGGCATGAAAGATGGAGCTCTGCTGGTTAACGTCGCGCGCGGGCAGGTGGTGCAGACAGATGCCCTGCTGGCAGAGCTCACCCGGGGGCGCCTGCGGGCATCCCTTGATGTGACCGACCCCGAGCCGCTGCCCTCAGACCACCAACTGTGGTCAGCGCCCGGGCTGCTAATCAGCCCACATGTCGGCGGCAATTCATCGGCGTTCCTGCCGCGGGCTCGCCGCCTAGTCCGTGAGCAACTCGAGCGGATGGCCGTGGGTCATGAACTCGTCAATCGGGTTTCCTGAGGTGGACCCAAGTGCACCTTTTTCCAACGGCCAACAAATGGCATGCTGATGACTAATATGGACATCGTGACCACCGGAAAAGAGGCGAGGGTTGTCACCATGCCATTCGCCGATGCGCTCGTCTCCTTGGGTCAATCGCGGTCAGACGTCGTGGTGCTAAGCGCCGACCTGAGCAACTACACCGACCTAATCCCGTTCCGCGACGCTTTCCCAGATCGATTCTTCCAGGTGGGCATGGCGGAACAGAACATGATGGGCATCGCAGGTGGCCTCGCTCGATCGGGCTTCTTGCCCATCGCTGTCACTTACGGGGTGTTTGCCACCCGCCGAGCCTACGATCAGGTAGCCATGGCTTTGGGTACGGGCACGGTCAAGGCCATCATCGTCGCTTTTCTACCAGGCATCACGACTCCCTTCCGCGCCACGCACCAGGCAACTGACGATCTTGCGCTGATGCGGGCAATCCCTGGCATGACGGTCATCGACCCAGCCGACTCGACGGAGCTGCGAGCAGCCCTTTATGCCGCAGCGGCGAATCAAGGAACGGTCTACCTGCGAGGACTAAGGGGTCTGGTCGAGGAGCGCTTTGATCCTGAGGGCTTCATATTCACGATCGGCGCTGCGCGTCTGGTACGCGATGGACCTGATGTCGCGATCGTGGGAACGGGTCTTGGCACGGCTTGGGCCCTAGATGCCAGTGAAATTCTTGCCGCCCGCGGCATCTCGGCGAGCCTGCTACACGTGCCAACCCTGAAGCCCCTTGATCGCGAAGCTATCGCAGCACTGGCGGCGCGATTTGCAATTGTTCATGTTGTCGAGAACCACTCGGTGTTAGGCGGCCTCGCTAGTGCTGTTGCCGAGGTGGTAGCTGGAATCGGCGCACCAACTCGTGTGAACCCGATAGGTGTCCCAGACCAGTGGGCGCCGGCCGGTTCACTCGACTACATCAGATCCGAGATCAATTTGTCAGCGGCAGATATCGTAGACCGAGTGTTGGCGACTTGGACGCGTACGTGATATCTGACAAGGATCTCGCTGACCGCGCGCAGTCAATCCGTCGTCGATGTATAGCCATGTGCCGTGGACGCGGGCAAGGCTACGTGGGCCAAGGATTGGCGCTCTCGGACCTAATGGCGGCGTTGTACTTCGACGAGATGCGGCGAACACCGGCCGGCGACCTGCATGATCGACTCATCTTGTCGACCGGACACAGTGCTATTGCGCTATACGCGGCACTTGGTGAGCTCGGTGAATTTAGTGATCTTGAGTTGGCCACCTACGGGATGGATGGTTCGCGTATCGAGGAGAGCCCGTTGGCGGGACTCCCGGGATTCTTAGTTACCGGCGGGTCGCTCGGTCAGGGGCTATCGCAAGCTGTTGGCTTCGCGCTGGCCGACCGTTTAAAGGGTTCGAACGCCCGGACTTTCTGCCTGATCAGCGACGGAGAACTTCAGGAGGGTCAGGTTTGGGAGGCCGCGATGTCAGCCGGTCATTACGGACTCGGATCCCTAGTAGTGCTTATTGACGACAACGGTATGCAGGCGGACGGGGATACTGCGCAGGTGATGACAGTGCAACCCATCGCGGGTAAGTTCACCGCCTTCGGCTTTCGCGCGGAAAACGTGGATGCGAACGATCTGAGTGCGCTTCGGGATGCGTTAGTTCGCACGCGCGAGCACAGCGACCGCCCGCACGCCCTAGTTTGTAGGACGATCCCGGGTAAGGGAGCGCCGACGCTGGAGGCCTACACAAAGGTGCATTATGTGCGTGCCGCGGACGAGGTCTGGCAGCGCGCCCTGAATGAGATCCGATGACTGACGTTATCACCGCAATATCAACAATTCGTTGGAGCGAGCAGCCCAACTGCCTATGGGTTGAAGTGGAGACCGAGGCCGGACTGGTTGGGCTCGGCGAGACTTACTACAACGCGGGCGCAACGGAGTCCGTGATTCACGACATGGCTGCTCCACTCCTGCTAGGCGCCGATCCCGAGGCCAGGACCCTGCACTGGCGAAATCTTTTTGCGTGCTCCAACTTCTACGGGTACGCGGGCGCCGAGATGCGCGCGTTCAGCGCCCTAGACATTGCCTTATGGGATATCGCCGGGCGGATGCTAGATCGGCCGATCCATGCGCTGCTTGGGGGCGCGGTACACGCGGGCGTGCCAATCTACGTCACGTGCGCGGATGCTGGCGGGTACCTAGATCAACAGCGATCGATGACAGATCCAGGTGGCCTAGCGATGGAGTTGCTCGCATCGGGGATCACCGCGATGAAGGTGTGGCCATTTGATCAGTTCGCACCTCAGATCGCTTTCGAAACTACGACCGGTCCCGCAGGTTGGTCCGCTATGGGCCCACCGGGCAGTTACTTATCGAGCACCGATCTCGCCAAGGGCCTTTCGGTGGTAGAACAGATACGAGATGCCGTCGGAGACAGCGTTGAGATCATCATTGAGGGCCATTCGCGCTGGGACCTAAACTGCGCGCTGAGAATCCTGCGCGCTCTAGAGCCATACGACATCTTGTGGGTCGAAGACATCATGCAACCCGATAGCGTGGCCGATCTTAGGCGACTGGCCCAAGAGACGCGAGTCCCGCAGGCGGTCAGCGAGCGACTCTTCACGCGATATCGCTACCGTGAGGTGCTTGAGGCGCAGGCGGCCAACGTCATCATGCTCGACGTGGCGTGGACGGGTGGGATCTCCGAGGCATCGCGAATCAGCGACCTTGCCGACACTTTCCACCTTCCCGTCGCTCCACATGACTGCACCGGTCCGGTCACTGCCCTCGCGAATCTTCACTTGTGCGCCGCCAAGACCAACATTATGACCACCGAGGTGGTCCGCGGGTTCGTCGACGGCTACTACCTCGATGTTCTCGATAAGCGACTTCCGGTCAATGGTGGCAGGGCGAGCGTCCCTGCGGGACCGGGCCTGGGTGCGGCCCTTCGGGATGACTTCCGCGGTCGCCCCGGGGTATCCATTCGCAGAACCGATATTGGGCTGCGCACGTGATGCGCTTGCAGGGACGATCGGTGGTAGTGACCGGAGCCGCGGGTGCCATCGGTCAAGAAACCGCGCGTCAACTACTGAAGGCGGGCGCTTCTCGACTCCTTCTCACCGACCTGCCCAGATCTGGCGTCGACGCGGTTGCTGAGACGCTGCGAGACGGACACTTTGAGATTGCGTCCGCGGAAATCGACGTCGCGGACCCGGCCGCGTTCGTGGATGTCCTAGCGGAGCATCAGGCCTTCCTCGGGTCGATCGATGTCCTAGTCAATGTTGCGGGCTACTGGCAGATCATCGACTTCGTCGCCAGTGATGCTGACCAATGGGATCTGATGATTCGCGCTAATCTCCTAACTGCAATCAGTGCCTGTCACAGTGTTCTCCCCCAAATGCTGACTCAGGGTCGCGGCTCGATCGTGAACTTCGCCTCAACCGCCGGCGAGTACGGATCGATCAGACCGTCCGCCGCCTACGCGGCTGCCAAAGGTGGTGTCATCGCGTTTACGAAGTCGCTCGCTCGGGAGGTTTCACCTCGCGGTGTTCGCGTGAACGCGATCAGTCCAGGACCCATCGACACCCCGGCACTGAAAGCAGCCTCCGATGAGGCGCGTGCGGGTGCGGCCGCGCGGACGCTCGTTGGTCGCCTCGGCCTGCCCGCGGATATCGCGAGTGGGGTGGTTTACCTCGCGAGCGATGAGTCGTCTTTCATGACGGGAGCGGTGCTTGCCGTCAACGGGGGCAGCCTGCTGTGATACGAAACAGAGCGCAGGCCGTCGGCCCTGCGGGCCTCCTCCCGATCCGAGCGGCCCGCTCTCGTGGATATTACGGTTGGCGGGAGCCACTGTTCCGTTGACCACTGAGCCACTTCGACGCTGCGGGGTGTGCCGCCCGCCCCGTTCGTGCTCAGTTGATCTGGTTGAAGTGTTTGCGCATGGAATCGTCGCATTCAAGGACGGTGGCGTGCGCGTTGGTGATGATCCGGTCGACGATGGCGGCGGCGAGGATTTTCTCCTCCATGCGGTCGTGCCACTGATCGGGTGGAAGTTGTGTGCAGTAGATCGTCGATGCGTTTTTGTGTCTTCGATCGATCAGGGTGTGGAGTTGTTGAACTTGTTGCCTGCTCGGCGTGGTCAAGAACCAGTCGTCAATGATGAGCAGTTCGACCTTGACGAGTGTGTCGAGGCAGCGTTTCTTCTGGTCGGTGCGTTCAGCGATGGTGATCTTGTCGAATAGTTCGCTCGCCGACAGGTAGAGCACGCTGCGGTATTGCTGACAGGCCATGTTTCCCAACGCGCAGGCCATATAGGTTTTACCGACACCGGTTGGTCCTTGCAAAATCACGTCTTGGTGTTTGACCAGATAACTGCCAATGGCAAGTCGGGCGATCAGCTCGGTGTTCACGGCCCTTCCGGGCATGGCCTTGATGTCAGCGATGTCGGCGTCGGGTTGGGTGAAACCGCCCTGGCGGCGCAGCCGGTGCAGTTTGCTGTTGCGTCTGCGCTCGTATTCCCAATCGACGGCCTGTTTGACCATCTCCGGTCCTGTCAAAGTCCCGGTTCCTGTTGTGTTGGCGAGGTTTTCGATGTCGATCACCCCTGGCCCCCGTCCGCGCCGTAGTAGTTGGCGCCGCGAACGAACCCGGCATCTCCCAGCGATGGCGCCGGTGGCGGGTCGGCTGGTTTCCAACCGGCCCACAGTTTTTTGATAAGCGTGTAGGACGGGGCCGGTGTCGCTGCCAATGCCCGGCCGCAGGTGTCTTCCAGTCGGGTCATGCCGCCCGGCTTTTTCGCTAACGACATCACACCCAGACACGACCGAAAGGACTGCTCGACGATCTTGCGGGACGCCAAGATCGCTTCGA
>CAMAWO010000079.1 GCA_945861925.1 Bifidobacterium breve | reverse complement strand
AGCGGGGTGACGTCGTGGTGTTCGACGGCACTGATTCGTTCGTGCCAGCGGCGGTCATCGAGTCACGCAACCCCGTCAGTGGCGCGGTCACATGGGTCGGGCAGTCCGTCGGCATCATCCCCCCTGACGGCACTGACTTCGTCAAGCGGGTCATAGGGGTGGGCGGCGATCACGTTGTCTGCTGCGATGCGGCAGGTCACCTCACCGTGAACGACGTGCCGCTCGACGAGCAGTCGTACCTCTACCCGGGCGATGCCGCGAGTGATCAGGCATTCGATGTTGTCGTTCCTGATGGAATGCTGTGGCTCATGGGGGACCACCGTTCGAACAGCGCCGATTCACGGTCGCACCTCGGTGATCCGGGGGGCGGAATGGTTCCGGTGAGTCGTGTCGTCGGCAGAGTCATGAACGTGCTGTGGCCGCTCAATCGCATCTCGAACGTGCCCATTCCGGAATCCTTCTCGGCGGTCGACGCCGGTCAGCCGCAGTGACATGAGCAGTGGCGGCGCCGATAGTCTGCGCACCCGTCGGCGACACCTTCGGCCATCGAGGGGCGATGGCTTTCGTCGCGGCGCCCGCGAGACAGCCTTCATTATTGTGTCCGCTCTCATCCTGTCGGCACTCGTTCGGGCCTTTCTGGTTCAAGCGTTCTACGTGCCGAGCGCCTCGATGGAGGACACGCTCATGGTGAGCGACCGCATCATCGCCTCGAAGATCTCGACAAGGATCGCAGGGGTTGCTCGTGGTGAAGTCGTTGTCTTCCGCGATCCAGGCGACTGGCTTCCCGACCCTCCTGCTCCTGCCGATAACCTGCGTAACAAGGCTCGCTCCGCCCTCACCTTCATCGGACTCCTCCCGAGTGATACCGGCCAAGATCTGGTGAAGCGAGCCATCGGTATCGCCGGGGATCGAGTGGCATGCTGCGATGCCCAAGGACGCATCGAGGTCAACGGGGTGGGGCTCGATGAGCCCTACATCAAGGGGCCTACCGACCAAGTGGCGTTCGACATCGTGGTGCCGCCCCAGTCGATGTTCGTGCTCGGTGACAACCGTGGCGATTCCCGCGACTCGCGCTACCACTTCGAAGTGAACAACGGAGCGATCCCATTGGCGAACGCGGTCGGCCGGGTCGTCCTCGTCGTGTGGCCGTTTATGTCGTTCGGCACCTTGTCGATTCCCGCTGCATTTGGCTCGATCCCAGCGGCCCCGGGGCAAGGCGGGAACTAGCCGGTGGGGTCGTCGAGCCCGGCAGGCGCCCCCACGCTCCGTCATGAGCGAGCGATGCTGCGCTCGGGGCTTATGGCGCTGGCATGTGTCGACGAGGCTGGCAGGGGTGCCTTGTGTGGGCCGGTAAGTCTGGGTGTGGTGGTCGTGACTGCGTCGACCCCGTCCGCCCCCAAAGGGGTGCGGGACAGCAAGTTGCTGTCCCCAGCGCAGCGGCTCGAACTGGTGCCGAGGATCCAAGCTTGGGCACCTCATGCGGTGGGGATGGCCTCAGCGCACGAGATCGATGAAATCGGCATCATGGCTGCCCTTCGCCTGGCGGGTCAGCGGGCGCTGTCTGCCCTGTCCCTTGCGCCCGACCACGTCCTGCTGGACGGGAACCACGACTACATCTCCGAGCCCGAGCAGCCCACATTGTTCGGAGAGCTTTCGCCGCTGTGTGCGGTGCCGCCCGTGACCACGATGGTGAAGGCAGACCTGCGCTGCGCTGGGGTTGCGGCCGCCAGCATTCTCGCCAAGACGGCCCGGGACCGCTTGCTGGTCGACCTGCACGATCAGCACCCGGAGTACGGCTGGGCCGACAACAAGGGGTACGGGGCTCCGGATCACCTTGAGGCACTGGCTCGGCTAGGCCCCACCCCTCATCATCGCGTGTCGTGGAGCCTCCCGACGCCTGGCTGAAGGTGCGCGGACTCTCCTGAGGCCACATCGAGGCGAGTGAACCTAGGGAACCGCTGATCATCGGAGTGTTTGCCACCAAGGTTGTTTCCGGGCAGTCGTGGTGAGCCGAGGGAGAGCCGCTTCGGCCAGATGCACCCCGAATCCCGACGAGTCCCTCGTCAGAGCACAATTCATCGGGATTCGGGGTGCACCTGACTCGGGTGAGACCCGCGGGGATGAGGAGGGATGGGAAAATCAGCGGTTCCCTAGGTGACTTCTCGCGACGTATGGCTCCGACTCAGACGGGCGAAGCGCCCGCACGGTGCCAGCACGCGTGTGGACTCGCGGAAGTCGCAGCCCTTGGTGGGGACAGGTTCACCACGTAGTTGGAGATGTTCAGGTTCACCGAGGTGTCGGGCACTTCCGGGGTCATGTCAGGTCGTAGGTCATGCCGCCAGCTCGAACATAATCCCCTGCTTATGTCAATGTCAGCGGCCGGGCGCCGGAAGCGCTTCGCATCGCGCGAGCTGATGACGTCGCGAACCGGGCTTACTCCTCAGGCATCGGCGGGCAAGAGCTCGCTGATGAGCACTTCAACGCGGCGCCGAATCTCGTCGCGAATGGGGCGCACGGAGTCCACGCCCTGGCCGGCCGGGTCGTCTAGGACCCAGTCCTCGTATCGCTTGCCCGGGTAGAACTTGCACGTGTCGCCGCAACCCATCGTGATGACGACGTCTGAGTCTTGGACGGCCGCGTCGGTGAGGATCTTGGGCTGCTCGGCGCTCATGTCAATGCCCTCTTCGAGCATTGCGGTGACGGCTGCGGGGTTGACCTGTTCGGCGGGAACTGAGCCTGCGGAGCGCACGTCGATGTGGCCCTGCCCAAGGTGCTGGAGGTAGGCGGCGGCCATTTGCGAGCGGCCAGCGTTGTGGATGCAGACGAACAATACGGAGGGCTTCTCGGTCATCGGGGGTCTCTTTGTCGTGGGGCGGTCATGGGTTATGCGGCCCGTGGTGGATGGGTCCGGGGAGGTCGAGCGGCTCGGGGATGACTCCGCGTCGGGGGTAGAAGAACTCGGTCAGCAGGGCGCCGATGGTTGCCCCGACGATCTGGAAGACGATGAACAGTGGGACGGACGCAGGAGCGATACCCGCGAAGGTGTCGGTCAGGGATCGGCCGATGGTGACGGCGGGGTTGGCGAACGATGTCGAGGAGGTGAAGAAGTAGGCAGCGCCGATCCACGCCGGCACCAGTACCGGCCCGAGGTTTCCGTGGCCGGT
This sequence comes from Bifidobacterium breve, assembly GCA_945861925.1. Classification (GTDB taxonomy): domain Bacteria; phylum Actinomycetota; class Actinomycetes; order S36-B12; family S36-B12; genus WLND01. The sequence continues at coordinate 10,850 of CAMAWO010000079.1, read as the reverse complement.
GCGCGTGAGTGCACCGATAATTAAAAGGAGCCCGGCGGTGGCCACCACTTCGCCGAGCCAGATGTTCCCGCCCGTCCGCACATGCGTGGAGGCGGTGACCGCGGGGAGCGCGAACATGAGGTTCGCCAGAATGGCCCCCGCGCAGGCCCCGCCGATCTGGACGGCGATGTAGAGGAATCCTTCACCCAAAGGCATCTCACGACGCACCATCTCGACGCCTGAAACGACGGGATTGAATTGCGCCCCGGAGATGGGGCCGATGGTCCAGATGAGCACCCCGAGTGCGGCGACTGTCGCGACCGCGTTGATCAGCAGGGTGACGGCGAGGTTGTCGCTGAGCAGGGTGCCCATGATTCCCGAGCCCACGACCGTGGCAACGAGAATGCATGTGCCGAGGAACTCGCCACTCGCGCGGCGCAAGAGTGTGTGAGCCATCGATTGCCTTCCCGTTTCAGTTGACAAGCCCCCTTTGTTCAGTGACTGTTGAGTCAATGAACATTGAAGAAAACCCTACCTCATGGGTGGAGCGCCGTGAGCGCCGGGCCCGGGCGTTGGCCGCCCTGGGCGATCCGACCCGCCTTGGCGCCATGGACCTACTTGCAGTCCAGGATTTGTCCCCCGATGCCTTGTCCGCCGCGCTCGAGGTGCCGGGCAATCTGTTGGCTCATCACCTCAAGGTGCTTGAGATAGCCGGCCTCGTCCAGCGCGTGCAGTCCAAGAACGACAGGCGTCGCACTTACGTCCACGCTGCGGCGGATGGCATGGCTGGTCTTCTGCCAGAACCAGGGTTCCTAGAAACTGCTCGCGTCCTGTTCGTGTGCACCCACAACTCCGCTCGCTCCGTTCTGGCGGAAGCCCTTTGGCGCGAAGCGAGTGACGTCCCCAGCGCCTCGGCCGGCACGCACCCCGCGGACCGGATCAACCCAGGTGCCCTCCAGGCGGCCAGCCGCCTCGGCCTGCACCTCGAGGAGCATCCCCCGCAGCGCATCGAGGACGTTCTTCGCACGGACGACGTGGTGGTGTCGGTCTGCGACGCTGTCAACGAGGAGCTCAATCCTTTGGGCAACATCCGGATCCACTGGTCCATCCCCGACCCGGCTGCTACTGGCACCCCTGTGGCATTCGACGCGGCCGTTGAGGAACTGCGCGAACGGGTCAGTCACCTAGCTCCACGCGTGCGCCACCGCCGAAGCAGAATCTCTTCCCGAAAGGCAAGCCGATGACCGCCAGCCAGTACCGCGACGACATTCCCGAACTCCACGTGAGCACCCTGCGCTCGTCCTCCCTCCTGCTCACCTCGTACGACGAGTTCGCGGGTCGACTGAACAACGTCACGTACCTCCCGATGTTCGCTGAAAGGTTCGCCCGTGAACGACTCACGGCGCTTGCTAGGGTCGAGGGCAAGAGCGACGACCAGCGTCCCGTGGTGCTGTTCCTGTGCACTCACAATGCCGGGCGATCCCAGATGGCCCTTGGCTTCTTCAAGGAACTCGCGGGGGACAATGCCATCGCCTGGTCCGGAGTATCAGAGCCCGGCAACGCCGTGAACCCCGCTGCTGTTGCAGCGATGGCCGAGGTTGGAATCGACATCTCGGGCGAGTTCCCGAAGCCCTGGACAGATGAGATTGTGCGCGCCGCCGACGTCGTCATCACCATGGGTTGTGTCGACGTCTGCCCGATCTTCCCCGGCAAGCGTTACGAGGACTGGCAGGTTTCGGACCCTGCGGGCCACAGCGTCGACGCTGTGCGGCCCATCCGTGACGACATCAAGGGCCGCGTGGTTGAACTTCTCAATGTACTGAACGTCGCCGTCTAGAGGCTGTCGCGGATAGGCCGCTCGACCGGATTATCTCGGACTGCCCGCCTGTCGATGAGCGGGTGCTGTCCATCGAACTCGCTCAGAGCCTGTGCCCTGGCCACGAGGGGAGCCCGGGACAACCCATGAAGGTTCGATGTAGGTCGAGCGGAGGTGCTGAGCGGGGTACGGTCGACGTATCGTAATAACCGTTGACGCGTGTCGCGTTGGGGGCGAGAGATGAGGGCGGTGGCGAAGTGAGCGATGGGCTGCGCATCCTCGTCGTCGATGACGAGGTCCCACTCACCGGGGTGGTGAGCAGCTACCTGGTGCGAGAGGGTTTCGACGTTTCTGTCGCGCACTCGGGGCCAGGCGCAGTTGAGTCGGCCCGCGAACTCGGGCCTGTCCTCATCGTGCTCGATCTGATGCTCCCCGGATTCGACGGGATTGAGGCCTGCCGCCAGATTCGGCAGTTCTCAGATGCTTACATCATCATGCTCACGGCCCGCGACGAGGAGGTCGACAAGGTCCTCGGGCTGTCAATGGGGGCGGACGATTACCTGGTCAAGCCGTTCTCTCCAAGAGAGCTCATCGCACGGGTCCGGGCCATGCTGCGCCGGCCGCGGGCCTCCTTCGCGGACGGCCTGCCGGCTGCGCGGATCGAGGTGGGTGGACTCTGCCTCGACGCGGAGGCCCGGACCCTCCACGTCGACGGCACCCTCACCGAGGTGACGAGGACTGAGTTCGACCTGCTGGCCGTCATGGCATCGCGGCCTCGGGCGGCGCTGACGCGAAGGCAGCTCATCGAGGCTGTGTGGGGCCCAGGATGGTTCGGGGACGAGCATGTCGTCGACGTGCACATCGGGCACCTGCGAATGAAACTCGGCGACGATGCGTCCGAGCCGAGGTTTATCCGCACTGTCCGCGGAGTCGGCTACGGGATGGGGCCGGGATGAGTCGACGAATGATGACTCGGCGAATGACGACTCGGCGAATGACGACTCGGCGGGCACCGAGGCTCGCTACCAAGCTCATGATCGCCCAAGCGGTCGTTGTGAGCGTCGGCGCCTTCACTCTCGTGGTCGCTGCGGCGCTAGTGGCGCCAAGTCTCTTCCACGAGCACCTGATGCGGGGGGGAGTCGAGGATCCGGAGGTCACGACGCATGCTGAAGAGGCGTTCGCATCCTCCCTCGGCATCGCGGCCGCGATAGCGGCTATCGCCTCGCTCATTGCCGCCGGGCTCGTCTCTTGGTTCATTGTGCGACGCGTTGCGCGCCCGGTGGAGGAACTCGCCCATTCAGCGGAGGCCGTCGCCGCTGGTCATTACGAGGTGACCGTCCCCTCAGTCACGTTCAGCGCAGAATTCGTCCAGCTTTCCGGCTCATTCGCCCACATGTCCCAGCGGCTCGCGGAGACCGAGACCACGAGGACCCGGCTGTTCGCGGACCTCGCGCATGAGCTTCGAACGCCGTTGGCCACGCTCGAGGCCTATATCGACGGGATGGAGGACGAGGTTCTCGCCCACGATGCGGCATCCTGGGCGACGATGCGAGATCAGGTCGACCGGCTTCGCCGTCTCGCGACCGACCTGCGCGAGGTTGCTGCCGCCGAGGAGCATGCGCTCGGACTGACGCTGAGCCGGCTCGACGGGCGCGGCGTGGCGGAGGCCGCACTGTCCGCGGTCATGCCGCGATTCCAAGCCAAGGGAGTGGCGCTCAGTCTTGACGCATGCCCCGAACCTGCGTGGATCCTTGGTGACGACATCAGGCTCCAACAGGTTCTCGCGAACCTCCTCGACAATGCACTTCGGCACACGCCGCCCGGGGGTGTGGTTGACGTTGCCACGCTCATGGCAGACGAATGCTTCGAGGTTCGGGTACGTGATTCGGGGGAGGGGATCCCGGTTGACCAGCTGACCTCGGTGTTCGAGCGATTCCATCGCGTCGATCCATCCCGTATGAGCGGCGATGGCGGTGGCAGTGGTCTGGGTCTGACGATCGCCCGCGCGATCGTGAGTGACCATGGGGGCTCGCTGACTGCGGCGAGTAATAGCCCGGGGCGGGGAGCCCTGCTGACGGTGATCATTCCCACCGTCTGACTCGGTCGCCGGACGACGTCCGCAGGTGGCCGAGTTATCCCCAGAGCCCTTCCGTACGGACGGCATCCACAGGCTCGTTACTTGGGGTGGCCTAGGCCCCTGCGGAGACGGGAGGTTGTGCCACAGGGGGTGAGGACATGCGACGCACAAGTGCGCTAGGTCAGTACGGCGAAGAGGTAGCGACGCGACATCTCGAGGGCCTCGGCATCGCGGTCGTTGAGCGCAATTGGCGATGCTCGGAGGGTGAGATCGACATTGTCGCCCGCGAGGGTGCGACCCTCGTGCTCGTCGAGGTGAAGACGAGAAGCTCGCTCGCTTTCGGTCATCCAGCGGAGTCGATTACCCCTCGCAAACTCCGCCGAATGCGCCACCTCGCCTACCGATGGCTCGCTGAGCACGAGGTACATGCACCGTCGGTCCGCCTCGATGTCATCTCAGTCCTCCAGAAGTTGTCGGGTGCTCCCGTGGTCGAGCATCTGCGAGGAGTCGAGTGATGGGCCTCGCCGAGGTGTGGGGGGTCGTCACAACCGGGATCGCCGGGGTGATGGTGAAGGTGGAGGTCGACGTGGCGCAGGGTCTCCCAAGTGTCGGCGTCGTTGGCCTCGCAGGGGCCTCGGTCACTGAGGCGCGTTGGCGAGCGCGCTCGGCCATCGGCAATATCGGTGCCACCTGGCCAGCCGCCCGCATCACCATCGGGCTTTCGCCGGCGGATCTCCCGAAGGGCGGCACCAGCCTCGACCTGCCAATAGCCGTTGGAGTCCTCGCCGCCACGTCGCAGGTTCCCCGTTCCTCCCTGCGAGATTCGACGTTCATCGGCGAGCTTGGATTGGACGGTTCGGTGCGCGGGGTTGATGGCGCCCTCGCTGCCGCTATCGCGGCGCACCGGCACGGGGTTGGTTCGGTCTTCATCGCCCCTGCCAATGCGCGGCAGATTCAAGCCATTCCCGGCCTGAGGGTGCGAGTTATCCGCGACCTCGCTCAACTTATTGACGTCCTGCGAGGTACCGACGATGCTCCGAGCGGGCGGGGGGATTGGAGCCAGTGCATCGATGAGGGGGCCGACCCCACATCTGGCCCCGGCGTCCCCTCAATGGTTGAACTCGAATCCGATTTCAGTGAGATTCGTGGACATCCGTTCGCCCGATTCGCCCTTGAGGTAGTGGCGGCGGGAGGGCACCACTGCTCGATGATCGGGCCGCCGGGCGTCGGCAAAAGCATGCTCGCATCGAGGCTCCCCACCATCCTCCCCGATCTGCCACTTGAAATCGCCCTTGAGGTCACGTCATTAGCCTCGCTCTCGGGCCAATGGCCCACTGAACGGGGGATCGTTTATCGGCCACTGCTCCAGGCGCCGCACCACTCCTCCTCGTCCGCGGCGATTCTCGGCACTTCACGCGGGAGGCAGGTCTTTCCAGGGGCACTGAGCCTGGCCCACCACGGCGTCCTTTTCCTCGACGAGGCGCCCGAGTTCAGCCGCCCGAGCCTTGAAGGCCTGCGACAGCCCATGGAGTCCGGAGTGATCACCATCATGCGGGCAGCAGCCTCATCGACCCTACCGGCCCGTTTCCAACTGGTCCTCGCCTCGAATCCATGTCCGTGCGGCCTGGCCGTGGGTCGCGGCGATGCATGTACGTGTTCAGCGATGGCCCGGCGCCGTTACGCCGAGCGAATTTCCGGGCCACTCCTCGACCGAATAGACGTGCGCATGACCGTGCCGAAGCCATCGACGGCCGATCTGGCCAACCCGAAGCAGGAGGCGAGTGCTGAGATCCGCGCTCGAGTGCTCGAGGCCCGATCGAGGGCGGAGCATCGCTACAGAGGGGAGCCCTGGTCCATCAACGGTCATGTTCCTGGGGCAGCACTCCGGCAGCGATGGCGTCCCACTGATGAGGCCGAGTCCTTGGTTCGATCGTTGGAGCGCTCCGGGGCCAGCCTGCGCGGTACCGACCGGATCCTGCGAATCGCATGGAGTGTCGCAGATCTCGCGGGCGCGGACCGACCGAGCGCAGAACATGTCGCGTCAGCGATGGTGCTGCGCGGGGGTCATCGTGGTGAGACAACATGAGTGGCGGGCCGATACACGACGAGCGGGGGGCGCTCATCGCCCTCGCGCACGCCATAGAGCCGGGCGATGCCCGCATCGGTGCTCTCATCGACACGTGGGGTGCGGAGCAGGTGTGCGAACGCTTGAGGGCAGGTCAGCTCGGGGTGCGGGAGCAGTCATCGATGCAGGTCCGGCTCGCTCGGGTCGACGTCGACGCCGCCGTGGCATCGGCTCATGCAGTCGGTGCCCGCATCATCGATCGGACCGACCGCGAGTGGCCGACTCAACTCGATGACCTCGGTGCTACCCGCCCACTGGTGGTCTGGGCGCTTGGCGCCGCGAGCCTTCGCCTGACCGCGCTGCGCTCAATCGCGGTCGTCGGGGCCCGTGCTGCGACGGCCTACGGGGAGGCAATTTGCCGTGACTGGTGCTCCGAGCTTGCGGAGCACTCATTTACCGTCGTCTCGGGGGGTGCCTACGGCATTGACGCCGCCGCGCACCGCGCCACTCTGTCGGCGGGGGGTATGACCATCTGCGTGCTCGCCAGCGGAGTTGACACCCCCTATCCCCGTGCGCACGACGCACTCATCGCCCGCATCGCGGATGAAGGCCTTGTCATCAGCGAATCCCCGCTGGGCCAGGAGGTGCGCCGTCAGCGCTTTCTCACCCGTAACCGATTGATCGCTGCGTTGACCCGGGCGACACTCGTCGTCGAAGCAGCCGTTCGATCCGGCACGACGTCGACCGCGAACGCTGCGATGGCCCTCAACCGTCCGGTACTGGCCGTGCCCGGACCCGTGACCTCAGTGATGTCTGGCGGCTGTCATAAGTTGATTCGCGACACTGACGCCCTTCTGGCGTCCCGAATCGAGGATGTACTCGAGGTCATCGGCGAACTAGGGGAGTTCAGCGTGCCAGCTCAGGAACGAAGGTCGATCGATGATCTGTCTCCCAGCCAGGCTCGCATCCTCGATGCGATTCCTGCCAGGGGATCGATTGGAATGAATGATCTCGTGATCGATTCCGGGTTCAGTGTCGCTGACGTCTCGGGGGCCCTTGCCGTGCTCATGCTGCGAGGATTCACAGACGAGGGCCCCGGCGGCTGGCGGCTCGCCGGGCGCGCCTGAGCTCCGAAGGCGCTGGTTCTTGCCACGATGGGGGAGTGGAGTTACTGCCGAGCGAGTTGCCCGGGGACCTCAGCGAGGCCCTCGGCGCATTCGAGGTGCATCTGCGTGATGAGCGGAACCGCAGCGAGCACACCGTACGGGCCTATCTCGGCGACGTCCGTTCACTGCTCGGGTTCGTCGCTATAAGGGGTTGCGAGGTTCCGGTCGGGATCACCCTCGCGGATCTGCGGGCGTGGCTCGCGGCAATGCATGGTGCCGGTCAGTCTCGAGCGAGCATTGCACGTCGCGCTGCGTCCGCGAGGGCCTTCACCGCCTGGTGCCTACGTAGGGGACTGGTGCCGAATGATCCGGGGCTGCGGCTCGCGAGCCCGCGGGTCTCAACGCGACTGCCGACAGTTCTCGATGCGCAGCAGGCGGTGCGGGTCATGGACGTCGCTGCGATCCAGGCCGACGACGGCGACCCAGGCGCGCAGCGCGATCGGTCGATGATCGAGTTGCTCTACGCGACGGGTATTCGTGTTGGGGAACTGTGCGCCATAGACCTCGGGGACCTCGACCTCAACTCCCGAACCGTGCGGGTGATCGGGAAGGGGAACAAGGAGCGGGTGGTCCCATTCGGGGTACCTGCGGGCATCGCAGCTCGTGCCTGGCTTGAGGTGCGTGGTCGGCTCACCGCTTCTGGGCAGGCCTTGTACGTGGGCAACAGGGGCGCACGCATCGACCAGCGTGCCGTGCGGACCATCGTCGACCGGATCACCCGTGATGCCGGTGGGCCGCGACTTGCTCCACACGGGCTTCGACATACCGCGGCCACTCATGTCCTTGAGGGAGGGGCCGATCTTCGGGCGGTCCAAGAATTGCTCGGGCACGCATCCTTGGACACGACGCAGCGGTATACCCATGTGTCGGTAGAGCGACTGCGGACCACGTTCGCTCAGGCCCATCCGCGATCGGAGCTGCCACCATCCTGATGTTCGGCTTGAGGATTGCCGATAGTCGGGGGAGGACGCTCAGGGGATCGACATAGCCATCACGTCCGCGCAGACCCAGGTGCAGGCACCGCCCGTCGCAGTGGCCTCCAGCTCCGTTTCGAATCCCCTCCTCGCGTTGGGCGAGGGGTCCGGCGAGGTACCCGATCGCTCCGCCTGAGGTAACGGTGTCGCCGATCTGCACGGTTGGAATGACCGGCTGGTAGGTCGATCGGAGTCCGGTTCCAGGATGCTCGATGGCGATCACGGGGGTGCCGGCCACGTTGCCCACGAAGGCCACCTGCCCGCCACCGATGGACCGAATGGGGCTTCCTGGGAGTAACTCGAGGTCAATGCCTCGATGGCCTGAGCTCCATGCGTGCTCGGGCATGTCGAACCTCTCCGTTATACGGACGGGGGTTACCGGCCACGACCAGAGCCCGGCGACGATGAGGGCGATGATCCACGTCATGACAGGAGCCTCGCCGTGTGACGTGGCACTTGCTGGAATCGAGAGAATCGCGGTGCATGGCGCCCGAGGTAAGGCTCGGCTGTGGAGGGCGCTCCTGCGGGAAGTGAGAACCTCCGTCGCACCTGGTGAACGGCATGACTGCCGACCGTCTAGACTTCAATGACCCTCGTCAACTGATGGGGGAATTCGCACGCCCCTTTGCCGGAAGAACTTCCCACCCGAGCCCAGGTTCGCACGGTCCCGCCTCGGCGGGCGCGGGCCTGGAGGAGCGTCAGGGGTATCGGCCAACCGGTCCGATGCCAAGCAACCGGCGCGCGCCGGAATGTCGGCGCGACTTGAAGGAGTCATCACCATGGCCGTTGTCACTATGCGCCAGCTGCTCGAAAGCGGTGTCCACTTCGGTCACCAGACCCGTCGTTGGAACCCCAAGATGAAGCGCTTCATCATCACCGAGCGCAATGGCATCTACATCATCGATCTTCAGCAGTCGCTGTCATACATCGATCAGGCGTACGAGTACGTTAAGGAGACTGTCGCCCACGGCGGCTCGATCATGTTCGTCGGCACGAAGAAGCAGGGCCAGGAGGCCATCGCAGACCAGGCGACCCGCGTCGGGATGCCCTACGTCAATCAGCGTTGGCTCGGCGGGATGCTCACAAACTTTTCCACCGTCTTCAAGCGCCTTCAGCGGATGAAGGAACTTGAAGTTATTGACTTCAACGATGTCGCCGGCTCGGGCTTGACGAAGAAAGAACTCCTCGTCCTGCGTCGCGAGAAGGACAAGTTAGAGAAAACCCTCGGTGGTATCCGCGACATGTCAAAGATCCCGAGTGCCATCTGGGTGGTCGATACGAAGAAGGAGCACATCGCCGTCGGCGAGGCTCGCAAGCTCGGCATCCCCGTCATTGCGGTCCTCGACACGAACTGCGATCCGGACGAGGTCGACTTCCCGATCCCGGGAAACGATGATGCCATCCGCTCGGTGGCACTTCTCACCCGCGTCATCGCCGACGCGGTGGCCGAGGGCCTCATGGCCCGCGCGAGCCGGGCTGCGGGGGGCGCCGCTGCACCAGAGCCACTAGCTGAGTGGGAGCGCGAGATGCTCGCTGGGTCTGCTGAGGCGGCTGCTGCTCTCGAGGTCGCTGCTGTCGAAGGCTCGGTTGTCGAAGGCTCGGTTGTCGAAGACTCTGGCGTGATCGAGGTCGTCGAGGAGACCGCTACCCCATCTGAGGCCTGAGTGCGCTGCCTGGCGCCGTAATCTCCGGCGCCAGCCGTGCATGACCTGTCCAAACACTGACCAACAAAGGATCGAATGACGATGGCAAACATCACTGCCGCCGAAGTAAAGAAGCTGCGGGACCTCACCGCCGCCGGAATGATGGAATGCAAAAGGGCACTCGAGGAAACCGATGGCGACTTCGACAAGGCCGTTGAGCATCTGCGGATCTCTGGGGCTGCCAAGGCAGCCAAGCGGGGCGCAGAGCGGGAGACCTCCAATGGCCTCGTCGCGGCCTCGGGCAATGCGCTCGTGGAACTGCTCTGCGAGACCGACTTCGTTGCGAAGAGCGCGGAATTCCTTGCCCTGGCCGATGCCATTGCGCAGACCGCCAACGACGGGCAACTTGGTGACCCTGCAGCCCTTGGTGCCGCAGGACTCCCGGATGGCCGGACCGTCGATGCAGCCATCGCTGAGATGGGCGGAGTCATCGGTGAGAAGATCGAACTCGGACGAGTTGCGGTCCTTCCCACCCCGGTGGCCCTGTACATGCACCGTCGTGCCTCGGATCTTCCGCCGCAGGTGGGCGTGATGGTCGCCTACTCCGGGGACGAGGATGCTGCGCGCGCTGCGGCAATGCAGATCGCCGCAATGCGCCCGCTCTACCTCACTCGTGAGGAGGTCCCGGCTGAGGTCGTCGAGAATGAGCGCCGCATTGCCGAGGCGACGGCTAAGGAGGAGGGCAAGCCGGAGGAGGCCCTGCCGAAGATCGTTGAGGGCCGCGTCAACGGCTTTTTCAAGGACAGCGTCCTTCTCGAGCAGTCGAGCGTCTCTGACAGCAAGAAGACCGTGGCCCAGGTACTCAAGGACGCAGGCACCGAGGTGACCGCGTTCGCTCGATTTGAGGCTGGCCACTAGCCGGAAGGGCGACTCGGTACAGTGCCGTATCGGTCATGATCGTTGCGAGTTCAGCAAATCGTTCGTGAAGGGAGGGGCGCATGACTCGAGGCAATCCGCTTGGAGTCGTGCAGCCCTCCCTTGACGGAACAATCGATACGTGGCCGCAGGCACCAGAGGGCGGCTGGCGACGGGTGCTGCTCAAGCTTTCGGGCGAGGCGTTCGCTGGAAGC
>CAMAWO010000078.1 GCA_945861925.1 Bifidobacterium breve | reverse complement strand
CCACCTCCTTAATGTAATAACTTTAACGAGGGCGCCCGCGCCTTATCAACGCAACCCAACGGGCACTGCCTCGTTGCGCGATCGTGGGTGTGCTGGATCGTGCGTGAAGGCGGGCTCAAACAGATTGCGAGTTGGAGTTCATTGAATGCGGCCGCAAGTCGGAACACCGGCGACACGTCGACGCCCAGTTCGTAGCGGCCCCGTCGTCGCAGGTGTTTTATGAAGTGGGTCTCCATCTGAGTGCCGTGGGGCAGGGCAGCCACAACCTCTCATGACCTGGAGTCGGTACAGGCTCAAGCGCGAGTAAGGAGCCATCGACAATTCGGGCATCGCAGGAGGCGTTTCGCATTTCTTCACCGACATCCCGTGTGGCCGCCATTACGACTAGGGCGTGTCTCCAAACTCATGCGGTGAGCCACAGGACGATTGATGCCAGGACCATGGCGCCGCGGTAGATCAATGCGTGCTTGTCGTACCGGGTCGCGAGTCCGCGCCAGTTCTTGAGCTTGTTGAAGGCGCGTTCGACGACGTTGCGGTTCTTGTAGTCCTCGGCGTCGGAGCCGACCGGCCGGCCGCCGCGGGAACCTTTGTTCTTGCGGTTGGCTCGCTGGTCGGTCTTCTCCGGGATCACCACCTTCACGCCCCGGGCCCTGAGACTGTCGCGGTGGGCCTTGGCCGAGGCTGCTCGTCGGGCCCGCGACGACCGATCCATCAGATTGGAACGGTGGTGCCGAATCGGCGGCACCGCGTGACCTGCGGGTTTCCGAAATTGAACCCGTGACCCCACACCTGCTCCGCGCGCGGAACCGACCGATGTCGGCCGTCACCGGTAGACTTTGACACCAAGGAGGAACACTGATGACTGTCGAGATCACCGAGATCGAGCACCGAAAGCGCGCCGTCGAGGATGCCCGGCGTTCCTCCGAACTGGAGGGTTCCCGCAGCACGGAGGCGACCCGCTCGGACCAGGACGCATACGTCCGGGGTGAGATCGACATCGAGCAACTGGGCAGGCGAGTCCGCAGCCGCTACGGCTTGTCGTGACCGAACCTCGCCCGTGGGAGATCGGCGACCACGAGGCGCGCTGGGCGGGTTACCTGCTTGCCCCCGGTTCGCCGGTCCTGCGGAACAAAGTCGGGGCAACGACCAGTGACGAGTTGCGTGCCGCCGAGAACGACCTCCTTGAGTTCCGGCTGACCGAATTGCGCTCGCAACCACGACTGGTGTCGCGGACGTACGACTTGACGCACCTTCAGCATCTCCACTTCCAGCTCTTTCAGGACATCTACGAGTGGGCCGGGGATCTGCGGACCGTAGGCATAGCGAAGGGCGATGTGGACGACACCTCGTTCATTCCGCCGCTGGAGATCGAACGTCCGGTCGCACACGTCGAGATCCGTATCGCCGAGAGTCACCTGCTCCGCGACGTTGGACGGGAGGCGCTTGTCGACGAGGTGACCTACCTGTACGACTACCTGAATTTTGCCCACCCGTTTCGCGAGGGCAACGGGCGGACTCAGCGCGAGTTCTTCGCCCAACTGCTGGCAGAGTCGGGCCACGGTCTCGACTGGAGCAAGGTCGACATGGACGGCCTCCACTCCGCGTGCCATGTCGCGCGCGCGAACGGTGACTCCTCGGAGCTCCGGTCGATGATCGCGGTCGCTCTGACCGACGATCCGGTCTACTGACGTTCAGGAAACCAGCCCGTTCCGCTGGCGGTGGAACCCGGTCGTTTCCCGAACAGCGTCACGAGGACTTGCTTTCGTCCTCCCGCGCGAACGCTCGGTCGAGTAGCTCGGCGGTCAGCGGGTTCACGTGCTCGTTGCGGCGGATGTAGTGCTCGATCGTCACCTTCGGATCTGTGTGACCGAGGAGCTGCGCGGCGAGATCCACGCTTGCCGCTTCGTTAGGCAAGCAGGTGGTCAGTCATGCGAAGTTCGTAGTCATCGACCACTCGGTGCTCCTGCTCACCAGTGCGAACTTCTCCTACAGTGCGGAGAACCGGAACGTGGAGTTCGGTGTCCTCATCACCGACCAGGGACTCGCGGAATCGGTGGAGAACGTGATGTTCAGCAAGCATGGCGTCCTGTACGAAGCCGTCAAGCGACTCACGTGACTACGTCTCGGCTCTTCGCACTAGAAGCCCTTGGCTCTTTCACCCTCGCACCGCCGGTGCTTAGGCCCATCGGGGATTGTGATGTCGGCGAACGATCCGTCCGCTGAAGAACCGCAACGTCGTAGGGGGCTGGCGAACCGATCGCACCTCGGCGCCGGGCGATGAAGCGAGAAGTGTTCCCCGCTGGCACGGGCGTTACCTGATAGGCGGGGAGGATGCTGTCCCAACCTGTGCAAGCCTCCCGCTGCAGGAGTGAAGCGGGCACTGGATGAAGACCTCAAGGAGGGACAGCGTTGTTTGCACTGGATCCTGCTGTGCCGGATATTCTCGTGAGGTGAGTCAAACCGAAGGAGAGGTCTCCGGACCCGAGCCCGTCGAAGAAGAGAACAGCCCCTCACCCGGGACGACGCCTCAGGACCTTCCTTCGGACACGGTGGTTTCGCTTACGCAACTCATAGCAGAAGAGATGGACCTGCTCCGCGAGCAGATCGTGCAGCCGGAGGGTGCTCTCCGGATCGTCCTGGCAATGCTGGCCGAAGCCACTGAGCCAATGTCGGTTCGGATCATGAAGAGCCAACTCGTTAAGAAGTACGGGTTCTCAGAAACTTCCGTCAATTTGGGCTTCAAGGGACTGATTGTTTTGCTTCGAGCAAGTCGCCTTGTTGTGGTTACAGAGGCAGGGAAGGGCTCTTTGGAGGGCGAGAATCCATCTCCACCGCTCGCCAAAGGCCGCTCGAACAGCAGGGTTGAGAGCAGAGAACCACGATTCTCTCTGGCCGCCGGGGGTGGCATCTATGCATTGACGGAGCCGGTGGTCGAGCCTTCGGTGCCGGTGGATGGTCCGCCCACTGAGAATTCTTCACTCGCGACGACGGGCCGCGACGAGGCCCGGGCGGATTCGCAATCGGCAATGACGATCGTTGAGCGGTTGATAACTGGGAATTTCCCCTCGCAAGCGACACTTCTCGATTCGCCGGCGGATGACGTGGGTCGACTCCTTGCCAAGGTCGACGAGAAGGCGCTCGTAGCGCTCGTGAAGGCTGCGGCAACGGCAGGCCGCAATGACGCGACAATCGTCTTGTTGGCTACGCCGCGCGCTTCGAAGCAGGTTGCGACGCTCATTCGCGACTGGCCGGCATCACCAGAGTTCCAGGCGTTGCTCGCCTCTGGGGTGCGATGGCTCCTTCAAGGCTCAGTAACTGGGACCTCGAAGCGCATTCTGGGCGAACTCGCGCGTCCGAGCTTCACGTTGAGCGAGCCTGTGGTCGTCTCCATGTTGCAGTCCTTGCTGACTGTCGATTCCATTTGTCGATCGCAACTGCTCGGGATCCTTGCCACTGTTCCGCCCAAGACCGTGGAAGCGTGCGTGCGGGGGATCGACGTGAATGCAGTTCTTGGGTCGGTGAAGAACGAGCCCCTAGCGAAGCGAGCCCGGCTTCTCTGGGGTGCATGGAGGACGCAACCAGCGTGTGTCGAGTCAAAGGTCGTGTGGGGGAGGCAGCTGCGTCTCGAGGACATCGAGGCGGTCGCGACCATGCCCACGGAGTCTGCGATTCTCGAAAGCCCCTGGGTTCGTGCACAGATCGTCGAACCGCTTGTGATTCCGCACATCCGTGAGACCTCGAGCCGAGCTGGACTTGGCCGGTTGCTCACGTGGCCGCCATGCCTAGGGGATGTCGTGCCCGCTGACGTATTTGCTGCAGCAATTCGACGCGTGTCCGCAACAGACGCAGGCATCGGTCTAGTCGTTGCATCACTTTCACAGCAAGACGAAGTGGAGCGCATCCGCAAGGAACTCGACGAGACGACTGCGAGACTCCATATGGCTGAGGAGGCCGAAGCCGAGGCCCGCGCCACTGCCGACGAGGCGCGAAAGGCAGAAGCTCGCTCGTTCGCAAAAGCAGCGTCTGCAGAGCGCCAACAAGTGTCAGCATCGCAAGGGGAACTCCGCCAGGCGAGAATTGAAGGCATTCGGGGTCTCGTCGATGGACTGGCTGAAGTCGGCCGGTTACCTGGAGAGCCCTCTCGTGACGCAGTGGTTGCCCAGTTGCTATCGACCGCGCGCTTGCATGGCATCGAGGCGATTGGCCCGGTCGGTGTGGAGATGCCCTACGACCCGGCCCTGCATGAGCTCCTTGGCGACGAAGATGCAGACATGATCGAGGTCAAGGAGTTGGGCTTTGCACTGACGTCGACGGATGGATTGATCGCAATCAGGCGAGCTGCAGTTGTCAGGGTGGCACAGTAGGTTCCGTTTGATGGCAAATCGGGGGAGGGCATGGCATGGCGAAGCAAGCAGAACCGTTTCTGGGTCTTGATTTTGGAACCTCGACCACGCTGCTGGCCAGGACGCGAGGAGCCAGCGGCGTCGAAGTGATGCAGTTGGGAAAGGCCGACGCGTGGCTTCCCAGCATCGTTGGCGTCCGGCGCCGAGGTGACAATGACATTGTCGGTGAGGAAGCCGAAATGCTTCCGGCAGGCCAGGTATTCCGGTCAGTGAAGCGAGCGATTACCTTCGATGAGCCGTTCGCGCGGATACTTTTGCCAGACGGGGAGCTCGTCAGGAAGGCCGATGAGATAGCGGCCGGCATCGTGGGCGAAGCATTGCGACGCATCGACTGGGCGAAAGCGAAGCGGAAATATGCCGGCGCGCGTGCCGGCTGCCCCGCGATGTGGGACAGGGATCAACGTTCTCGATTCCTTGCCATTCTCAGCGGGGTCGGGCTCGAGGTTGAGCCCTCGGAGTTGATTGACGAGCCGATCGCCGCAGCGATTGCGTGGGTGAACAACCGCAGGGTCGCCCATGGTGAGCGAGTCACCGGGCGGCTGGTCGTCTTCGACTACGGAGGTGGAACGCTGGACATCGCCGTCTGCGACGTCCAGTGGGCCGCGGACCTACCGGAAATCACCGTGCTCTCATGCCTCGGCGTGCCTAAGGCGGGCGACATCTTGGACGGCAGTCTCCTCAACTATGTCCGAGAGCAGATGAAGGACGACCCTCGCTACGAGGGCACGCCTGTGCAGGACGCAGCGATACGGCGCGAGGTCAGGTTTGCCAAAGAGGTTTTGTCGACCGCAGCCGAGACCGTGCTTCGCCTGGACGAATATGGACTGCCTTCCCTACCCCTGACTCGCGCCGAGCTTGAGCGTGAGTTTCGACCGCAACTGGATGCGGCTCTAGAGGACATCACCGGAGCCCTGCGTGCCGCGCGACTGCGTGAGAAGAATCCGCTGAGCCCTGTGGAACTCCGTGCGCTGGACCACGAAGCTCTCGACGGCAACGTCGACTTCGTGCTCCTTGCCGGAGGCATGTCCCGTGTGCCAGCGGTGGCCGACGCTCTCCAATCGCGGTTCAGTCGCGCGCGAGTCGAGACGGTCGAGGGCTCAGGTGACGGCGGGGTCCAGAACTCGCAGCACCTTGTCGTCGCAGGCCTTGTCCACGATCCGATCGCATACGACCGACTGAACCTCCATCGCCCGGGTTTCAACCTCCGGGTCGAATGGCGACGTGGAGGGGATCCGTGGGGTGGCGAGACGATGTATCACGCGCATACGTCGTTGTACTCATCCGCGGACATATCTTCGGGGAATTTCAGCCCCAATCATCGAAGCGAGTTCCGGGTTCCGCATGAGGTGCGAGCCTCCGAGGCGAGACTCGTCGTCACCTCGCAGACAGGCGAGCTGCTCACCCTCCTCCTCGATAACAAAGTGCATGACAGCCTGCCGGTGAGCAGAATCTTCGGCGGGTCGATTTTGTCCCTCAACCTCTATGTCACCGGGAAGATCCTGCTGAAGGTGAATGGGCACGAGGAGAACTTCTCCCTCGGGGCGGGCGAGCTGAGAATGGAGCGCTGGCAGGTTATCCGGGGTTCCGGCTCCGCGCGACGGCAAGTGGTTCTCGAGCGAAAGATCGCCGATGGGAGTTGGACGAATCAGTCCCACCCGCACAAATGATCAGCGGTCGATCAGTACAACTGCGATTCGGGTAGCCGAGACCATAGCCGTGCTGGACTCCAATTCCTGCACCTTGGTCGCGCAGTACTCCCGGAGGTTTCGGATGCGCCCTTGTTGCATACGGGAGATCCGTGACTCGCTCGTCGAGTCGAGTATGCGCTGGGCGGCCGCGATCTTGATTTGAGTGCTGTGGAGCAGGGCGGCCCTACGTGATGCGACGAGTGAGTCGTTGTAGAGCTGCAGGTCCTGCTCGGATTCGATCCGTGATCGGTCCGCCAATCGCTGCGCCGATTCGTATAGGTCGGGAAGGTTGCCCGGCACGGGCAGCTTTGCCGCATAGATGCGACCTGTAGCGAAAGACTGGAGAAGCTCATCGGCAAGGCCGGGGGCAGGGTTCCCATCCAGGCCCACCACGATCGGCTCGAGTCGTAGGAAACTCCGAACTCCGGTTCCTTCGACGACGCTCAGCACTGCCAGGTACTGCCTCGAGGGATTGTTGCTCAAGGACACGTGCCCGAAGCGTTTCAGGCCAATCGGATCCGCGTGAATCTCGTCGACGGCGATCCGGATCAGCGGGTGGCGGACACTGACGAGCTGCCGTCCGCTGTCGGCAGCACTGGGGACGAGTGCGAGCTCGACCGGCTTGGAGTCCTGCACCCGCTGGATCAGGCTCCCCGGGTTGGGGTGGGATTCACGTCTGAGGTGGTCGCGCATCTTGGCGGCGAGCTTGGGGGTGCCCGTCAGGGTGACAACCTGACCACCGGCGTGAGGGACGATCTTGCCGGCTGTTCGCGTTGCTAGATCGCTCAAGATCAGCGTGAGTTCCTGCTCTCCAACGAATCGACCGCGGCCAGGGTTGTGCTCCTCGAAACCATCGATCAAGACCTTGTCGAGTTGGGTGAGACTGCCTTCGTTGGCCCGCAACTGCTCAATCTGGTGTTCCTTCTCGGCCAGTGCCACCTCGATCTGCTGGGCCCGCAACTCCTGCTCGGCCGGGGTGAGCCGAACATCGGCGAGCAGGTTCGCAAGATCATCGATTTCGCCGGAGATGATGGGCTCCAATTCGCCGATGGACTCCTCGAAGACCCCAATTCGCTCATAGAGCCGAAGGAGGATTCGGTCTTCGATCGTCCCGTCGACCGAGAAGTTGTAGATGAGCACCTTCTCGTGCTTTTGCCCGAATCGGTCCAAGCGCCCGATCCGCTGTTCAACGCGCATCGGGTTCCATGGAAGGTCGTAATTGATCAAGGCGCCGCAGAACTCGAAGTCCAGGCCCTCGCTACCGACTTCGCTCATGAGGAGAATCTCGAAAGTGCCGGCTCTGAAGTCCCTCATGATCTGCTCGCGATCATCGAGCGCGATCCCTCCGTGCATCACCCGGGTGGTGTAGCCGGCATCGCGCAGTTTGCCGTCGAGGTACGCGAGCGTGAGGCGGAAGTACGAGAACACCATCGCCTGCTTGAGGCCGGCTTCGCGAATGAGCACGAGCGATTCGAGGAATACTGCCAGCTTCGAGTCGACCGTGGGAATGGCGACGTTGAGTTCGGGGATGATGGAGGGCTCGGACGGCTCGCCCCCTACCTCGGCTGCGTAGTCGGTGTCCCAGTCCGCGCTTCGCTTCATCCGAATGCGCTCTGCCATCGCCGGAATGCAGCTCGCAGTCTGGCGCAATGGCATCTGCTCGGCAAAGCCAGGCGGCGTCCCGGTCGCACGAGCATTCCCGCCGACCCAAGCGCGAACCGCGTCGTAGAACTCCTGTTCCTGCGGTGTCCAGACGACCTTGAGCGTGTGAGCCGATCTCACCGCCTTGGCATCGGGTACTTCGACCTTTCGGGTGCGCGACATGTAGGGCGCGAAGGTGCCGAGCCCTGCCAGCATCCTTCGAGCAAGTCCAATCTGGCCTGCTGTCAGGCGTGATTCCGTATTGAGGAGAGACAGGAGCTGTCGTGCGTCCGGGCGATCAAGGACAGTGGCTCCGAAATCTGACTCGCCCAGTGTGAGGAGCATGTCGCGAATGCTCATCGGCGTGGCATCCGGATCGAGGAGCAGGGCCGCCGCGCGGTTTATGCACGCGTTGGGGATGCTTTCGAGTTCGAAGAGTGCCGGGTCGTTGAATCGTCCCTCATCGAGCAGCCCGAGAAGCGTGTAGAGATCCCTGTTCCGCAGGTTCACTGGAGTGGCCGTGAGGAGTACGAACGCGTCAGTCGCGTCAGCCAGTGCCGTACCGAGGGTGTGCGTTCGATTGCTGGCATTTCGCATTTTGTGAGCCTCATCGATGATCACCAGGTCGAATCGGACTCCAGATTCGATGAGTTTCGCTGGAACGTCCGTCATTCGCAGGCGCTCGATCGAGTCAACACCCAGAATCGGAGCATGGTCGCCCTTCTCGACCGATTCAAAGAAGCCATCCCAATCGCTGCGGCCGAGAAGCCGAAGCTTTCGCGCAAACCTCAACTCCATCTCCGTCTGCCACTTGACGGTCAGGGCTGCGGGACACAGCACGAGGACCCGGTCCAGGGGGTTCCGTCCCTCAAGCTCGGACCAAATGAGCCCCGCTTCGATGGTCTTCCCGAGCCCTACTTCATCGGCGATGAGAAGTCGGTGATCCTCGGACTGAATCATCTTGAGCACAGGCTTGAACTGGTACGGGCGAAACAGGGTGCGGCTTGCCTGGAAGCTGTAAAGAACGTCAGTCAGCGGGTTTCGCAGCTTCGTCCACGCAACAGTGAGCGCGATCTCACCGGCCGACGAAGGAGGGACGGACATCCAGACGTGCGGGTCGTTGAGGTCACCGGAGAGCTCTTGCAGTTGATTGGCACTGATGGTCTTGTAGACGCCTCGGACATCCACCGTGTACTGGACCATCTCCGGAAGTCGCCGGTGGGAAACGATTCGCCCGAAATCATTCGTTCCCAGCACGCGAACATTCGTGCCCCCAGGAAACACGCCCTCATCAGTGAGCGGTGACGCCTGATCCCAGTGATCCTGCAACAGGTCACTCGCGATAACCAGGGGGTCATTGTCATTGGTCAGCCGACTCAGACTGGCAGACCTGGCCTGAAGAATCTCTTCCGCGACCCCTTGCCGGATGACGAGGCGCCAATTGCCACGAGTCTTCACCCCATAGATGCCCGGTTCGAGGGGCGTCGACTGCCGAAGGAAGCTGCGAGAAGTGCTGAATCGAAGCTCGGCGATCAATTCCCGCCAGGAGTCAACGTAGGACTCGTCCGGTTCGTCAATGATCAGTGCAGCCTCGACCGACAAGGACCGAACCATAGATCCAAGGTCGCTGAGGTCTGGCTCGTAGATTGCGTCATGGTCCGGCAAGTCGACACCCCCGTTGAACGATAGCCACCGCGTCGATGCCCGGGATGGAAACGACCGAGAAAGTTCTGTCCCTGCTCGATAACGGGCCGATCTGGCAGTGGTCTTGCACGACCCTTCTCTGTCGGACAGTGCGGACGGGCGAGCCGGTAGCCGGCCTCGTGGGCGTTTGTTCGCGCATCGCCCCGTGTTCATCCGTATCGATCCGGTTCCGCCGGCAGGCGGGCCAGTGACGTTGCCGTGAGACCGAGGAGTTGCGTCGAGACACAGGACTGATGGGTCGAATTCTGAAGGCCACCCCGGTCCTGATTCGTTCCTCGGTCGCTGCAGAAGTCGCCGCGAGTGAACGCTTCTTGCGTCGTAGGCTGGCGAAGACGGCGGTGCGGACGCATCCCCCCGATGCCGACCACTACGGCAACAGGTGGGCGAAAAGGCGGGACAAGTTGAGCATCGTCACTTCTCGTAGTTCTTGACACGGTTGACTCTTCAAGATGTCCCGCTCATTCCCCACTAGTTGCCGTAGTGGGTGGGGAAGGGGGGTCCGCGGACGGCGGCAGAGGCAGGGGTAGCTCGGTTATGTCTGTGCGTTCGAGAATGTATTGGTCCATTCCGGGCGTCACAAATTCAACGTTGCCATAGCCATTGGCGCGGATGACGCCGGCACCAATGAGACGTTGGCGGTACACGTTCGCGAACCCCGGGTCCACCCCCATTCGCGAGGCAATGCGCCCGGTACTCCGCGGGACTTTTTCCAAAGCCATTGCAAGGAGGTAGGTGCGGTCAATCTGTGACAGGCCTTCTAAGTCTGGACCGAGGATGGTGGCGCCCATGCGCCGGCTCGCTTTCGGCACCACCTCAATGACATCCTCAGCGGTGATGAGTGCCTCAGTTGGTCGGTTCTTCCACATGAGGTCTCCAAGAAGCTGCACGAGGAACGCGTAGCCTTGTGCAGCGTCTAATGCGGCGGCCACAGCCGCATCAGTCACCTGACGGTGTGCACCTTCTATCGGCTCCCGGATGGCTCTGGCGGCCTCGGCGTCTGGGATGCGACCCAGTTCTCGCCAGTCTGCGCGGCGTAGAAACGTGGTGCTATCCCCTTTCAAGATGCCTTCCCTTGAAGAGGAGAGGGCAGCACCGGCGAACGCCACCTGCCTTTCCTCTCGGATGGCGTGCTGGACAACACTCGCCACTTCTACTAGTTCACTCATGTGGCGCGGATGAATTTCGTCGATGGTAAGTAGCAAACCTGAGTCCCGTTCCGCCAATGCATCAGTGATGGCATCCACCCAAGCCCTAAGGTCGCGGACGCTTTCTGGGGTGTTCTTCCAGGTCACACCACCCACGGCAGCAGTACTGACGCCGGTGGTTCGGCGCCGCGGGGGGCTGTCGGCGATGCCCTCATACAGAGTGGGTAGTCTGTTCTCCACAAGACGCGATACAAGCCCAGGCGTGCACGTCTCGGCTACGATCACCCAGCCCTGCTCCCTTGCCGAGTTCTCCAAAGCGTTGAGGAGAACGGTCTTGCCAACGCCTCTCGACCCGGTGTAGAACGATACTCGGGCTGAGCTTCCGGGACCGTCGGTGAGACCGTCTGCGAAGTCAGCTATGAGGTCCGCGCGGCCGGCAAGGACCGGGGGCGAGGAGCCAAAGCCGGGTCGGAACGGGCTGTTGGGTAGGGCAGCCATCATCGCAAACGCCTCCTGGGCGTGAGTCGTTTATAAGTCTTTATAGTCTTTATAGTCTTTATAGTCCTGAATTCGGCCACAGTCCACTACCGCTGAGGGCCACGTCCACCGTCCGTGCGGTCGGCCTCGTGACATTCGACTGATGCCGCAGTGCCTGCTCGGCCCTCACCGATAGGTGGGCTGTGCATGAAACAGCGGCCGTAAGCGCCCCGAGGGAGGAGCACCTTCCTCACCCCAGCAGCCGCTGGGAGTCCCGTGATAGCACCCGCTGTCGCTGAACAGTCGAAGTGCATGAGCAGCAGTGACCAGGACCCGGCTGAACCCGTTGATGAGCTTCCCGACAGCAACCTGATTGCGAAGAACTCCAACCTGTCGCCAGCGAAGGGCGCGAAGAACGGCGAGTTCTACACGCAGTACCGTCTCAAGAACTACGAGAAGTGACGATGCTCAACTTGTCCCGCCTTTCCCCCACATGTTGCCGTAGTGGGATGCCGACGTGCCGTCGTCCCCTTTCATGGTTGAGCATTCCTCGGTGGTGGAACGAAAGGGCCTGCCAATGCCAGCCTCCGCCGTGTACGGATACCAAGGCGTTGGCGCTCCCACCGGGAGGCTCCTGCATGCGTGCCAGGTGCTCACGACTTCGCCTGATCAGCTCAGCTACTGAGGCGATCTGGCAGGCGCAAGCTCGGACATCGGCGGTGAAGGCGCGATAGCGTTGAACTGCAAGCGCGCTGATCGTTCACGGCATCCGTGTGATTCCTGTACAGGTGTGGGCGCGGTGTCAGTCTGAGGTCGGGGGAGCCATGCCGCGTTACACATTCCAGTGGGAAGTCGTGCCGAACGGCATCGTCGAGAGCGTCGGTGCCGCCTTGGGGCTTCGCGCCGGTGATGTCCGGGCCGAGCTCGCGCGTCGCTATGGTGCTCGGCCGAAGGAGCAGTTTGTCGGCGACACGTGGCCGACCCTGCGTGATCTCTGGCTCGCCCACGACGCCCGGTCCCGGGCTCGTGTCGTCGAGCAGTTGCGCGACCACGGGCTCGGGGATGGTTCCATCGACGTGCGGGCAGAGGGAGGAGAGGACCTCTACCTCCGCTCGGTCCGCAACACCTCAACGCTGCGCAAGGTCGTCGTGGAGCAGTTCTGGCTCCTCGGAAGTCCCCGCGCCGACGTTGAGCCCGAGGAGGCGAGGCCTGTGGATTCGAAGTCGGACAATTCCGATGATTGGGACGGGGTGGCAGCCGGCGTGGATGACGATGAATTGCTCCTCGAGGCGATCACTCCTCCCCGGCCCTGGGCCGAGCTGGAGCAGGGCATCGAAATCGGCGGGGAGGACCGGGGTCCGGCCATCCTCGACGGGCTCCAGCGCGATCTCATGATGGACGGGGAGTGGATGGTTCGGCAGGGCCGCAGGCTCGAGTGGTGGGGCGGCCCGGTGCCGGTGCGCGTCGATGTCTCCGAGCCGATGGCGTGCTTCGGCGACCCGACGGTCAAGGTGACGGCGGTGGTGGACCTCCTGGGAGATGTCGAGGCGAGCGGCGACACCGTCCTGGAATGGATTGCGCTTCGGAACATGAAGGCCAGCGTCGGAGCCCTTGCCTGGATCCCCGGGCAACGCCGGGTTGTCGCGTTCCTCACTCACTACGCCCATCCTTCGAGCGGTTCTATCGACCGGCTCCTCGCAGGCTTCCTCCTGCTGATGTACACCGAGGCGCTCGCCCTGGTGGACCAAGGAGGGCTCGCGGAGATCCTCGACGGAAAGGCGCTGCCTAGACCTCATCCCATCTCGGGAATGCGGACCGACTTCGACGAGCTCATCGGTACGACCGACACCGAGATCATCCCTCGAGGCGCCGAGGCTAATGCCTGGATCGGAGCTGAGCTGGCAGCGCTCCCGGACGCCATGGGCGCCCTCGGCCTGCTGTCGCTTGGCGAGAAGTCGGGGGTGACCGTCGAGTTCCCGTTCACCAGCAGCATGCCTGCAGTCGTCGCTGTCGGAA
This sequence comes from Bifidobacterium breve, assembly GCA_945861925.1. Classification (GTDB taxonomy): domain Bacteria; phylum Actinomycetota; class Actinomycetes; order S36-B12; family S36-B12; genus WLND01. The sequence goes on along the minus strand of CAMAWO010000078.1, from coordinate 1,051 downwards.
TGGGCCGCGAGCCAGCGGGGGCAACCGCGATGGCTCAGATGCTCACGGTCGCGCATCCCGAGCACGGGCAGGGCCTGCTGAGCCTGCTCCAGCTGCCTGGCGGGCGGCCGGACAAGAACGTTCGCGAAGTGGCCAACGACCTGAATGTGGCGGAGCTCAATGACGGCATCGGTTTCCCCTCATGGGGCGCGTGGACCGTCCGGGGCGGCGACGATCCGGCGGTGACGCATGCGCGGTTCATGCCGAATGCCTATGCCCGGCCGGGCCTTGCGACCACGGCCATGCACTACGACTACCTGCGGTCGCAGTGGGCGCAGGAGCAACTCGTGCCCGCCGACATCGTCGAAGCCGTTCGGGCGGGCCGTCGATAGGGGCGTACGCGCCAAGGCCGTTCGAGCCGACGCTCATGCGCCTGTGCCCTGGCCCCCTGCCGGATCGTTTCCCAGGGGGTGTCAGTGAGCGTCGATGAGCTGAAGTGTCGCCTGGTCCGGCTCGCCGTCGAAGAACGTGTCGAGCAGGATCTCGAACACGGAGCCCGGCGCCGACACGTGCGCGAAAAGCGTTGCGCACGAGCGAAGCTTCATGTCATCCGGTGCCCCAAAAATCTCGAACGCGGAGCGACCATTTACGTCGATCGCTGCCTGGCAGCATTCCACCAGTCACGGTCCGAGAACCGGATGCTGGAGGTATGCCTTGGCCTCGGCGATGCTCTTGATGGCGTAGCAGCGTGACGTGGCGCTGAACCCAAGCCCGTCGACCTGCGGGAATATGAACCATATCCAGTGAGACCGCTTGTGGCCGGCGCGGATCTCTGAGAGTGCCGTCTGATACTGATTCGTCTGCGCCTGTTCGAAGCGGCTGAGGTCGCGAGGGTCATATCCATTCATATCTGGTGACTCCGTTCTTGAGAAGTTCACAAGCGATGCAGGCGTCGAGGGACATTGGCTGGTGGTTCGCTGAGACCGGTGGGCGGGAGGTCTGATACCTGTATCTAACTCGCAATGGGATTTCGGGTCGGGCTCGTTGGCAATTTCAGTCACACGTGCGTGCA
>CAMAWO010000077.1 GCA_945861925.1 Bifidobacterium breve | reverse complement strand
TGTTTGTCCCCATTGGACCCGAGCCGTCCTACGTCTACTGGATCAGGCGTATCACGCTTCTCCTTGCCTTGGGGACGTTGATCTTCGGGATCTGGTGGGTGTTCACGTCTCAGGGCTCTGCTGAACAGTCGAGTCAGGCACCGACGTCGAGTCCGTCGGCCGAGCCGTCCTCCGATCCGACCGTTGAGCCATCCTCCGATCCGACCGTTGAGCCATCACCGGCGTCCCAAACTGGTACGGATGCGGCGCCGGGTGCGGTCCCGGTCGACTGCCAGGATTCGGTGATAAAGGTCAAGGCGCGAACCGACAAGTCGACCTACACGGTTGGCGAGACCCCCGAACTGAAGTTGACGATCACGAACAGTGGAGATCTTGCTTGCAAGCGCGATGTGGGACCGAGGGCCAATGAACTCGAGGTCACGTCGGGCGGCTACCACGTCTGGTCGAGTGATGACTGCAGTGCGAGCGATGCATCCAAGATCATCGTGATGAAGCCGGGCGAGAAAGTGAGCTCAAGCATCACCTGGAACGGTCGCCTCAGCCAGAAGGGCTGCCCGAGCGAGGGTGCCGAGGCCAAGCCTGGGCGCTACGACGTGGTAGGGCGCAATGGTGCTGTCGACAGCGACGGCGATCCCTTCTCGCTCACAGCATCCGAGTAGCGCGCGCCGAGTAGCGCACGGCCGATGAGCGCACGGCCGATGAGCGAACCGGGCCACCGCAGTACCGCCCACCGAGGGCTGGATGAAATGACCAACGTGATGCCCAAATGACCAGATTTGTGGTCATTTGAGCCGGATTCTGGATGAAATGACCTGGGGGGTGGGGGTTAGGTTGGATTGGTGGCTAGGCGGCGGGCGACCGCTAGGGCCTCGCTGACCGACGAGACCTCGTGGACCCGGATCGACTCGGCCTGATGCGATTCGGCGCCATCGGCGCGCACCGGGACGATGGCGTCGGTGAACCCTAGGCGAGCGGCCTCGCTCAGTCGCCGGCTGAGCGCTGTCACCCGGCGGACGTCGCCGGACAGACTGATCTCGCCGACAGCGACTAGGCCGGCCGGGAGTGCCTGCTCGGTCACACTGCCCGCGACAGCAAGGGCGATCGCGAGGTCCGTTGCCGGTTCGGCGAGGCGCACGCCACCGACGGTCGCGACGAAGCAGTCATTCGAGGCAAGCTTGAGCCCGGCTCGGCGTTCAAGGACCCCGAGCATCATGGCGATCCGGGCGGAATCTAGGCCGCTGGTGACCCGGCGCGGCTGCGGTGCGTTGGTCGGGGCGATGAGGGCCTGGACCTCGGCGACGAGCGGCCGCCGGCCCTCGACAGTGACGGTGACGCAGGTACCGGGGGCGGGGGACTGGCGATCCCCGAGGAACAGGCCGCTCGGGTCTGCGAGGCCGATGATGCCGTCATCGACGAGTTCGAAGCAGCCGATCTCATCGGCGGGTCCGTAGCGGTTCTTGACGGCGCGGACGAGCCGCAGGGAGGCATGGCGGTCGCCCTCGAAATGCAGCACGACATCGACGAGGTGCTCGAGGGCGCGTGGGCCCGCCACCGTGCCGTCCTTCGTGACATGGCCGACGATGACGGTCGCCATCCCGAGTTCCTTGGACCGAGCGATGAGCGAGGCGGCGACCTCGCGTACCTGGGTGACCCCGCCCGCCGAGCCATCGATTTCGCTGCTGCTGATGGTCTGGACCGAATCTAGGACGAGCAGGGTCGGCTTAACAGCATCGATGTGGCCGAGCACGGCCCCGAGGTCGGTCTCGGCGGCGAGGTAGAGGTCGGCGGCGAGGGCCCCGATGCGCTCGGCCCGCAGGCGCACCTGCGCGGCGGACTCTTCGCCGGTGATGTAGAGGGTGCGGTGGCCCGACTCGGCCCAGCGCGACGCGACATCGAGAAGGAGGGTCGACTTTCCGACGCCGGGCTCCCCGGCAAGGAGCAGCACGGCCCCAGGCACGATGCCGCCACCAAGGACCCGGTCGAACTCGCTCACCCCTGTCGGCCGCGATTGGGCTGCTGAGAGGTCGACGTCGCCGATCGGTACCGCCGCCGTTGTGACGCGGCCGGATGCGGTTCCACGCGAGCGCGCTGCCCCCGCCTCGTTTACCGTGCCCCACGCCTGGCACTCGCCGCAGCGTCCAGCCCATTTCGCTGAGGTCCAGCCGCAATCGCTGCAGCGATAGGGCGCCTTGATTGGCGCAATCCGGGCCATCGACTGGCCTACGCCGGGTCTGCGGGGTGGGGGGAGAGCGCGGACCGGTCGACGACGGTGAGGAGCAACTCGGAGCGGGCATCGCAGATCCGGGCGAGCTCGACGTACGCGGGCTCCCCGATCAGGGCGATGATCTGGTCCTTCGATGAGCGGTAGACAGGCTCGGTGCCGACATGCGCCTCGGTATTGCCGCTGCAGTACCAGTCGAGGTCGTGGCCGCCCTCGCCCCAGCCGCGGCGGTCGTACTCACCGAGGACGACGACGAGGCGATCGGTGCCGTCCTCATGGGTGACGTTGTCGTAGCTGCGCCGCACGGGCAGTTGCCAGCAGACCTCAGGTTTGGTCTCGACGAAGGAGACGCCCTCGCGGGCCGCGAGGTGATGAAGGGCGCAGCCGTAGCCCCCGGCGAAATCGCGATCGTTGTGGAAGATGCAGGCATCGCCCACGACGCGGGTTTTGCGCGCGTCGTCCTCCTTTTCGACCCAGCCCTTCTTGCGTCCGGTGTCGATGCGCTGCCACAGGCTCGCATCGAGCTTGTTGACCCATCCTCGGACGCGCTTCTCATCGGCCTTCTCGGAGAAGTGGGCGCCGAGCGCGCAGCAGCCCACCTCGGCCCGGTCGGCGTAGATGCCCTTGCAGCCATTGCCGAAGATGCAGGTCCAGCGTGAGGTGAGCCAGGTGAGGTCAGCGCGAATGAGCTGGTTTGCGTTGTCAGGATCGACGAATTCAACCCACTGACGGGGGAAGTCGAGCGGTACTTCGGGCATGAACTTAGCCTAGGGGCAACGGCTGACATACCTCGGCGGTAACGTCGGCACGTGCGCATGGGAGTTCTCGACATCGGTTCCAACACAGTCCACCTGCTACTCGTCGATGCTCACTACGGAGCGGCTCCGACGCCAGCCTCGAAGATGAAGATCCCGCTGCGGCTCTCTGAGCATCTCACCCCTTCGGGCGATGTCGATGATGAGGCCGTGAACACCCTCATCACCTTTATCAGGGATGGCCAGCGGCTCTCCGAGGACATGGGCGCGACCGAGATGATGGCGTTTGCGACCTCGGCGATTCGCGAGGCAGGCAATGGCGAGGAGGTCCTCCGAAGGCTGCGGGAGGAGACCGGCATTGCTGTCGAGGTGCTGTCTGGGGAGGACGAGGCGCGCATGACCTTCCTCGCCGTCCGGCGATGGTTTGGCTGGTCGACCGGGCGCCTGCTCGTCATCGACATCGGCGGCGGCTCGCTCGAGCTCGCGTCAGGTATTGACGAGGAGCCGGACATCGCGGTTTCCCTCCCGCTTGGCGCGGGGCGACTCACCCGATCGCACCTCGACGGCGACCCCCCCTCGGCCGAGGCGCTGCGCGAGCTCAGGCGCTATGCGCGTATGCAGGTCGCCGAGGTAAGCCGCCGTATCCGCCGGGTGGGTCAACCGGAGATCGCCGCCGGCTCGTCCAAGACTCTCAAGCAACTTGCGCGCATCGCTGGCGCGGCACCATCCAGCGATGGCAGCTATGTCCGTCGCACACTCACCCTGCCTGATCTTCAGTCGACCGTGCGCAAGCTTGCCGGGATGCCCGCCGAGGAGCGGGCACAGATCCCGGGAGTGAGCGAGGGCCGCGCTGAGCAGCTCATCGCCGGCGCGATCGTGGCCGAGGCCGTCATGGAACTCCTCGAGGTTTCTGAGCTCGTCATCTGCCCGTGGGCCCTGCGTGAGGGCGTCATCCTTCATCGCATGGACGGACTTCCGTCATGATCGACGTTAAATTGGACGGACTTCCGTCATGATCGACCTCAAGCTGGGGCTCACGGGGGCAGAGGTCGCCGAGCGGGTGGCGGCAGGGCAGGTCAACCACGCGCCCGATGCCCGCAGCCGCAGCCTCACCGACATCATCCGCGCGAACACGCTCACCTGGTTCAACCTCGTCATCGGGATCATGTGGGCGATCATGATCATGGTCGCGCCATTCCAGGATTCGCTCTTCGGCTTCGTCATCGTCGCGAATACCCTCATCGGAATCATCCAGGAGTACCGGGCCTCGCGAGCGCTCGCCAAGCTCGCGGTGATTGGCGAGGCGAAACCGACCGTTCGTCGTGACGGAACCGACGTGCAGGTGAGCGCCGACGAGGTCGTGCTCGACGACATCGTCGTCCTTGCGCCCGGCGACCAACTCGTCGTCGATGGAACCATCCTGGCCTCGGAGGGCCTGGAGATCGACGAGAGCCTCCTCACCGGCGAGGCTGATCCGGTCGACAAAGCGCCCGGCGATCCGGGCATGTCCGGGTCCTTCGTCGTGGCAGGCTCTGGTCTTTACCAGGCGACAAGGATCGGACGCGACTCGTTCGCGGCCGGTCTGACCGAGCAGGCGAAGAAGTTCCACCTCACCAACTCCGAGTTGCGCGATTCCATCGCCAAGTTCATCAAGGCGATCTCCTTCCTGCTCCTGCCGGTGGGGGCTTTGCTGCTCTACTCGCAGGTGGTCCGGGCAGGTCTGCCGCTCGACGAGGCGATCAGGGGCACGATTGCCGGAATGGTGACGATGGTGCCGGAGGGCCTGGTCCTCCTCACAAGTATCGCGATGGCGGTTGCCGTTTTGCGACTCGCAAACAAGAAGGTGCTCGTCCAGGATCTGCCAGCCGTCGAGGTGCTCGCCCGAGTCGACACCATCTGCGTCGACAAGACCGGCACCCTGACCGAGCCGGGCATGCACGTGCGCGGGCTCGTCGAGCTTGATTCCCGGGGCCCGGCTGCCGCAGCGGCACTCGGCGCCCTCGCTGTCATGGAGTCCACCCCAAACCCAACCCTTCAGGCGGTCGCTGACGAGTTTCCCAGCCCGGGCTGGAAGGCCCTCGCGGCAGTGCCATTCTCGAGCGCTCGCAAGTGGTCATCTGGAACCTTCGAGGGCCACGGTTCCTGGGTGATCGGGGCACCCGAGATGCTCATTCCTGACGGCGACCCCGTTCGCGTGCAGGCGGATGAGCAGGCCGCCGATGGCGCCCGGGTCCTCGTCGTCGGAACATGCGACGAGCCGCCGAGCGCCGATACGGGGGTGGGCCTGCTCACCCCCGTTGCCCTCGTCCTCATCGATCAGCGACTGCGCGCCGACGCCGCCGAGACCGTCCGCTACTTCCTCGAGCAGGGGGTGAGTGTGAAGGTGATCTCCGGCGACAACGCCACTACCGTAGGTGCGATCGCGACCCTCGCGGGGGTGCCCGGGGCGGATCGGCCAATCGATGCACGCACGCTCCCGGATGATCCGGTGGCGCTCGGTGAGATCCTCGCGACCTCGTCGGTGTTCGGACGAGTCACGCCCGCGCAGAAGCAGTCCATGGTCGATGCGCTTCACCTGCGCAAGTCGACCGTGGCCATGACCGGCGACGGCGTGAACGACGTCCTCGCGCTCAAGAATGCCGATCTCGGTATCGCCATGGGCTCGGGGTCTGGCGCAACGCGCGCGGTCGCGCAACTCGTCCTACTTGATGATCGGTGGTCGGTCATGCCGAGCGTCGTGGCCGAGGGTCGCCGGGTGCTCGGCAACATCGAGCGCGTCTCGGATGTTTTCCTCACGAAGAGTTTCTACGCGATCATCACATCGGTGACGACGGGCGTGTTCGCAGTCGCGTTCCCATTCCTGCCGCGCCACCTGTCGCTCATCGGTGCCCTCACAATTGGCATCCCGGGATTTTTCCTCGCCCTCATGCCGAACACCGAGCGGTTCCGGCCGGGATTCTTCCGGCGGGTACTGCTCTTCGCAGCGCCTGCGGGTGCCATCGCCGCGGCCTGCGCATTCACGAGTTACGGCATCGCCCTGCGGGTCGGTGAACCGATCTCGAGTGCCATGTCATCCGCGACCGTCACGCTCTTCATCGTCACGACCGCGGTGCTCCTCCAAAGCGCCCGGCCGCTCAACGCGATCAGGCTCGGAATCGTGGCCCTCATGATTGTCATGTTCCTGTCCGTGCTGTACATCCCCTTCCTATCGAATTGGTTCGCGCTGTCCCTTGGCGCCGAGCGCTACAGCCTCGTGGCGGTAGGGGTCGGGCTCGTTGGTGCCCTGCTCGTCTGGGTGGCGGTCATCGTCACGGATCGATGGCGCCGGGCATGACAGCTCTCGTCGGGCTGTCGACATCATCGGTCTACCCGGAGGGCACGGCCGCCGCCTTCGAGATATCGGCCCGCCTCGGCTACGACGGCGTCGAGGTCATGGTCGGCACCGACTCGGTGAGTCAGGACCCGGAGGCCCTGAGCGCACTGGTCGACCATTATCAGACCCCGATCCTGTCGATCCACGCTCCTTGCCTGCTCGTCACCCAGCGGGTCTGGGGTACCAATCCGTGGGGCAAACTCATCCGGGCGAAGGAGGCAGCAGAACGACTCGGGGCCTCGACCGTGGTCGTCCACCCGCCCTTTCGGTGGCAGCGCTCCTATGCCAAGGGGTTCGTCGCAGGACTCGCGGCAATGGCGAATGAGACCGACGTCGAGTTCGCCGTCGAGAACATGTTTCCATGGCGCGCATCCGGCCAGGAGTTGCCGGCGTACTCGCCCGGCTGGGACGTCCGCGATGAGGACTATCCATACGTGACCCTCGATCTCTCGCATACGTCGGTCTCCCGGAGCGATGCCATGCAGATAGCCTCTGACCTCGCAGATCGACTCCGCCACGTGCACCTTGCCGACGGCACCGGATTGGCGCGCGATGAGCACCTCATCCCTGGGCGGGGGCAGCAGCCTGCGGCCGAGTTGTTGCAGTATCTCGCGCGCACCGGTTTCGATCGGACCGTGGTTGTCGAGGTGAGCACTCGCGGGGCGCTTACTCGCCATGACCGCGAAATCGACCTTGTGGAGGCACTCGAGTTTGCGCGCCTCCATCTCGCGCTACGGCATTAGGGTCGTCGCATGAGCCGAGTTCGAAGCGTTGTCTCGGGAATCGCGAGCAACGACCGGGTCGGGCCCCTCCTCGCAAGCACGGGTATCGGACGAGGCCTCGTGCAGCGCGTCGCCGGGGGCGAGGCACCAGGGGATGTGATGGCATCGGTCCACGATCTCGCAGACTCGGGCCGCTTCGTCTGCCTTGAGCGGCACTGGGGTGCCGAGGCGTCCGCCGATATCGACGGCGTCATAGCCGACTACGAAACGGTGATCGGGCTGCTGGGATTGTCGGGGCTCGGCTCAATCGCCGAGGTTCTCGTGCCCGCCCAACTGCTTCCGGTGGCTCGGGGACCGGAGGCCCTGAACGAGGTGTGCGCGGTCGCACGCGACTCCGGAGTGTCGGTCCTTGTTGCGTCAGGCGCCTCGGGAGAGATTGATGCCGTCATCGCCGTGGTTCAGCGCCAGCGGGCAATCGGCCGTGAAGTGGGCATCGGCCTGCAGTCGCTGCTGCGTCGCACCGAGCGGGACTGTGCCACCGTCGGTGGGCGCGTGCGCCTGTCCAAGACCGGCTCCGGCCCGGTGCCCACTGACGTCGGACACTTTGAGCACGACATTGAGGTTGACAAGTCCTACGTGCGCTGCGCGAAGGCACTCCTCGCTCGCGGCGACGAGGTCTGGCCCTCGTTCGCGACCCATGACCCGCGTCTGGTCGAGATCGTCCAGGCGCTTGCGGTCCGGTACGGCCGTGGAACGGGGCAGTACGAGTTCGCCATGTACCTCGGCCGAGCCGAGCATCTCCTGCAACGGCTCGTCGACTCGGGCGAGAGCGTTCGCGTGTGCGTGCCGTTTGGTCCCGAGTGGTTCGGTCGACTCGTGGGAGGCTTTGCTGAGCGACCGAGCGCTTTGACGTCAGTGGTTCGGGCGCTCTTGCCCGGCGCGTGAGACATGGAGGTGTTCGGATGACCCGGATTGCAGTGCTCGGTGGCGGCGTCATGGGCGAGGCCCTCATCGATGGATTTCAGCGGCGACTGACTCCGAGGCCGGTCATCGTCGTGGCAGAGAAGCGCGCGGAGCGCGCCGCGGAACTCGCGGATCGGTTCGGCGTGCTCATCGAGGATGCCGTCGCAGCGTGCGCGGGCGCCGAGGTCATCATTCTGGTGGTGAAGCCGCAGGATGTCAGGGGCCTGGTCGCCGACATATCACCGAGCGTTGAGCCCGGTGCCCTCGTCATCTCGATCGCAGCGGGCATCATGACCGGGCTTCTCGAGGCCTCTATGCCCCTCGCGAACGTCGTCCGGGCGATGCCAAATACACCGGCGAGGATCGAGAGTGGAGTTACTGGGATCAGTGCAGGCGCCGGTTGCGGCGCCGAGGCGCTCGAACGTGCCCGGTTGCTCCTGTCGTCTGTGGGAGTCGTCGTTGAGGTCCCCGAGAGCCTGCAGGACGCTGTCACGGCGGTCTCCGGCAGCGGCCCCGCATACCTGTTCTACCTCGCGGAGGCGATGATGGCGGGGGCTATCGACCTTGGCATGCCCGCCGACACTGCCCGCACCTCGGTTGTCCACACGCTGCTCGGGGCCGCCCGGTTGCTTGAGGCGAGCGATGAGGAGCCGGCCGCACTGCGCGCGAAGGTGACCTCTCCGGGCGGTACGACGGCTGCGGCGATTGCTGTGCTCGACTCAAGCGGGGTGCAGACGATCGTACGGGCGGCCCTTGAGGCGGCCCGTGACCGCAGCCGCGAACTCGCCGGGGCCTGACCGGTGAGCGAGCGGGTAGGAATCGTTTGGGACGAGCGGCTTCGGGCGTACGACTTCGGTCCCGGGCATCCACTCGCGCCGATCCGGGTGGAGCTCGCGATGCGTCTCGCGACCGAATTCGGATTACTTGAGCACGCCAACGTCGAGATGCTCACCCCAGTTCCGTTCGCCGAACTTCACGACATCCTGCGCGTTCACGAGCTCGGCTATGTCGAGGCGGTCCAGCGAGCTTCCGATGACCCCAGTCACGCTGACCGGAGCCGGGGGCTCGGAACCGTCGACACCCCGGCGTTCGCCGGCATGCATGAGGCTGCCCTCCGGGTCGTCGGAGCCACACTCACCGGCGCACGCGGCGTCTTCGAGGGTCGGGTTGAGCATGCGGTCAATCTCGCAGGCGGACTGCACCACGCGATGCCGGCTTCAGCGGCGGGCTTTTGCGTGTACAACGACATCGGAGTGGCGATTGCCTGGCTGCTCGAGCAGGGCGTCGAGCGAGTCGCCTATGTCGACGTAGACGTCCATCATGGCGACGGTGTGCAGGCCATCTTCTGGGACGACCCACGAGTGATGACGATCTCCATCCATGAGAGCCCGGCCACCTTGTTCCCCGGAACCGGGTGGCCCACGGAGGTGGGCGGACCGGGGGCCATCGGGACAGCCGTGAACGTGGCGCTCCCCGCCGGCACCGGTGACCAGGGCTTCCTGCGCGCCCTGCACAGCGTCGTGCCCGATCTGCTGGGAGCTTTCGGACCGCAGGTGCTCGTCACCCAGCAGGGCGTCGATTCCCATGTCGATGACCCGCTGGCCAACCTCACCATGACCATCGATGGGCAGCGAATGAGCTACGAGGCGCTCCACCGGTGGGCCCACCGTTATGCAGGGGGCCGGTGGCTCGCGGTCGGCGGTGGCGGGTACGAGTGGGTCGACGTCGTCCCGCGTGCGTGGACTCACCTCATTGCCGAGGCGACGGGGCATGGGATCAATCCGGAAACGCCGATGCCGCAGGCCTTCACCGACTACGTGGCGTCGGTGCTCGGCCGCTTCGCGCCGGAGCAGATGACGGATGGGCGGCACCCATGGCCCAAGCCGTTCCACGACGGGTTCGACCCTAGGGATCCGGTCGATGCGGCAATCCTCGCCACCCGTGAGGCGTGCTTCCCTTCGTGGGGCCTACTCGCCGAGCCCGCTGGCTGGACATAGTTCCTCAAGGGGCGCGAGCAATATGGCAAACCAACTTCCCCAGAGGCCACGCCTGCCACTATTGTGCAGATCGTTCGACAACTGTTGCTCACCGGAGGGGAAGCCGGTGCGGTCGTTGAGCAGGAAGTTCGGTGTGAAATGTCAACGACCCCTGAACGGGCCTTCTCCGAGGTGCGGTTCCTGACGGTTGCCGAGGTGGCCGCCGTGATGCGCGTATCGAAGATGACGGTGTATCGCCTCGTCCACGGCGGCGAATTGCCTGCCGTACGAGTGGGACGATCCTTTCGAGTGCCCGAGCAGGCCGTACACGACTATCTGCGTGACTCCTTCGTTGAGACCGCCTGAGGCTACTCCAACTCCGATGTGAGGGAGAGTGACGACACCGGGTCAACGGCCTAGCGTCGGACGGCGGTAGGCTCCCCCTCGCATCGTGCACTTTTTGTCGTGCTCAGCGGCGATGCCGCTGCCACCAACCAACGCGAGGATTCATTAATGGGCTCAGTCATCAAGAAGCGGCGCAAGCGGATGGCTAAGAAGAAGCACCGCAAGCTGCTTCGACGCACGCGAGTCCAGCGCCGCAACAAGAAGTAGCTGACAACCCTTCGCGCCGAAGGGGCTGCTGTGAGGGAGCAACATGGGTCGTATCGTCTTGGTGACCGGAGTCTCCCGATCCCTCGGCAGCCGAATCGCGGAGAATCTGGCAGGCGACACCGGCGTTGATCGGGTGATCGGTGTCGATGTTGTCCCTCCAATCGCTTCGATACCCGGTATTGACTTCATCCGGGCTGACATCCGCAACCCGGTGATCGCCAAGGTCATGGGTGAGGCGAAGGTCGACACCGTCGTGCACATGGGGGTCATCGCGACCCCGAAGCAGGCGGGTGGTCGGAGCTCGATGAAGGAAATCAACGTCATCGGGACCATGCAACTGCTTGCGGCCTGCCAGCGGACACCATCGCTCGAAGGCCTCATCGTGAAATCCACCTCCGGCGTCTACGGATGCGGGGCGAAGGATCCTGCGATGTTCACCGAGGACATGGAGCCCAAGCACGCGCCGACAGCCGGCTGGCCCAAGGACTGCTCCGAGGTCGAGGGCTACGTGCGGGGCTTCGCCCGTCGCCGGCCCGACGTCACCGTCTCGACCTTTCGCTTCGCGAATTTCATGGGGCAGGCCATCGATACGGCGATGACGGCGTATTTCTCCCTGCCGGTGATTCCTACGGTGCTCGGCTTCGATGCCCGTCTGCAGTTCGTGCATGTGGACGATGGACTGGAGATCCTGCGCCGAGCCGTACACGATCGTCAGGTGGGGATCTTCAACGTGGCCGGCGCTGGCGCCCTCACGCTGTCGCAGGCGATCAGGCTCACCGGTCGTCCCCAGGTGGCGTTGCCCGAGTTCCTGCTGACGCCGGTTGGCCGAAGCCTCTCGAGAGCCGGCCTGCTCGACTTCTCCTACGAGCAGGTCCGGTTCATCACCTACGGAAGGGTTCTCGACACCTCGCTCGTCGAGCGCACCTTCGAGTTCACTCCGGCCTACACCACTCACGCCGCCTTTGAGGAGTTTCTCGCGCGTGATGAGGAGCTGGCCGACGTTGCCTGATGCTCAGGTCATCCACATGGGCGACAGCGGCAGGCTGTCTCCTTCCAAGGCCGCGCGACTCGTGGGCAACACCGGGCCCCAGCCGGTGCCCGCGGTAGTCCGGCCCCCCGAACAGCGGCTCGAGGGAGAACTCGCTTCGTTACCGGAAAGCCTTCGCGCCTTCGCGGAGGAGGCGTGGGAATTCGTTCAACGACGTCGAAGCGGTGACTACGCAATCGATGAGTTCGGATTCGACCCCGATCTCACCGAGCACGTCTTCATGGCCCTTGTTCGTCCGCTCTATCGGTCATGGTTCCGGGTCGAGGCCTCAGGCTTGGAGAACATCCCGGCCGAGTCGGGTGCCTTGGTCGTCGCGAACCACTCTGGCACCGTGGCCTTTGACTCGGTGATGACCCAGGTGGCGTTGCTCGATGACCATCCGGCGCACCGGCACCTACGCATGCTCGGGGCGAATCTGGTCTTCCAGACGCCGTTCCTCGGCGAGATCGCACGCAAGGCCGGTCACACCCTCGCCTGTACCCCCGACGCCGAGCGACTCCTCGAGCGGGGTGAGATCGTCGGCGTCTGGCCGGAGGGCTTCAAGGGCATCGGCAAGCCGTTCAGTGAGCGGTACAAACTCCAGCGTTTCGGACGGGGCGGCTTCGTTGCCGCGGCTCTTCGGACGAAAACCCCGATCGTGCCAACAGCGATCGTTGGTGCAGAGGAGATCTACCCAATGATCTCAAACGCCAAGACCCTGGCCCGCCTACTTGGGCTGCCGTACTTCCCGATCACCCCGACGTTTCCGCTGATGGGACCCCTTGGGATGGTGCCGCTGCCGAGTAAGTGGTACATCGAGTTCGGCGACCCGATCCACACCGAGGACTATCCTGAGGGCGCTGCCGACGACCCAATGCTCGTGTTCAATCTCACAGATCAGGTGCGAGAGCAGATCCAGCAGGCGCTGTACCGCCTCCTCATGAAGCGTCCATCCGTATTCGGATGACGTCGGCTCAACTCCTTCGAGCGCGTCCGATCGCATAGCCGACAGCGAGGCCCGCGGCTATTCCGGAGGCCCCGGAAAGGGCTGGTACCGCAAGGCGCTTCACTTGTTCCCTACGCCGGAAGTCTCGGATCTTCCAGTCGTTGTCTCGGGCATGCGCGCGCAGGGTGGCATCTGGGTTCACTGCCACGGGATGGCCAACTGCTGACAGCATCGGAATGTCATTTGCCGAGTCAGAGTAGGCCCAACACTGGCTGAGGTCGAGGCCCTCTCGGGCTGCGAGGGCGTGCACCGCCTCCGCCTTGGCCAGGCCGTGGAGCGGCGGACCAACGAGTCGACCCGTGTACTTGCCATCCTCAATTTCCGAGACGGTCCCGAGTGCTCCCGTGAGTCCGAGTCGACGCGCAAGGAGTCGGGCGACCTCGACCGGTGTGGCGGTGACGAGCCAGACCTCCTGCCCGGCATCAAGGTGCCCTTGTGCGAGCGCGAGGGATCCGGGGATGAGCTTGTCGACCATGCTGTCGTCGAAGATCTCCTCGCCGAGCGCGAGCAATTCATCGACGCGTCGCCCCTCGACGAAGGAGAGAGCGGCCGACGTGGCCGATGCCATGTCCTCCAGGTTTTCGGCACCACTGAGGACGAATCGCAACTGCTTGACGCCGAAGCCCCAGACCTCGTGGCCACTGAAGTAGTGACGACGGGCCAGCCCGACGGCGAGGTGGAAGATGCTCGCACCTCGCATGATCGTGTTGTCCACGTCGAAGAAGGCGGCGGTGGCTCCCGCGATGTGTCCGCTGATCGCCTCGCCCGCGGCGTCGGCTGACGCTTGGCCCGCCTTGCGATAGGACGCGAGTAGGTCAGGTGCATTCGGTACCCGCCTGCTCGCCACGGAAGGAGCGTACCGAGGTCTCGGCATCGATATGCGAGAGTAGGGAGCATGAGCGAGCGGACGAACCTGGCGTCGTTGCTGCGCGGCCCGGCAAGCGTTACTCCGGATCGTCCTGCCCTCATCGATGGCGCACGCCGGCTCACTTGGTCGGAGGTCGATGGAGCGGTCGATCGTGTCGCTGGCGGCCTGCGCGAGCAGGGCCTGCATCCGGGGGATCGAGTGGCCCTGCTGCTCGGGAATTCGATCGAATTTGTCATTGGCTACTTCGCGATCCTGCGTGCCGGGCTCGTCGTGGCCGCGTTGAACCCGGCTTATACCGTGGCAGAGGCAGCGGTGCTGCTCACCGATTCGGGTGCTCGAGTCGTCGTCGTCGACGAGACCACTGCTGCCGTGGGATTTGGTGCCGTCGAGGCGATCGCCTCCTGTGAGGTGGTCGATGTGTCGTCCGCTTCGTGGAGCAATCTTCTCGCAGCCCAGCCCATTGCACCGAGAGATGAGACGGTATCTCCCAATGGCCTTGCCCTCCTGCTATTCACTGCCGGTACGAGCGGTCGGCCGAAGGGCGCGATGCTCTCCCACGCAGCACTGCTCGCGAACATTGACATGCTCAGGTCGCTCAAGGATCCTCCCGCCGTCATGGAGACCGACACC